>JBEVDH010000248.1:0-4148 GCA_040514115.1 Comamonas sp. | reverse complement strand
TGTCGTGGTGCGCGAGGTAGTGCGCGCTGCCGTAGCGCGCGTGGTCGCTGTGGGCATGGGTGATGACGGCGCGCTCCACGGGCCGCCAGGGGTCGATGTAGAAATCGCCGGGCGGGCAATACAGCCCTTCGGGGCGGGCAATGATCAGGTCCGCTTCAGCACGCATGCTGAGGATGCTATGCGGACCCCGGCAGGCAGGCTGTAGGACGGCGGCACGAAGCTCGGCGGCGCCGTCAAGCGATGCGTTCGATCCGCTCCATTACCTGCGTCAGTTGCTGCTCGGTGGCCGCCACACAGGGCGCGAAGCGCACGCTCAGGCGCTGGTCGCCGCGCAGGCGCTCGGCATAGCGCAGCGCCAGCGCATGCGCCTGGCGCCATATCGATCCACTGATCGCGACCACGATCGCCGCGGGGCGCAGGGTGTCGGCCATCGCGCCGCCGATGCGCGGCGCAAACGCCATCGGCGTCATGTCGTAGGCCGGCGCCAGCCGGTAGGGCCGGCCGCTGTCCGAGGTGAACGACAGGTTGCCCGCATGCATGTCGGTGTTGCCGATCAGCACACCGTAGGCCCACAGCAGCTGGGCCGCCGGCACGGCCTCGGGCACCACCTGGCCTTCGCGCACCAGCGCCTGCGTGCTCTCGAACCAGTTGCCGCCCTGCCCGACAAACTCGGCGTCGAGCGCGGCCAGCGACAGCAGCGCGGATCGTCCCAGCGCACCGATGCGGTCGAAACGCACCACCTCCAGAAAGCGCTGGCCTGCGCTATCGACGATGGCGCTGCGCGCCGCTGGCACGCCAGCCGCATGCAGCGTCTCGAGTGCATGGTGCTCGGCCAGCAGCAGATCGCGCCAGCGCTCGGCCACGGCGTTGTCCACGCGCGCGCTGAATTTGACGATCACATGGGCCATGCCGGTGGGCGTCTGGGCATAGGCCGTGAACTTGGGCTGTTCCCCGCCTGCCGATGATCCTGGCAGCTCGCCGGCATCGGCAAGGGCAGACAGCGCGACATAGGCACCTGCCCGGTCTTCGCGCGCGATCGGCTCGGGCAGCGCCCGATCGACGAACATCTGCTCGGCGCGCTCACCCACCAGCAAATTGCCCGCAAGGTCATGCCCATGCTGCTGCAGTGCCTGGATCACATCCGCATCGCTCCAATCCCCAAGGCGCTCGGGCAGGCGCAGCGCCGCAGCGTTGCTTCTCGCATAGGCGCGGCCCAGATAGCCTTGGGGGCGCATGTCGAACAACCACCACGGCAGGCCATCGGTATAGCCGTCCTTGCCCTCCTCGGCGACAAACACGAAAGCTTCTGGCCGCACTGGGAGCAGAACGCCCAGACGTTGCAATTGACCCGAGGGTGTCACGCGCGAGATATTGGAGCGCAGGTGGCTGCGCATCTGGTCATGCAGCGCATAGTGAATAACGCCTTGAATAGCAACTTTGAGCACGTCCGCGGCCATGCTCTTGAGTACGCGCGACATGGTGGGCTGGCTGACTGCCAGCACCGTACACAGCTCCTGGCTAGTGCGCAGCTGCGCGCCGAGCAACTGCATTACGCGTTGGGCATGGGAAGAGGTGCTGCCATTCATGCCAGCATGATGCCAGAATGAATAGTTTTATGAATAACAAAGTGAATAGCCTAAAAAGCCGAAAGCTGCATTTCGCTCTGTGGCTCGCAAAGCCCGTCTCAATCGGTATCCACGATCTCCACCCAGTTCGCCCCCTTGCCCGCAGGCGCGGCCCCGGTACGGCGCAGCGCGCCTGATTGGGGGTCGATCGCATACAGCCCCACTTCAGCGCTTTTCTCACCCGTGACAACCAGCCAGCGCCCGCGTGGGTCGATGGCAATGCCGCGCGGCTGCTTTTCCACCTCCAATGCGGACACATAGGTGGGCCTGCCGGTCGCCGGGTCGGCGCGGTACCAGCTCACGGTGCTGGTGGTGCGCTCCGTGGCATAGACAAAGCGGCCATCGGGCGAGACCTTGATGTCGGCCGCCCAGATGCGCGGTGTCTCGTCGAGCGGGCCGCCCGCGCGGATCACGCCTTTTTGCAGCTGCTGGCGCGCCGCGGGCTCGTTGGCCACCGACTCCTGGCGGCGCAGCGCGCCGGTGGCGCGATCGATGGCATAGGTGGTCACGCTGCCAGACAGCTCATTGAGCACATACAGGAAGCGGCCATTGGGCGCCGGCGCGATATGCCGCGGCCCGTCGCCCTCCTCGGCCGACGCAAAGCCCGCGTCAATGGACACCAGCGCGCCGCTGCGCTCATCGAACGCCAGCTGCAGCACCCGGTCCGCACCCAAAAGCGCCACATAGGCAAAGCGGTTGCTAGGGTCGACGACGATGGAGTGCGCATGGCGGCCGGTCGCATGCAGCTCCAGCGGCTCGCCCTGCACCACGCCGCCTGGCCCGATCGGGCTGACGCTGATCCTGTCGCCGTCATAGGACGCCGCCAGTAGGTAGCGCCCGCTGCGGTCGGTGGCGATGTAGGGCATGTTCTGTGGCAGCGCAGTGGTCGCGACCCGATCGAGCGCGCCGCTTTGGCCATCGATGCGGTAGCTGACCACCGCATAGGGGGGCGCATAGAGGCTCGCATAGAGATGGCGCCCGTCAGGGCTTTGCGCCAGCGGCATGACCAGCGGGCCGGCCGGCGTGGTGGCCAGGGGCTGCAGCGTACCCTGCGCGCGGTCGATGCGGTAGCTGGAGATCGTGCCGTCCTGCGCATTGGAGACATAGGCAAAAGTGCCGGCCTGTGCGGCGAAGCTGAATGCCAAAGCAACTATCAATACGATGGTTTTCATAGTGCAAATCAGTTTAGGTCGGCTGCCGGATACGCAGTGCGGCGAGCTTGCGCGCAACGCGGGTATCGAGGGCGTGCCTCAGTCTGCGGTCCCCTGCTTGAGCGTCGCCATGTCCACCACAAAGCGATACTTCACATCGCTCCTCAGCATGCGCTCATAAGCCTCGTTAATCCGCGACATGGGAATCGCCTCAATGTCCGAAACAATGCCATGGCGCGCGCAGAAGTCGAGCATCTCCTGTGTCTCGGCAATGCCGCCAATCAGCGAGCCCGCCAGGCGCCGGCGCTTCATGATCAGGCTGAACACCGAGGGCATGGGGTGCGGCGTCGCGGGCGCGCCCAGCAGCGTCATGGTGCCGTCGAGCTTGAGCAGCGCCAGCAACGGGTCGAGCTCGTGCGCGGCCGCCACCGTGTTCAGGATGAAATCAAAGCTGTTGGCGTGCGCGGCCATCTGCGCCGGGTCCTTCGACACCACGACTTCCTTGGCGCCCAGGCGCAGCGCGTCCTCGGCTTTGCCCGGCGAAGTGGTGAACAGCACCACATGCGCGCCCATGGCCGCCGCGATCTTCACGCCCATGTGGCCAAGGCCCCCCAGGCCGACGATGCCTACCTTCCGGTCCGGGCCGACCTTCCACCGGCGCAGCGGCGAGTAGGTGGTGATGCCCGCGCACAGCAGCGGGGCCACGGCGGCCAGATCGTTTTCGGGATGCGCCACGCGCAGCACGAACTTCTCGTGCACGACGATATGGTCGGAGTAGCCGCCCAGCGTGTTCTCGCGCGATGCCTGCTCGGGGCTGTCATAGGTGCCGGTGAAGCCGTTGTCGCAGTACTGCTCCAGGCCCTCGGCGCAGGGCTGGCAACGCTGGCAGCTGTCGACCATGCAGCCCACGCCCACGAGGTCACCGACCTTGAAATTCGAGACGCCGTTGCCGATGGCCGTGACGCGCCCGACAATCTCGTGGCCGGGAACGCAGGGGTACTTTGCCGGACCCCATTCGCTGCGCGCGGTGTGCAGGTCGGAGTGACAGACCCCGCAGTGCAGGATGTCGATGGCGACATCGCGCTGCTGGGGCGTGCGCCGCTCGAAGGTGAAGGGCGCCAGCGGCGTGGTGGCCGACTGGGCGGCGTAGGCGTGGGCAAGGGTCATGCAAATTCTCCGGAAGTTACGCAGAAAAGCTTGCCCGCCGCAGGAGCAAAGCTGTGCACAGTATCCGGGCCGCTGACGTTTTTAGCGGCTAAAACCCGATGACCAGCAAGCGCTCACTTGCGCAGCACGCGCCGGTAGAAGAACGCAAACAGCGCCGCAAAGCAGATGAGCCCCAGCCACATCGCCGGTGCGAAGTCGCCGCCCA
>JBEVDH010000207.1:0-10223 GCA_040514115.1 Comamonas sp. | reverse complement strand
GCAAAAGTGGCGAAAATAGCGACATCATTTTGTTGGCTGCCATGGCAATTCTTCCCATCCTCTGCTACCCCGATCCACGCCTGCACAAGGTGGCCCAGCCGGTCACCGTGGTGGATGAGCGCATCCAGGCCCTGGTGGCCGACATGCTCGCGACCATGTATGACGCCGAGGGCATTGGCCTGGCGGCCACGCAGATCGATGTGCACGAGCGCGTGGTGGTGATCGATGTCTCGGAAGAACGTGACCAGCCAATGACGCTGATCAACCCCGAAATCGTCTGGGCCAGCGACGACAAGCAGCTCGGCGACGAAGGCTGCCTGTCGGTGCCGGGCATCTATGACGGCGTCGAGCGCTCGACGGCCGTGAAGGTGCGCGCGCTTGACGACAAGGGCCAGCTGCGCGAGATCGAAGCCGAAGGCATGCTGGCGATCTGCATCCAGCACGAGATGGACCATCTGCTGGGCAAGGTGTTTGTCGAGTACCTGTCGCCGCTCAAGCGCAACCGCATCAAGACCAAGCTGCTCAAGCAGCAAAAGCAGGACCGGCAATGACGCTGCGCCCCGTGCTGAGCCGATCGGCGCGCTGGGCGGTTTGGGGCATGGCGGGGCTCTGGCTCACGGGCTGCGCCGTGGCCGAGTGGCAAAAGATCGGCGCGCCGCGCGCCGAGGTGCTGCAGGACATGGGGCGGCCCACATCGACGCAGGCGCTGCCCGGCGGCGGCGAGCGCCTGCTCTACAGCCGCCAGCCCGCGGGCCAGCAGGTCTACCACCTCGATTTCGACGCCCGCCAACGGCTGGCAAGCGTGCAGCAGGTGCTGACCGTGGAACAGTTCCATCGGCTGCGCAATGCGGCCGATACGCGCGAAAGCGTGCTGCAGCAGTTCGGCCCGCCAGCGCTGGTCGAGCATGTGGCCAGCTTCAAAGGCGACATCTGGACCTACCGTTTGCTGGACAATGGAGCCTCGCGCCAGGCCCATGTGCATATCGACCCTGCTGGCGTGGTGCGTCGCGTGATGTTCACCGACGAAGTATTCAACGACAGCGACCCGCTTGACTGAGCGGCGCCCTTCCCCCTTGTGATTGCATGAACGTCATCTTTGCCGGTACGCCGGAATTCGCCAGCGTGGCCCTGCAGCGTCTGCTCGATGCGGGCTTTCGCGTGCCCCTGGTGCTGACCCAGCCCGACCGGCCCGCGGGCCGCGGCATGAAGCTCCAGGCCTCGCCTGTCAAGCAGTGCGCGCTGGCGCATGGCATTGCGGTGAGCCAGCCGCGCAGCCTGCGGCTCGACGGCAAATACCCCGAAGACGCGGCCGCGGCGCAGGCGGCGATTGCCGCGGCGCAGGCCGATGTGATGGTCGTGGCCGCCTATGGCCTGATCCTGCCGCAGTGGGTGCTCGATGCGCCCGCGCGCGGCTGCCTGAACATCCACGCCAGCCTGCTGCCGCGCTGGCGCGGCGCGGCGCCGATCCACCGCGCGATCGAAGCCGGCGACGGCGAGACCGGCGTCACCATCATGCAGATGGACGCGGGGCTCGATACCGGCGACATGTGCCTGATCGAGCGCCTGCCGATTGCCGCCACCGACACGACTGCCAGCCTGCACGACGAACTGGCGACGCTGGGCGGGCGGCTGATCGTCGAGGCGCTCGAGATGAGCGCCTGCGGCGGCCTGCCGCGCACGCCCCAGCCCGCTGCGGGCGTGACCTACGCGCACAAGATCGAGAAGGCCGAGAGCTGGCTCGACTGGCGCCTGACGGCCGCGACCATCGACCGGCGGGTGCGTGCCTTCACGCCCTTTCCCGGGGCCGCCAGCCAGTGGCAGGGCGAGACCATCAAGCTCTGGGAAGGCCGGCCCGAGCCGCGCATGGGCGAGGCCGCGCCCGGCACGGTGCTCTCGGCCGATGCCGAGGGCGTGGTCGTGGCCTGCGGCGAGGGCGTCATGCGCTTCACCCAGCTGCAGCGCGCGGGCGGCAAGCGCCTGGCGGCGGGCGATTTCCTGCACGGCTTTGCGCTGCCGGTGGGCGCGCAGCTTGAAGCCGCGCCATGAGCGCGCCCGCACCAGCGACCACTGAGCGGGGCGCCATGGCGCAACGCGCACTGGGCATTGCGCGTGACCCGGCCTTTCGCGTCGGCATGCAGGCCATGAGCGGCGTCTCGCTGGGCATTGCCGCCTGGGCGCTGGTCACGGGCGTGGCCATGGTCAAGAGCGGCATGACCGTGTCGATGGCCCTGTTCATGTCGTTCGTGGTCTATGCGGGCAGCGCCCAGCTGGCCGTGCTGCCGCTGATGATTGCGGGCGCGCCGCTGTGGGTCGTGTGGTTCACCGCGGTCTGCGTGAACCTGCGCTTCGTGATCCTGAGCAGCATGTGGCGCACCTACTTTGCGCAGTTCACGCGCCGCCACCGGCTGGCCATCAGCTATTTCAGCGGCGATGTGATCTTCGTCGCGTTTTTCAAGCGCTATCCCGGCGGCGAGCGCAGCCCCGAGCAGCTGCCCTTCTTCTGGGGCGCGGCCTCGACCAACTGGGCGGTCTGGCAGGCGTTCTCGGTCGCCGGAATTTTTCTTGCCGACCAGGTGCCGCTGTCGTGGGGCCTGGGTTTCGCGGGCGTGCTGGCGCTGCTGGGCGTGCTGTACTCCATGCTGACCGACCGCACCACCTGGACCGCGACCGGCGTGGCCGCCGCGGTGGCCGTGGCGGCGTTTGCGCTGCCGCTCAAGCTCAACATCCTGGCCGCGATCGCAGCTTCCGTGGCGGTGGGGTTGATGATGGAAAGCACCGAGCGCCGGCTGCGTGAATGGCGCGCCGGCCCGGCCGCATTGCGCGCGCCCGACCCGGCGCGCGGCGAGCGCAACCCGGTGCTGCCACTCGACGAGGACCCACGCCCATGATGGATTCCTGGTGGCTTTTTGCCCTGAACTGCCTGGGCCTGGGCTTCATCACGCTGCTGACGCGCGCCTTCTTCATGTACCCCGAGCGCGAGGTGCCGATGCCGCACTGGCTCAAGCGCGGCCTCAAATACGCGCCGCTGGCCGCGCTGGCGGCGGTGATCGCGCCCGAGCTGGTCGTCACCCAGGGCGCGCTGATACAGACCTTCCTTGACGCGCGGCTACCGGCCTTCGTTTGTGCGACGGCCTATTACTTCTGGCGCCGGGGGATCCTGGGGACGATCGTGGTGGGGATGGCGGTTTACTTGCCGTTGCATATTGGGCTGGGTTGGTAGCTTGCTCCAGGGCGCTCCATAGTGAACGAGCTCACATTGCGCCCTGAAACGCCCTTCGAACGGCCCGCGCAGGGAAGCTCAGGGGGCTCGCCTGGGGCGAACGGTAGTGTGAGAGCTGTAGGGGGTGAAAGGCCAGACAACCAGCACGACGCAGCGTCGGTTCTCCGTTCGTCCTGAGCCCGTCGAAGGATGAACGGCCTGAGCTACAGGCAATGGGCGCCTACAATTGCGGCGCTCTTCAATCCTCCTTCGCAAGGCCAATCCGCTGCCATGAACATTCTTCGCTTCTCCGACCTGTGCGCCCAGGGCAAAGCCCAGGGCCAACGTGTTTTCATCCGTGCCGACCTGAACGTTCCGCTGAACGACGCAGGCGAGATCACCGAGGACACGCGCGTGCGCGCCTCCGTGCCTTGCATCGAGATGGCGCTCAAGGCGGGCGCGGCGGTGATGGTCACGAGCCACCTGGGCCGTCCGACCGAAGGCCAGTTCCAGCCTGCCGACTCGCTGGCGCCCGTGGCCAAGCGTCTGTCCGAGCTGCTGGGCCGCGAGGTGCCGGTGGTGGCCGACTGGGTCGATGGCGTGCAGGTGCAGCCCGGCCAGGTCGTGCTGCTGGAGAACTGCCGCGTCAACGTCGGCGAGAAGAAGAACCAGGAAGCGCTGGCGCGCAAGCTCGCCGCGCTGTGCGATATCTTCGTCAACGATGCGTTCGGCACCGCGCACCGCGCCGAAGGCACGACCTACGGCATTGCCCAGTACGCGCCCGTGGCCTGCGCCGGCCCGCTGCTGTCGGCCGAGATCGACGCGCTGCAAAAGGCGCTGGCCGCGCCCGCGCAGCCCCTGGTGGCCATCGTTGCCGGCTCCAAGGTATCGACCAAGCTGACGATTCTCGAAGCGCTGTCGCACAAGGTCGACCAGCTGATCGTCGGCGGCGGCATCGCCAACACCTTCATGCTGGCCGCGGGCCTGAAGATCGGCAAGTCGCTGGCCGAACCCGACCTCGTGGCCCAGGCCAAGGCGGTGATCGATGCGATGGCCGCGCGCGGCGCGCAGGTGCCGATTCCCACCGACGTGGTGGTGGCCAAGACCTTTGCCGCCGACGCGCCCGCGACCATCAAGGCCGCGACCGATGTCGCCGATGACGACCTGATCCTGGACATCGGCCCTGAAACGGCGAAGCGCCTGGCTGAGCAGCTCAAGGCCGCGGGCACCATTGTCTGGAACGGCCCGGTGGGCGTGTTCGAGTTTGCCGCCTTTGAAAACGGCACGCGCACGATTGCAAAGGCAATTGCCGAATCTTCGGCCTTCAGCATTGCGGGCGGTGGCGATACGCTGGCGGCCATCGCCAAGTACGGCATCGAAGCGCAAATTGGCTATATCTCGACCGGCGGCGGCGCGTTCCTGGAAGTGCTGGAAGGCAAAACCCTGCCCGCATTCGAGATTCTTGAAAAGCGTGCCAATGGCTGATTTCCGCGCAGCTTTTACGCGCGCGGGCCCGTCATCCTTCGACAGGCTCAGGACGAACGGATAAATCATCAGGGTGCGTCCCTAGTCATCGCCACTAAAGCCAAGCCCGTGCCTGCACGGGCTTTTTGCATCCGGCCCGCAAGCAGGTCCGTGCCTTAAAATCGCGCCCCATGACTTTCCTCGACATGCTGCGCAACGCCGGCTCGCAAAACCAATCCATGCTGTGCGTGGGTCTCGATCCCGAACCCAACCGCTTTCCTGCCGCGATGCAGGGCGATGCCTCGAAGATCTATGACTTCTGCGCCGCCATCGTCGATGCCACGGCCGACCTCGTGAGTTCGTTCAAGCCGCAGATCGCCTACTTTGCCGCCCACCGCGCCGAAGACCAGCTCGAGCGGCTGATGGCCCACATGCGCGCCGCAGCGCCCCATGTGCCGGTGATTCTCGACGCCAAGCGCGGCGACATCGGCTCCACCGCCGAGCAGTACGCCAAGGAAGCCTTCGAGCGCTATGGCGCCGACGCCGTGACGCTGTCGCCGTTCATGGGCTTCGACTCGGTCGCGCCCTATCTGCAGTACGAAGGCAAGGGCGCGTTCCTGCTGTGCCGCACCTCCAACCCTGGCGGCGACGACCTGCAGGCGCGCACGCTGGCCGATGTGCCGGGCACGCCCAAGGTGTTCGAGCATATCGCCGCACTGGCCCAGGGCCCGTGGAATCTCAACGGCCAGCTGGGCCTGGTGGTGGGCGCGACGCGCCCGCAGGAGATCGAGCGCGTGCGCGAGATTGCCCCGACGCTGCCGCTGCTGATCCCGGGCGTCGGCGCCCAGGGCGGCGATGCCGTGGCCACGGTGAAGGCCGGGCTGCGCAGCCATGGCAGCATCATCGTCAACTCCTCGCGCGCGATTCTCTACGCCTCGTCCGGTGCCGACTTTGCCCAGGCCGCACGCGCCCAGGCGCAAGCCACGCGCGAAACGCTCCAGCAGGCAGCGCTCGAAGCGCAAAGCTGATCGGCGCCCGGCCATGCAGATCAAGTGGCTGGAAGACTTCCTGATGCTGGCGCAGGAGCGCAGCTTCACGCGCGCGGCCGAGCTGCGCCATGTGACGCATCCGGCGTTCGGGCGGCGCATTCGCGCGCTCGAGGCCTGGACCGGCACGGCGCTGGTCCTGCCGAGCAGCAGCCCGGTGCGCCTCACGCCCGCGGGCGACGCCTTTCTCGAGACCTGCGCTCTGATGACGCGCACGCTGGCGCAGTCGCACGAGGAGCTGCAGGCCATTGCCGGGCAGCAGGCGCAGGCCATCCTGCTGGCAACAGGCCGCACGCTGGCGCGCACCATCGTCGCCGACTGGCTGCTGCGCCTGGGGCCGCTGCTGCAGCACAGCCCGTTGACGGTGTACACGCGCACGCTGCATGAAACCGTGGCCATGCTCGAGAACGATGAAATCCATTTCTCGCTGATCTACCACCACCCGGCAATCGCGGTACGCTGGGATGCGCGCCAGTTCAGCTACGTGCAGATCGCCAGCGACCGGCTGGTGCCGGTGTCGCGCGCCAACCCCGAGGGCCAGGCGCGCCACAGCTTTGCCGCGCCCGGAAGCGTCCCCTACCTGGCCTATCCGCACCGCATGGCGCTGGGGCGCCTGGTCGAGGACCATCTGTCGCAGAACCCGAATGCGCCGCGGCTGCAGCGCATCGTCGAATGCGACTCGGCCGATGCGCAGTACGAGTATGTGCAAAAGGGCCTGGGCGTGGCCTGGCTGCCCTGGTCGATGGTGCATGCGGACTGCAAGGCCCGGCGCCTGGCGCTGGCCGGCGGGCGCAACATGGAGGTGCGCTTCGACGTGCGCATGTACCGCGCCAAGCGGCGCCTGAGCCCGGCCGCCGAAGAATTCTGGAACCGGGTAACGGAAAGATAGAGCACCCCCTGAGCGGCTTCGCCGCGGGGCGGCCCTTGCTCGGTGCCCCTGAGCTGGTACATGCCTATGCCACGACCCGAGGGCAAAGCAAGCGCAACAGATTTTCGTGCCATAACGGCACGGCTTGGTGCCGTATTGGCACCAAATCAGGCGCTGTGCTTCCCAACAATGGAGGTTATTCAGATAAGGAATCGCCCCATGCAAAATCGTTCTATCCTGCGCCGCACCGCCCTGGCTTGTGGCATTGCCCTTCTGGCGGCCGGTTCGGCATTTGCCGACGCGTCGTACCCCAGCAAGCCGATCACCATGGTCATCGGCTACCCGCCGGGCGGCAGCACCGATCTGATCGGCCGCATGGTCGGCACCGAGCTCTCCACGCGCCTGGGCCAGCCCGTCGTGATCGAGAACCTGGGCGGCGCCGGTGGCGCGATTGGCGCGCAGAAGGTTGCCAAGGCCGCTCCCGATGGCTACACCATCATGGTCGGCGCCAACAATGAACTGGCGATTGCCCGCCTGATCAACAAGAGCGTGAAGTACAGCATCGACGACTTCACCCCCATCGGCCTGGTGGCTTCGCAGCCGATGGTGCTGGTCGCTTCGCAAAAGGCCGGTGTCAAGAACACCGCCGAATTCATTGCCGCGGTCGCCAAGAACCCCGGCAAGTTCAGCTACGGCAGCTCGGGCGTGGGCACGGCGCTGCACCTGGCCGGTGAAACGCTGCAGGAACAGGGCAATCTGAAGATCACCCACATCCCCTACCGCGGCGTGGCGCCCCTGACCACCGATCTGGTCGGCAACAACATCGAGTACGGCGTGTTCGTGCTCTCCAGCGGCCTGCCGCAGATCCAGTCGGGCAAGGTCATCGCCCTGGGCACGACCGAAGCCAAGCGCTCGGCCATCACGCCCGACATCCCTGCCCTGGCCGAAAACCCGACCTTCAAGAACGTCGACCTCGGCTCCTGGTTCGCGATGATGGCGCCCGCCAACCTGCCCAAGCCCATCCAGGACAAGCTCAAGAAGGCCTTGAGCGACACGCTGGCATCGGCCGAATTCCGCAAGAAGCTGGCCGCGTCGGGCTCGACCGTGATGGACCAGAAGGTCGATCCAGGCAAGTTCATCAAGGCCGAAATCGCCAAGTACGCCAAGATCGTCGAATTCGCCAAGATCGAAGAATGAGCACCCTGCAATTTGACCTGCCGGCGCCCGATATCGGCGCCTGGCGCGCGGGCAACACCGGCACCGAGGGCGTCTGGCGCTTCGAATCGGGCCGGCCCGGACGCAACGTGATGATCACCGCGCTGGTGCATGGCAACGAGCTCAGCGGTGCCTGGGCGCTCAAGGGTCTGCTTGAAGCCGGCCTGCGCCCGCACCAGGGCACGCTGACGCTGGTGTTCGCCAACCTGCAGGCGTTCGATCGTTTCGATGCCAATGCACACGATGCCTCGCGCTTCACCGATGAAGACCTGAACCGCCAGTGGAGCGACGAGCGCATCGATGCCGGCGACACCAACGAGCGCCGCCGCGCCGCGGCGCTGCGCCCCTTCGTGCGCCAGGCCGACTGGCTGCTGGACCTGCACTCGATGCACGAGCCCTCGGCGCCGCTGCTGCTGACCGGCGTGCAGCCGCGCAACCTGCTGCTGGCCAAGCAGATGGGCGCGCCCACGCACATCGTGATCGACGCGGGCCACAAGGACGGCACGCGCCTGCGCGACTATGGCCGCTTCGGCCTGCCCGACGATGAAGCCGGCGACTCGCGCTCGCTGCTGGTCGAATGCGGCTTCCACGGCGACCTGGCCAGCCGCGACGTGGCGCAGGACCAGTGCCTGCGCTTCCTGCTCGCGTCCGAAGTCATCGATCAGGCCGAGGCCGACCGCCTGCTGCCCGGCTGGCGCCTGCCCGACCCCGCGCCCCAGATCGCGCTGACGGTGACGGGCCCGGTGGTCGCCAAGAGCACGGGCTTTCGCTTCAACGCGCCCTTCACCGGCCTGGAGCAATTTGCCCAGGCGGGTACGGTGATTGGCGACAACGATGGCGAGCCCGTCGTCACGCCTTACGACGACTGCGTGCTGGTCATGCCCTCGGTGCGCCAGGCCCTGCCGGGCGTGACCGTGGTGCGCTTCGCGCGTTCGGCACCGCTTTGAGCGGCCGCCCGCCGCGCGCGGGCGCCTGTGGATAACTTGCCGCGCCGGCACTGCGCAGTGGACGTGAAAAAGGCCCCCATGCCAACCGCATGGGGGCCTTTTTCATTGCGCCGCGCCGCTCAGCGCAGCGTCACCGTGATGGTCATCGGCTTGCCGAAGATCGTGTAGCTGTAGGTGCCATCACCCATCTTGTAGGTATAGCCCGGCAGCACGCTGGCCGTGCCCGTCGCCGTGAAGGTCACGCTGCCATCGGCCGCGACACTGTGCGCGGGCGCGCCGTCCAGCACGACCAGCTGGTTGCTGGTGGCGCTGCGGGTGGCGCCGACCTGCGAGGTCAGCGTCAACGGCACGCTGAACGCAGTTCGCGCGGCCACCGTGGCCGTGGCCGGCGTCGACACCGCGACCGGAAAATCCTTGGCCCAGTACGCGTGGTCGGTGGTCAGGCCGTGCGTGCCGTAGCTGTAGAAGCGGTAGAACTCCTTCTCGTTGTTGAGCGTCCAGGGCCAGAACGTGATGCCGCGGTGCTTGCCGGCTTCCATCGTCGCCTGCTTCGGGCCGTTCGCATACGACGGGTTGTAGGTCGACGAGTAGAGCTGGGTTCCATCGAAGATATTGCGCAGGCTGACCCCCACATCGCCGTTGTCGACGTTGCTGTTGAGGAGGCCGGTGCTGATCTCGGGCAGCGTCGCGGCCATGCGGTTGAGCTGGTCGCCGCTGAACGAGATCGCCACCACCTGGTCCTTGACGCCGGCTTTCTCCACTTCCTCCTTGAGCAGCGGCACGATGCCCGCGGTGGTGCTCTTGAGCTCGATGAAGTGGGTGATGTTGCGGCCCTTGAACTCGGCGAAGAACTCCTGCAGCGTCGGCACCGCATGGCCGCCGGGCTTGGTCTTGAGCGCCTTGACCTCGGCCAGCGTCATGGTCTCGATGCGGCCCGTGCCGGTGGTGGTGCGCGTGACGGTGTCGTCATGCATGATGACCAGGTGCCGGTCCGTGGTCATGTAGATGTCGTTCTCGACCGCATCCGCGCCCGCGGCCACCGCTGCCTTCGCGCCCTCGAGGGTGTTTTCGTCGGTGGTGCCGGGCATGCCGCGGTGGCCCGTGACCAGCGGCTTGCGCAGCAGCGTGTTGGCCGGCAGCTTCCTGAGCACCTCGGCGTAGACGCGCGCATCGGCCGCGATCACGCCGTTGACGCCCGTGGTCAGCACCTCGGCCGCCGCGGTGGCAGTCGCCGCCGAAGAGCTCGCCCAGGGCGTGATCAGCAGGCGCTGCAGGTGCGCGACCGTCGTGCGCTGGGTCATCGAGACCGGCAGCACCGCGATCTTGGCCTTGGCGCGGTTGGTGGCGCTCACCACCTGCAGGATGTCCTGCACCGTGTTGCCCAGGGCCAGGGCCGAGAAATCCACCGCCGTGCGCACCGCGGGGATGACCGTGCGCGCCAGCGCCAGCAGCTCCACGTTGTCGGACAGCAGCGTCACGTCGCC
>JBEVDH010000172.1:0-3786 GCA_040514115.1 Comamonas sp. | reverse complement strand
AAGCGCGCCGCTCGCCGCCTGCGCCTGAGTTCTAGCGCTCGGTGATTCCCAGCTGCTCGAGCTGGGTTTCCAGAACCTTGCGCCGGCGCACCGCCTTGGCCGCGGTCTCGCTGGCGATCTGGATGGCACGCGGCCCCTTGGCCGCGACCACGCGTACCAATTGTTCCTTTTGGCTGGCTTCGGCCGCCACCTTGCGGTAACGGGCCAGCAGATCGGCATGGGCCGGATGGTTCATATGCGCCTTGAATGCTTGAAAGCGCCATTCTCGCGCCAGAATGCCCCCGCGCCCGGGTTGTGTGCCGCAAACATGGCCCCAGTGGCGCGCGCGCCCCAGCCGGGTGGCTGGTCACCCGCCGATTTTCGGGTTTTGCCAGGTGTCGATGGCCTTGAGCTGTCTTTGATCCTGCTGGAACAAGGCGTATTCGCGGTCCTGCTGATCCACGCGTTGCGCGATTCCCTGCTGCAGCGCCTCCACCGACCATTCCGAGTAGTCCTGCAGGCCCTGCGCCGCGGGTGCACTCGCGCGCTCCAGGGAGTGCTTCAGCGCCAGGAGCCCCTGCCTTTCGTTGCCCAGAGGCTGGTAGACCGGATCTGCGCTGCGTGGCGCAAATGACAGGCGCAGCACGTTGGACTGCCCAGTCTCGTCGAGCACCGGCTCGAATTGCAGGCCCGCCATGCCACCGGGCAGTTGGGCCGAAGGATCGTCAATGCGCAGCCCCGCGCCCACGGCACCTGCCTGCGAGCCGGCCATCCTGGCGGTGTAGGCAACCGGTACGCTCATCAGGAAGCTGGCCAATTTGCGTTCCGGGTCCGACACGGACAAGCTGTTGTCGGCATTGCGCTTGACTTCGGGCATGCCGGGATGCGGCGGCAGATCGGCAATCGTATCGAGATACCAGGCCATCGCGCGCGCCGCGGTGAGCGTGGCGCCGATACGGTGAATTGCCTCTGGCGCGCTTTCAGCCCGGTAATTGAGCAGACCAAAGTTGGGCTGCTGCTCCTTGCGCAGCGCACGCGTCAGGTTCTCGCCCAGCACCAGTTGCTGGGTGGGCCGCTTGAGCGTCGCGCCTGCGGCGTCGATCCGGTCTCTGAGCTGCGGCGTCAGGCCATTCGTGATGCTGCTGGAGGTCGGCTCGCGCAGGGCATCCAGCGTGCGCTGCTTGGAGAGCACATAAGCCGCCTCTTTTTTCATAGCCGCCGAGCGTGCAGTGAAAGGCAGCGAGAATGAGCCAAAGAAATGGGACACACGGTCCCGCATCGAAGCAAAAAATGACGTGAATGCCGAGCGGGCGCGCCCCGCCAGCGTCAACGTACCGGCGCGCACGCCGCCGTCGCCCGGCACCGGCACGTTCTTGCGTGCCCGCGCCACGACCAGCGCCTGGCTCATCTGCAGGATCTCGTCTTTCAGCGCCATGATCTTCTGCTCGCGCGTGCCGCCCACCATGATGGCGCGACGTTCGACGTCGATCCTGGTGCGTTCATCCGCCAACCGCTCGCTTAACTTCGCGAGGTCAGGCTTGAGTTCTTCGAGCTTTGCTTCGATCATTCCAACCACCTGATGGTCGCGAGCCAGCTCAGGATACTCCAGCAGCGCACCCAGAATCTGCGCGCCTCCTGCCGCCGTCCCTGCGACCTGAAGAGCCATGCCGCCCACAGGACCCAGCAGCGGCGCCACCGCACTGGCCGCCGCAGGCAACGCCGCTCCTGCGGCGCCAGCCTTCAGTGTGGTCTGCGTTGCGGCAACATTGCCGTACGCCGCATGCTTGAAGCGAAACAGCGTGTCCCACGATCCCAGCTGCGGCCCTTCCGGGCGATCCGGATCGGGGGGCAATACCGGCACGCCGCCGGCGCGGCGTATATTCTCGTTGAGCTTGTCAAACTCCATTTCGATGCGCGTGGCCAGCGCCGCGGCCTCGGAGAGATTGATCTGCCTTGCCGTCTTGACCCGTTGGGCACGTGGGTTTGTGGCCATGGCCGTGGCCGAAGCATCGGCCGCCTGCCTCGGCACTGGCAGCTGAAGCACAACATCCACCACTTTCAGCGTCAAACCGAGCGCCGCCTTCCCTGCGTTTGCCAGCGCACTGAACATCCCCCCCCAGCTCGCCTCCTGCTGCACCTGCGCGGCATCGGTGTCACGCTGCTGGGTCAGATCCGTGCTGACCACGACCGCCGCGGCCGGCTTGCCTTGCGGGCGTGCCAGTGCCTCGCCAGCGTCTTCCCTGAAGTCGTAGAAAATGTCTTCCCCGTCGTCATCGTCATCGTCCAAGGTCAAGCCCATCGCATCGCGCGCCCCCTGCGTATCCTGGTGCAGCCCCTGGCGCGCCACGCCATCGCCCACCGCCACCCGCGTGCCCTGCGCCGCGCCCAAGCCGTGGACTGGGGCTGGCGCCGCCTGCACCGTTTCGCGTGCAACGGACTCCTGCGATGCCGACAGGGGCAACGCGGCACGCTGAGCCAGCGACTGGGATATGGAATCAGGCATCTGTCCTCCCCCTTCTCAGGCGGCAAGCGTCTGCATGTCGACCATCTGGCGCCCCTGCACGATTTCACGCCACAGCAGCGCCACCTCGGCAAAGGCATCGACCACGGCCGCAAACGCCGCTGCATCGCACAGTGCCAGCGGCGCGCGTGCGCAGACCAACACCGCGCCGGTATGCGCCTGCAGCCCGAGCGTGCAGCCGCCCGTGCCGGCCCAGAAGGCATTGGCTTCGAGCATCAGCTGCAGCAGGCGCTCGCGCGGCATCTGCGGCGTGGGCAGACCCAGGCTGGTGAACAGCACGATGCTGCCGTTGTCCTCATCCCCTTCCACCGTGAAGCCGACGCTCAGCTCGGCGACCTGCACCTCCTGGGTGTCAAGAAAATCGGACGCGGGCTCGATGCCCACCAGGACGGCGTAGTTTTCAAGCAGCTGCCGGTAACGGGTCATGGAATCGCCCCTGTAACAATCAACGTGAGTGCTACACAGGACAGAGAAGTTCCATTGCTCGGGATCTGCCCGCGAGCACGCCCATGTCGTGATCCCGAATGCCTCACTGCCGCAGCCGCGCCGGGCAATCGCGAGGATCGAGGCGCTCGCACCGGGGCAACCTGGAAAAGCGGGACCGCCCGGGCACGCTGGCGACCACAAAAGTCGTGCGCCGCGTTACGCGAGATTCATGAGCAGCTGCGGGTTGTCTCTTGCACCGATATCTTGCAGCAGCCGCTGGTCTGCCTTGAACACGGCAATTTCCCCCAAGGCCTGCTTTCGCAGTTTCTGCATACGTGCCGCCAGGCTTTCGACAGACCAGCCCGAGTAGTCCTGGCCGGCCTCCGGCAGCGCGGCGCTGGCCCCCTGCTGTGCGGCTTTCATCCGGTCCAGCACTTGACGTTCATTGGCCAAAGGCTGGTAGACAGGACATGGACTGCGCTCCGTGAACGACAGCCGCAACCCGACAGTTTTTGAGTCCTCGTCCACCACCGTCTCGAACTGCATGCCACGCATGCCCCCGGGCATGCCGCAGCGGTGATCGTCAATGGTGATTACCGAGCAAAGTGCTGTATCTTTGCGCCCCGCCATCGGGGCGGTATAGGCAGTCGGTGCGCTGAGCAGGAATCCGGCCAGCCGGTGCTGCGGATCAGCCACTATCAGGCTGTTCCCCTGGCGTTTGACATCGGGCGTTCCAGGCGACTGCCGCTTCAAGTCACCGTCCAGATCGGCAACGGTATCGAGATACCACGCAATGGCGCGCGCCGTGGTGAGCGTGGACGGGACAAAGTGCAGGCCAGGGTGTTCGTCTTCGCCTTTGC
>JBEVDH010000119.1:0-29523 GCA_040514115.1 Comamonas sp. | reverse complement strand
TTCGCGCAGCGAATCCTCGCAGCGCGAGACCTTGCGCATGAAAGGAATGAATCCGTCGGTATCGATCCGCTGAACGCCTTCGTGGGTAGCTGCCATCACGTGCCTCCGATCTGTTGCATTACGGTTGTCTGCCAGATCCGGGGAACCCCCGGATTTGTGACAAGATGCAAGCAAGAGCCGGGCCAGCAGTCGGTGTAGACCGTGCGTTATGCGGGCACGGTCGGCGGGTCAGGTCAGATCGATGCAGTGCATGCCGAAGCTGCCGCGCGCGCGGTCGGCGTAGTAGTGCTGCAAGGTTTCCCGGACGGTGCGAAACGCCAGCTCCTCCCAGGGAATGTCCTGCTCGGCAAACAGCTGCACCTCGATGGTCTCCGGGCCGGGATAGCAGTGCTCGGCGCGCAGCCGCGCGCGGTAGAACAGGTGCACCTGGCCCACGCGGGGCACGCTGATGAGCGTGAACAACGCGCCCATTTCGATGTCCGCGCCGGCTTCTTCATCGGTTTCCCGCTCGGCACCCTGGGCCGTGGTTTCACCGAGCTCCATGAAACCCGCCGGCAGGGTCCACAGGCCGCGGCGCGGCTCGATATTGCGCCGGCACAGCAGCACCCGGCCGTCATCCATCACCGGAATGGTGCCGACGACATTGAGCGGGTTCTCGTAATGGATGGTGTGGCAGTGGGGGCAGACCGCACGCTCCCGGGTGTCGCCATCGTCGGGAATGCGGTAGACGACGGCGGTGCCGCAGGCGCGGCAGAACTGGATGGGGGTGCGAAAAGTCATCGGCTGAATATAAGCAAAAAACATCCCCGGCGCTGGCGCCCGCCACCGGGGAAAAGCCGCGCCCCGCGCCGGCGTGGGCCGCGCGCAGGACTGGTTAACATCAGACGATGCGCACCGACAGCGGGGTCAGGCCCGCCACGCTGCCTTCGAGCAGATCGCCGCGCACGACGGCGCCCACGCCTTCGGGCGTGCCGGTCATGATCAGGTCGCCGGGCTGCAGCTCCCAGGCGGCCGACAGGTGCTCGATGGTCTCGGCAATGTTCCAGATCAGCTGCGTGACATCGCTGCGCTGGCGGTCGGCGCCGTTGACCTGCAGCGCGATTTCCGCCTGCTCCACGTTGCCGGCCTGCGCGGCGGGCGTGACCGGGCCGATCGGCGCGGAATGGTCGAAAGCCTTGCCGATGGACCAGGGGCGGCCCTGCTTCTTCATCTCGTTTTGCAGGTCGCGGCGCGTCATGTCCAGGCCCACGGCGTAGCCGTAGATGTACTCGGCGGCATCGGCCGCGGCGATGTTCCTGCCCGCCTTGCCGATGGCCACGACCAGCTCGATCTCATGGTGCAGGTTGCTGGTCAATGTGGGGTAGGGCATCTCGCCGGTGGTGCCGGCTTCGACGGGCAGCACCGCATGCGCGGGCTTGAGAAAGAAAAACGGCGCCTCGCGGCCGGTGAATCCCATTTCCTTGGCGTGCTCGGCATAGTTGCGGCCGACACAGAAAACGCGGCGCAGGGGAAAACGCTCGCTGCTGCCCACCACCGGCAGGCTGGCGACGTCGGCGGGTGCGAATACATATTGCATAGAAATCTTTCACGGGTGAGAGGTAAATGCCATGCCGCGCGCGGCGCGGATCCGAGCGGAAGTGTGCCATGGCTGCGGCCCAATTCTTATATAAGACTGGATTTTTGCACGCCGCGTTGCGGGTGCGCGCCATGGGCAGCGGGCGGCGCTGGCGCTATGCTTGCGGCATGAAACTGCATTCCTATTTCCGCTCCTCGGCCGCCTACCGCGTGCGCATTGCGCTGCACCTCCTGGGCCTGCCGTTTGACTATGTGCCGGTGCACCTGCTGCGCGGCGAGCAGCGCGATCCCGGCTATGTGGCCCGGATCGGCGATGGGCTGGTGCCCGCGCTGGAGCTCGATGACGGGACGATGCTCGCGCAGTCCATGGCGATCATCGAATACCTGGAGGAAACGCATCCAGGCGCGGCGCTGCTGCCCGTCGATGCGCTGGGCCGCGCCCACGTGCGTGGGCTGGCACAGATGATTGCCTGCGAGATCCATCCGCTCAACAACCTGCGTGTGCTCAAGTACCTGGTCGGCGAGCTCCAGGTGTCCGATGAGGCCAAGACCACGTGGTACCGGCACTGGGCGGGCACGGGGCTCGAAGCCCTCGAGCGCCGGCTCGGCCTGCTGGCCGACGAGCGCCGCGCCGCGGGCCAGCCCGAATCGGTCTATTGCTGGGGCGCGGCGCCGGGCCTGGCCGATTGTTGCCTCATTCCACAGGTTTTCAACGCGCGGCGCTTTGGCCTCACGCTCGATGCGCTGCCGCGCATCGCGGCCATTGTCGAGCGCTGCGAGGCCCTGCCGGCCTTTGCGCTGGCCCACCCCGATGCCTGCCCGGACCACCAATGAACACTGTCTCCTTTGATGACTGGCTGGTGCCGGACTGGCCCGCGCCCCCGGGCGTGCACGCGCTGTGCACCACGCGCACCGGCGGCGTCAGCGCCGCGCCCTGGGATTCGCTCAACCTGGGCGACCATGTGGGCGACGCGGCGCGCGCCGTTCATGAAAACCGCGCGCGGCTGCGCGCCGCGCTGCACGCACGCACGGCCGGCGCGCATCCCGTATTCCTGCGCCAGGTCCATGGCAGCGATGTGCTGGCGCTCGATGGCAGCGCCGCCCAGGGCCTGGCGGCCGACGCCTGCGTGAGCGCGACGCCGGGTGTGGTCTGCACCATCATGGTGGCCGATTGCCTGCCGGTGCTGCTCACGCACCCAAGCGGCGCGGCCGTGGCGGCCGCGCACGCGGGCTGGCGTTCGCTGGCCGGCACGGTGCGCGCCGGCGGGGCGGCCGAAGGCGTGCTGGAAAACACCTTTGCGCATTTTGCGGCGCAGCTCGTGCGTGCCGGGGCGGCCTCTCGCGCCGACGTCGCGGGCCAGACGCTGGCCTGGCTTGGCCCCTGCATCGGCCCGACGGCTTTTGAAGTGGGCGAGGAGGTGCGCGCCGCGCTGTCTCAGGGACACCCCGAAGCGGCGGCGCTGTTTCGGCCTCAGTCGGCTGCGGGCAAGTACCTTGCCGATCTGGCCGGCCTGGCGCGCCAGCGGCTGCAGGCGTTGGGCATCCACGCCATCTACGGCAATGACGCCAGCGCCCGCTGGTGCACCGTGGGCAACCCCTCAGCGTTCTTCTCGCACCGGCGCGATGCCGGGCGGCTGGGCAGCACCGGGCGTTTCGCGGCCTGCATCTGGCGCGACGGCGCTTGAGGCGGGCGCGCCGGCCCGGGCCTGCTCCCAGGCCTGCTGCTCGGCTTGCTCGCGCCGCCGCAGCCGGCGCCTGCGCCCCGGCGTGCCCAGGATATAGACCAGGATGCCCAGTGGCAGCGCGCCATAGAACACGAAGGTCACCAGCGCGCCGAGCACGCTGCCCACGGGGCTGGTGGCTTCGGCAATGGCCATCATCAAGGTGACATACAGCCAGGCGATAACGACAAGGTACATGGGGCGGCTTCGTAAGGGGGCTGAAAGTCGGGCGTGGAGAGGCAAGCATCGGTAAAAGCGCGCTCAAGTGCATTGCCAGCGCAGCCGCTCGTGGACAACAATGGGGCATCTGGCCGCCTTGTCATCCTGCCCATTCTGGACACCGCATGAATTCTGACCCACTCCAGGGCTTTGCCCCACAAATCCCGCAGATTTTCAGCCAGCAATGGGGCCAGATCCTGGCGCTGCTGCAGCCCCCGGGCAAGGAAGCCGAGGCGGCTGTGCCCGCGCCGGTGCGCTTCGACATGCAAAAGCTCACGGCGCTGCAGCAGGACTACCAGTGCGAGCTGACCCGCCTGCTGAGCCACGCGGGACCGGCGCCCGAGCCGCTCAAGGACCGGCGCTTTGCCGCCGACAGCTGGCGCAGCCACCCGGGCGCGGCGCTGATGGCGCAGGTCTATCTGTTGAATTCGCGCACGTTGCTGGGCCTGGCCGACGCGCTGCAGGCCGACGAGAAAACGCGCCGGCGCGTGCGCTTTGCCGTCGAGCAGTGGAGCGCGGCGTTCGCGCCGAGCAACAGCTTCGCCTTCAACCCCGAAGCCCAGCAAAAGCTGCTGGCCTCGCAGGGCGCGAGCCTGGCCAAGGGCATCGGCAATCTGCTGCACGACATGCGGCAGGGCCATGTGTCCATGACCGATGAAAGCCTTTTCGAAGTCGGCCGCAACATGGCCACCACCGAAGGCGCGGTGGTCTTCGAGAACGCGTTTTTCCAGCTGATCGAATACAAGCCGCTGACCGAGCAGGTGTTCGAGCGCCCGCTGCTGCTGGTGCCGCCGTGCATCAACAAGTACTACATCCTCGACCTGCAGCCCGAGAACTCGCTGATCCGCTACGCGCTGGCACAGGGCCAGCGCACGTTCGTGATCAGCTGGCGCAATCCCGATGCGTCGCTGGCCCAGGCGACCTGGGACGACTACATCGAGCAGGCGGTGATCAAAGCGATCGAAACCGTGCGCGAGATCGTGGGCAGCGAGCAGATCAACACGCTGGGCTTTTGCGTTGGCGGCACGATGCTCGCGGCGGGGCTGGGCGTGCTGGCCGCACGCGGCCAATCCCCCGTGGCCAGCGCCACCTTGCTCACGACGCTGCTCGATTTCAGCGACACCGGCATCCTCGACATCTTCATCGACGAGCCGATGGTCAAGTTCCGCGAATGGCAGATGGGCCGGGGCGGGCTGCTCAAGGGCCAGGAACTGGCCTCCACTTTCAGCTTCCTGCGGCCCAACGAGCTGGTATGGAACTATGTGGTGGGCAACTACCTGCAGGGCGAGACTCCGCCGCCCTTCGATCTGCTGTACTGGAACAGCGACTCCACCAATCTGCCCGGACCGTTCTACGCCTGGTACCTGCGCAATCTGTACCTCGAAAACAAGCTGGTGCAGCCGGCGGCGCTCACCGTGTGCGGGCATCCGCTGGACCTGTCGAAGCTGAACATGCCGGTCTACATCTACGGCTCGCGCGAAGACCATATCGTGCCTATCGAGGCTTCCTATGCCTCGACCCAGCATCTGTGCGGCCCGATACGCTATGTCATGGGCGCCTCGGGCCATATTGCAGGCGTGATCAATCCGCCCGCCAAGAACCGCCGCAGCCACTGGATCCGTGAGGACGGCGCGCTGCCCGCGCGCCATGCCCAATGGCTGGCGGGCGCCACCGAGCATGCCGGCAGCTGGTGGGGCGACTGGAGCCAATGGCTGGCCGGGCAGGGCGGCGCGCAGGTCGCGGCGCCCCAAGGCTACGGGCGCGAGCCCATCGAACCGGCGCCCGGGCGCTATGTCCGGGAAAAAGCCGATGCAAATCGTTGACAATGCTGCGGTGCAATATCCGTAGCATGGGGCGATAGGCCTGCAGGGCGATCGCCAAAACAGAAGTCATCAAAGGACCATCATGGAAGACATCGTCATCGTTTCTGCTGTTCGTACCCCGGTGGGCAAATTTGGCGGCGCGCTTGCCAAGATTCCCGCCACCGATCTGGGCGCGCTGGTCATCCGCGAAGCCCTGGGCCGCGCCAAGGTGCCGCTCGACCAGGTGGGTGAAGTCATCATGGGCCAGGTGCTCACGGCGGGCGTTGGCCAGAACCCCGCGCGCCAGGCCATGATGAAGGCCGGCGTCGCCAAGGAGACGCCGGCGCTGACCATCAACGCCGTCTGCGGCTCGGGCCTCAAGGCGGTGATGCTCGCGGCCCAGGCCGTGGCCACGGGCGACAGCGAGATCGTCGTGGCCGGTGGTCAGGAAAACATGAGCCTCTCGCCGCATGTGCTCAACGGCTCGCGCGACGGCCAGCGCATGGGCGACTGGAAGATGGTCGACACCATGATTGTCGACGGCCTGTGGGACGTCTACAACCAGTACCACATGGGCATCACCGCCGAGAACGTCGCCAGGGAAAACGGCGTGAGCCGCGAGGCGCAGGATGCGCTGGCGCTGGCCAGCCAGCAAAAGGCCGCGGCCGCGCAGGATGCGGGCAAGTTCGATGCGGAAATCGTGCCGGTCGAGATTCCCCAGCGCAAGGGCGAGCCGCTGCAGTTCGCGGCCGACGAATACATCAACCGCAAGACCAGCGCCGAGGCGCTCGGCGGCCTGCGTCCGGCATTCGACAAGGCCGGCTCGGTCACCGCGGGCAATGCCTCGGGCCTCAACGACGGCGCAGCGGCCGTGGTGGTGATGTCGGCCTCCAAGGCCAAGGCGCTGGGCCTTACGCCGCTGGCGCGCATCGTTTCCTACGCGACCTCGGGCCTGGACCCGGCCACCATGGGCATGGGCCCGGTTTTTGCTAGTCGCAAGGCATTGGAGCGTGCAGGCTGGAAGGCCGAGGACGTGGACCTGTTCGAGCTCAACGAGGCGTTTGCAGCCCAGGCCTGCGCGGTCAACGCGCAGTTGGGCATCGACCCGGCCAAGGTCAATGTCAACGGCGGCGCCATTGCGCTGGGCCACCCCATCGGCGCCTCAGGCTGCCGGGTGCTGGTCACGCTGCTGCACGAAATGCAGCGCAGCGGCGCGCGCCGCGGGCTGGCGGGCCTGTGCATCGGCGGCGGCATGGGCGTGGCGATGGCGCTGGAAAAGGTCTAGGCAGCGCATGCCGGAGCGCCGATTCCATATGACTCGGTAATTACCTCATTCTTTCTATCGACGAAATTCGATAGAGTGTCTTTATGTTGCGAGTGGTTTGTCCAGGAGAAATTTCATGAGTCAAAAAGTAGCGTATGTCACGGGGGGCATGGGCGGCATCGGTACGTCCATCTGCCAGCGTCTGCACAAGGATGGTTTCACAGTGATCGCCGGATGCGGGCCGACACGGGATTTCCAGAAATGGCTCAAGGAACAGAAAGACCAGGGTTTCGAGTTCCACGCATCGGTCGGCAATGTCGGCGACTGGGACTCCACCTTCAATGCCTTCAGCCAGGCCAAGGCCGAGCACGGCAGCATCGACGTGCTGGTGAACAACGCCGGCATCACGCGCGACCGCATGTTCCTCAAGATGACGCGCGAGGACTGGGACGCGGTCATTGAAACCAACCTGACCTCGATGTTCAACGTCACCAAGCAGGTGGTGAGCGACATGGTGGAAAAAGGCTGGGGCCGGATCATCAACATCAGCTCGGTCAACGGCGTCAAGGGCCAGTCTGGGCAGACGAACTATTCGGCCGCCAAGGCTGGCATGCATGGCTTCACCATGGCCCTGGCGCAGGAACTGGCCACCAAGGGTGTCACCGTGAACACCGTGAGCCCGGGCTATATCGGCACCGATATGGTCAAGGCCATCCGCCCTGAAGTGCTGGACAAGATCGTTGGCACCATTCCGGTGCGCCGCCTGGGCGAGCCCGGCGAGATCGCGTCGATCATTGCCTGGCTGGCGTCGGAAGATGGCGGCTATTCGACCGGGGCCGACTTCTCGGTCAACGGCGGCCTGCACATGCATTGACCACAAAGAAAAAACCCGCTGCGGCGGGTTTTTTTATGCCGGCTGTGCGGCTATGGAATCAGGGGGCACGACATCCATATGGGAATATCGGCCCGCTCAGGAAAGAGGGTGCTTCGGGTTCGGCTGGGCGGAACCCTGCACCAGTGCCAGAGAGGTCTCAGCAGCGGGCCGGTGCGCGCTTGCGATCGCGTTCGTCTTCAGGCCAGGCAGACGTGTGGGCAGTCATGTTCATAGTAAAAGCTCCTTTCCTCCTACAACGTGGAGCCTGGCTACCCCGTTGACAGCCAAACGCAAATAAATGCAACGAAAACGCGGTTTTTTTTGAAAATCGTACCAGGATTTCAAAATACATAGCAAAAAACCAAGGCCCAGACTTGGTTTCAAGCGTTATTGAAGCAGGTTGACCGACTTACGAATCGTTGCCAGCTTGTGCGGTCAAACCTTCGATCATGTCGTTGAGTTCGAGCCAGCGCTCTTCCAGCGCTTCGATGTCATCGTTGGCTGCCTTGAGGCGTTTGCCGCATTCGACGATCTCCGCGGCCGGCAGCGGCTCGGTCAGGCGTTGCTCGAGCGCCGCGCGCTCGGCAATGCGCTGGGCCAGCTTCTTGTCGCTGGCTTCGAGTTCCTTCTTGAACGGACGCATCCGGTCGGCCAGCTCCTGGCGCGCCAGCGCGGCCAGGCGGCGCTGCTCCTTCTGGTCCATGGCCGGGGCCGAGGGCGCTGCGGCGGCTGCCGGGGCGGCCACGGCCACTGCTGCCGGAGCCAGCGCGGGTGCTGGCGCCGCCACGGGCTTGGCGTCCTCGTTTTTCGCTTCCTCGCGCAGGCGCTTGGATTCGTCCAGCAGATAGCGCTGGTAGTCGTCCAGGTCGCCATCGAACGGGCCGACGGCGCCGCGGCCAACCATCCAGAATTCGTCGCAGACCGCGCGCAGCAGTGCCCGGTCGTGGCTGACCAGCATCACCGTGCCGTCGAAATCATTGATCGCCATCGACAACGCTTCGCGCGTGGCCAGGTCCAAGTGGTTGGTAGGCTCATCGAGCAGCAGCAGGTTGGGGCGCTGCCAGACGATCATCGCCAGCACCAGGCGCGCCTTCTCGCCGCCGCTCATCGTGCCCACGGCCTGCTTGACCATGTCGCCGGTGAAATTGAAGGTGCCCAGGTAGCTGCGCAGATCCTGCTCGCGCGAGGGTTCGCGGCTGTTGGGGCCCTGCTCGCGCGCCAGGCGGATCATGTGCTCGAGCGGGCTGTCCACGGGGCGCAGCACGTCGAGTTCCTGCTGCGCGAAGTAGCCGATGCTCAGGCCCTTGCCTTCGGTGACTTCCCCTGCGAGCGCGCCCATTTCATGGGCGATGGTCTTGACCAGTGTCGACTTGCCCTGGCCATTGGCGCCGAGGATGCCGATGCGCTGGCCGGCCAGCACCGAGCGGCTGACATTGCGCAGGATGATGGTGTCGGTGCCGTCTTCGCCGCGGTAGCCGAACGAGGCGTTGGAAATCGCCAGCATCGGGTTGGGCAGGTTGAGCGGCTCCTTGAATTCGAAGGTGAAGTCGGCTTCGGCCAGCACCGGGCCGATCTTCTCCATGCGGTCCAGCGCCTTGACGCGGCTTTGCGCCTGCTTGGCCTTCGAGGCCTTGGCCTTGAAGCGGTCGATGAACTTCTGCAGGTGGGCGATCTTTTCCTGCTGCTTGGCAAAGCTCGCGCCCTGCAGTTCGAGTTGCTGGGCGCGCAGCTCCTCGAACTTGCTGTAGTTGCCGCCATAGCGGTTGAGCTGCGCGGCGTTGATCTGCAGCGTCACGTTGGTCACCGCATCGAGGAATTCGCGGTCATGGCTGATCACGATCATCGTGCCGGCATAGCGCTTGAGCCAGGCTTCGAGCCAGACCAGTGCGTCCAGATCCAAGTGGTTGGTGGGCTCATCGAGCAGCAGCAGGTCGGACGGGCACATCAGCGCGCGCGCGAGCTGCAGGCGCATGCGCCAGCCGCCGGAGAAGCTGTCGACGGGGTTGTCGAGCTCGGACGACTTGAACCCCAGGCCCAGGATCAGTGCCTGGGCGCGTGCCACCGAGTCATGCGCGCCGGCGTCGGCGAGGTCGCAGTACGCCTGGGCAATCGCCATGCCATCGTCGCTGGCCTCGGCGTCGAGCAGCGACTGCTGCACCTCGGCCAGGCGGGTGTCGCCGTCCAGCACGAACTGCGTGGCCGACTCGCTGGTCTCGGGCATGTCCTGCGCGACCTGGGCCATGCGCCACTGGCGCGGCTTGGAGAATTCACCGCCGTCTTCGGCAAGCGCGCCGGTGAACAGCGCAAACAGCGTGGACTTGCCGGCGCCGTTGCGGCCCACCAGGCCGACCTTTTCGCCGGGGTTGATGGTGGCCGTCACTTTGTCGAGCAGCACCTTGGCCGATCGGCGCAAGGTCACGTTCTTTAGGGTAATCATGTAGAAGTCCAGGGGGTGGCAGCGCCACGTGCGCCCGCGCCATGCGCCGGGCAAAAGAAAAGATGCCGGCACAGCGCCGCCCGCAGCCGCAAGGCCCGGGCCGGCGCAACGCCAGGCGGGTGTTCAGACGGCAGCGAGCGCGTGGCGCACCAGCGCCTCGCGGGTGATCAGCAGCACCTGCTCGTCGCCCGAGGAAGTTTCAAGCCAGAAAACCGGCAGTTGCGGAAATGCGGCTTCGAAATATTCGCGCTCGTTGCCGATCTCCAGGATCAGGATCGCGTGCTCGCGCATGCGGCTGGGCGCATCGCGCAGCAGCTGCCCGATGAAGTCCATGCCGTCGGCGCCGCCGGCCAGCGCCAGCACCGGCTCGGCCTGGTATTCGGCTGGCAGCTTCGCCATGCTGTCCGCGTTCACATACGGCGGGTTGCACAGGATCAGATCCCAGGGGCCGGGCGTGCCCGCCATGCCGTCGGATTCCAGCAGCTGCACGCGCTGCTGCAGCCCATGGCGCTCGACATTGATGCGCGCCACGGCCAGCGCGTCGGCAGAAAGGTCCGTGGCCGTGACCTGCACGTCGGGGTAGGCCATGGCGGCGAGGCAGGCCAGGCTGCCGTTGCCGGTACACAGGTCCAGCACGTCATGCGTCTTGTCGCTGAGCCAGTCGTCGATCGAGCCATCGGCCAGGATCTCGGCAATGAAGCTGCGCGGCACGATGGCGCGCTCGTCGATGTAGAAGGGCACGCCCTGCAGCCAGGCTTCGCGCGTCAGGTAAGCGGCAGGCTTGCGCGTGCGGATGCGTTCGTCAAAAAGCGCGGCGACACCGGCCTGCTGCGCGGCGTCGACGGCCTGGCCTGCCAGCGCAGCGTCGTCGAGGTCGCTGTCCAGGGCAATGCCCAGGCGCCACAGCACCAGCCAGGTGGCTTCGTCATGGGCGTTGCTGGTGCCGTGGCCAAAGGCCACGCCGGCGCTGGTGAGTGCGCTGGCGCCGGACGCGATGAGCGCGCCAACCGTCGTGCCGTGCACGGCTTGGGGTTCAGTCATGGAGCTTTCGTTCACGCCGCGCTGGAAGCAGCCAGGGCCTGGGCGGCCTGGGCATGCAGATTTTCCAGCGTGCGGCGGTAGATGTTGGTCAGAGGCGCGATATCGGCCAGGGCGATATTTTCGTCGATCTTGTGGATGCTCGCATTCGGTGGGCCCATTTCGATGACCTGCTCGCAGATCTGCGCGATGAAACGCCCGTCGCTGGTGCCGCCCGTGGTCGACAGTTCGGTCGTGAGGCCGGTCTCGTCCGCGATGGCCTGCTGCACCGCGTGCACCAGCTCGCCCGGCGTGGTGAGGAAGGGCTGGCCGCCAATGGTCCAGTCCAGCTGGTATTCGAGACCGTGGCGGTCGAGCACCGCCTTGACGCGCGCCTGCAGGCCCTCGGCCGTCGATTCGGTGCAAAAGCGGAAGTTGAAGTCGACCACCACGCTGCCTGGAATCACGTTGCTTGCGCCCGTGCCGCCGTGGATGTTGCTGATCTGCCAGCTGGTGGGCGGAAAGAACGCGTTGCCCTGGTCCCACGCCGTGGCCGCGAGTTCGGTGAGGGCCGGCACCGCCTGGTGGATCGGGTTGCGCGCGAGCTGCGGGTAGGCAATGTGGCCCTGGATGCCCAGCACCGTCAGCCGCCCGCCCATCGTGCCGCGGCGGCCGTTCTTGATCATGTCGCCGGTGCGCTCCACCGAGGTCGGCTCGCCGACGATGCAGTAATCGAGGCGCTCGCCGCGCGCCTTGAACTGCTCGACAACGACCTTGGTGCCGTCCACCGACGGGCCTTCCTCGTCGCTGGTCAGCAGGAAGGCCAGGTCGATCAGCGGCTCGGGCGTGGCGGCGAGGAACTCCTCGACGGCAACGACAAACGCCGCGATCGAGGTCTTCATGTCGCTGGCGCCGCGGCCATAGAGCCGGCCGTCCCGGTGCGTGGGCGTGAACGGGGGGCTGCTCCACTGCTCGATCGGGCCGGTCGGCACGACATCGGTGTGGCCGGCAAAGACCAGCGTCTTGCACTGGCCGCCGCTGCCGGGGCGCTTGGCATAGAGATTGAGCACGCGGAAGCTGTCGGGCCCGCTGTCCAGCCGCTCGCAGGCAAAGCCCAGCGGCGCCAGCCGCGCGGCGATCAGTTCAAGGCAGCCCGCATCTTCGGGGGTGACAGAGGGGCGGCTGATGAGTTGCTCGGCCAGTTGCAGGGTACGGGACATGGGAAATTCGGTAGGTGGGTGCCGGGCAGCAGCCCCGGCGGCGTTCAGCCGCGGGAGCCGATATCGAGCACGATGTCGGTAAAGGAGGCCTGTTCGTCGACGGCGGGCGCCGCTGGCTTGGCGTCGGCACGCGGCGCGGGCGCCGGCTTGGTGCCCGCGAACTCGTTTTGTAGCCGCCACATCAGGTTGGTGGGCGAGTCGGCATGCGCCAGCCCTTCCTTGCGCTCGATGGTGCCGGCAACGATCAGCGCGGCCAGCGCTTCCTCGAAGGTCTGCGAGCCTTCGGCCATGGATTTCTCCATGGCTTCGCGCACCGCCGAGAAATCGCCTTTTTCAATCAGGTCGGCCACGAGCTTGGTGTTGAGCATCACTTCCACGGCCGGCACGCGCGAGCCCGTGGCCGTGCGCACCAGGCGCTGCGAGACGACCGCACGCAGCGCCGCCGCCAGGTCGCCGAGCATCGCTTCGCGCACTTCGACGGGGTAGAAGCTCAGGATGCGGCTGAGCGCGTGGTAGCTGTTGTTGGCGTGCAGCGTCGCCAGGCACAGATGGCCGGACTGCGCGTAGGCCAACGCTGCCGACATGGTTTCGCGGTCGCGGATCTCGCCGATCAGGATCACGTCGGGCGCCTGGCGCAGCGCGTTCTTCAGCGCGACCTGCAAGGACTGCGTGTCGCTGCCGATCTCGCGCTGGTTGACGATGGAGCGCTGGTTGCGAAACTGGTACTCGATCGGGTCCTCGATGGTGAGGATATGCCCGGTGACGTTCTTGTTGCGCTCGTCGATCATCGAGGCCAGCGTCGTGCTCTTGCCCGAACCGGTGGCGCCCACCACCAGCAGCAGGCCGCGCTTTTGCAGGATCAGCTCGCTGAGCACCGGCGGCAGGTTCAAGGTCTCGAGCGCGGGAATATGCTGGGCAATGAAGCGGATCACCACCGCGAAGCTGCCGCGCTGGCGCATCGCGCTGACGCGAAAGCGCCCCACGCCGCGCAGCGGCACGCCCATATTGAGCTCGCCGGTCTGCTCGAGCTCCTGCATGCGCTCGGGCGGCACGATCTCGGCCAGCAGGCTGCGCGGCGCATCGGGCGGCAGCAGCTGGTTGTTGATCGGCACGCACTCGCCATGGATCTTGATCAGCGCGGGTGCGTTGGCCGAAAGGTAGACGTCGGACGCCTGCTTTTCCCCCATCAGGCGCAGGATTCGCTCCATGGTGCTCATGCAAGTTCCTTGTGGGTAAAGCAAGGCCTGCGCAGGACCCCGGGTACCGGGCCTGGCGCAGGCACAGTCAGTCTCAGTCGCGCAGCAAATCGTTCAGGCTGGTGGTCGAACGCGTCTTCGCATCGACCTTCTTGACGATGATCGCGGCATACATGCTGTAGCGGCCGTTGTCCTTGGGCAGGTTGCCCGACACCACCACCGAACCGGCAGGCACGCGGCCGTAGCTGATCTCGCCGGTCGCGCGGTCATAGATCGGGGTGCTCTGGCCGATGTAGACACCCATCGAGATCACCGAGTTCTCTTCGACGATCACGCCTTCCACCACTTCCGAGCGCGCGCCGATGAAGCAGTTGTCCTCGATGATCGTGGGGTTGGCCTGCAGGGGCTCGAGCACGCCACCCAGGCCCACGCCGCCCGACAGGTGGACGTTCTTGCCGACCTGCGCGCACGAGCCGACGGTGGCCCAGGTGTCGACCATCGTGCCTTCGCCGACATAGGCGCCGATGTTCACGTAGGAAGGCATCAGGATTGCGCCCTTGGCCATGAACGAGCCGCGGCGCGCCACGGCGGGCGGCACGACGCGCACGCCGGTCGCGGCAATCTCGGCTTCCGACATGCCCTGGTACTTGGTGGGAACCTTGTCATAGAAGTTCAGGCCGCCGGCGCTGATCAGCTCGTTGTCCTTGAGGCGAAACGACAGCAGCACGGCTTTCTTGATCCACTGATGCACGGTCCACTGACCCACGCCCTGCTGGGTGGCAACGCGCATCTGGCCGGCGTCGAGCTGGGCGATCACATGCTCGACCGCGTCGAGGACTTCGGCGGGGGCTTTGGTGCTGCTCAGGCTCGCGCGGTCTTCCCAGGCGGCGTCGATGATGGATTGCAGTTGCTGAGTCATGAACTTACTTCTTCAGGTTTTGGATGAATTGGACGATGCGCCGGGCCGCTTCGAGGCATTCCTCGGTCTCGGCCACCAGGGCCATGCGCACGCGGTTGGCACCGGGGTTGTGGCCGGCGACATCGCGAGCCAGATAGCTGCCGGGCAGCACGGTGACATTGTATTGAGCATAGAGCGCGCGTGCGAACTCGGCGTCGTCCAGCCCCAGGGATTCGGGGACTCCGGCCCACAGATAGAAGCCCGCGTCCGGCAGGCGCACGTCCATCACTTCGGCCAGCACCGGCGTGACCTCGGCAAACTTCTGCCGGTACTGGCGCCGGTTCTCGACCACATGCTGCTCGTCGTTCCAGGCCGCGATGCTCGCTTCCTGCACGGCCGGGCCCATCGCACCGCCGTGGTAGGTGCGGTACAGCAAGAAGGCCTTGAGCAGCGCCGCGTCGCCGGCCACGAAACCGCTGCGCAGGCCGGGCACATTGCTGCGCTTGGACAGGCTGGTAAAGGACACCAGGTTCCTGAAGTCGCTGCGGCCGAGCTTGAGCGCGGCCTCGAGCCCGCCCAGCGGCGCCTCCTCGCGGAAATAGATTTCGCTGTAGCACTCGTCGGAGGCAATGACAAAGCCATGGCGATCGGACAGCGCAAACAGCTTTTCCCACTCGCTCAGCGGCATGACGGCGCCCGTGGGGTTGCCGGGCGAGCAGACAAACAGCAGCTGCGTGTCCTGCCAGACGGACTCGGGCACGCTGTCCCAGTCGACGGCGAAGTTGCGCGCCGGGTCGCTGGGCACGTAGACTGGCTTGGCGCCGGCCAGGAGCGCCGCGCCTTCGTAGATCTGATAGAAGGGATTGGGGCAGACCACGGTGGCGCCCGCGCGTGTCGGGTCGATCACGGTCTGCGCAAAGGAAAACAACGCCTCGCGCGAGCCGTTGACCGGCAGCACCTGGGTGGCCGCGTCCAGCGCCAGCCCGTAGCGCCGGTTCATCCACTGCGCGCAGGCTTCGCGCAGGCGCGGGTCGCCGCCCGTGGCCGGGTACTTCGCCAGGGCGCCCGGGCTGTTGCCCAGCACCTGCTCGATGAAGGGCGGCGTCGGGTGGCGCGGCTCGCCGATGCCCAGGCTGATGGGACGATACGCAGGCGCGGGCGTGACCCCCGCGAAAAGCTGGCGCAGCCGCTCGAACGGATAGGGCTGCAGGTGGGTGAGCAGGGGATTCATGGTCCGCATTATCCATGGTGTGGGGACTCGAGCGTGCTTTGCCTGTCGCCCCGTCGCAAGGAAACCGGCAGCGCGGCAGAGGCGGGCCTTTTCTCTTTGCGCGGCACTGACAAAATGCGCTGCGGGGGAGAATTCAATGGGCTTTTGGGTTCGCCCTGAGCCCATCGAAGGGCGGGAATCTACTTCCACTTCTCAAGAAGCGTTCCCCCTCTGCGCCCTTGCCCGCGCCAGCGCCGCAGCAATCGCCGCTTTCTTCGGATCCACGGGTGTGACATCAGATGCAGCCTGCGCAGATTCCACCGGCGCAGCCATCACCACCTCCAGACCCGCCGCCATCGCCGCCTTGGGAGCCGCCGCGCGGGCGGATCCACCCAGGCGTTTTTGCCGGCGGACGTAGCGCGTCAGCGCATGCTCGGCCTGCGGCGGCGACCACGCCGCCCAGCCGGTGGCCGCGCCGCTGGCCGGAATCAGCGTGATGCAGTCGACCGGGCAGACCGGAATGCACAGCTCGCAGCCCGTGCAATGCGGCGCGATCACGGTGTGCATGAGTTTGTTGGCGCCCACGATGGCATCGGTGGGGCAGGCCTTGATGCACAGCGTGCAGCCAATGCACCAGTTCTCGTCAATGACGGCCAGGGTGCGCGGCGATTCCAGGCCATGCTCTGCCGAAAGGGGCAGCACCGGCTGGCCCGTGAGCGCTGCCAATCGCGCAATGCCCTCGGCACCGCCGGGCGGGCACTGGTTGATGGCGGCCACGCCCTGGGCAATGGCCTGGGCGTAGGCGGCGCAATCGGGATAACCGCAGCGCGTGCACTGGGTCTGCGGCAAGGCGGCGTCGATGCGAGCCGCCAGGCCTTGCAAGGCGGAGGCGGGCATGGACGCGTCCGCCTTCAGCTTCGGCGTGAGCCGCGCGGCTTGCGCTTGGCTTCCTCAGAGGCGCGCACCGACGGGCCCTGCTCCAGGGTTTCGGCAGCCAGGCCCACTTCGAGCGCCGCTTCCAGCACCGTCTTGGTGCTTTCCGGGGGCGTGACATGTGCCAGCTCCAGGAGGGTTTCGCTGGGCAGCTCGATGATGGTGGCGGGGTCCAGCACGATGGTCTGGGCCTTGCGCGCGGCGACTCGGGATGCGCTGTCGTGGCCGATGCCATCGTCGACCGGCAGCGGCGGCTGCGCGTTGTGCGCCAGGATGAAATCGCGCACCTGCGGGTACACTTTTTCGCGCCAGCGCCGGCCACTGAAGATGCCGTAGTGGCCCGCGCCATCGACCTCGATATGCGCGTGCAATTCGGGCGCGACGCCGGTGCACAGGTCGTGTGCGGCCCGCGTCTGGCCCGAGCCGGAGATGTCGTCGAGCTCGCCTTCCACCGTCAGCAGCGCACTGTGCCTGATGTCCTGCGGGCGCACGCGCTCGGCCTCGCCCGCGGGGGACTTCACGTCCCAGGTGCCCTTGACCAGCGAGAAGTCCTGGAACACCCGGAAGATGGTCTCGAGGTAGTAAGCCGCGTCCATGTCGAGCACGGCGTTGTACTCGTCGTAGAACTTGCGGTGCGCCTCGGTGCCCGCGTCGTCGCCCTTGAGCAGGTTCTTGAAATAATCGTAGTGGCTGGTCGCGTGCCGGTCGGGGTTCATGGCCACGAAACCGGTGTGCTGCAGGAAGCCCGGATACACGCGTCGGCCCGCGCCCGGATAGTTGGACGGCACCTGGTGGATCACATTGCTCTCGAACCACTCGTAGCTGCGCTCCGTGGCCAGATTGTTCACGGCGGTGGGCGCGAGGCGCGCATCGATCGGGCCGCCCATCATGGTCAGCGTCAGCGGCGTGGGTTCGCCGCGGCTGGCCATCAACGAAACCGCCGCCAGCACCGGCACGGTGGGCTGACAGACGCTCACCACATGGCAGTTGCCATATTTGGCCTGCAAGTGGCGGATGAACTCCTGCACATAGTTCACATAGTCGTCGAGGTGGAACACGCCCTGGTCGAGCGGCACCATGCGCGCGTCCTTCCAGTCGGTGATGTACACCTTGTGGTCCGACAGCATGCTGCGCACGGTGTCGCGCAGCAGCGTGGCGTAATGGCCCGACAGCGGCGCGACGACCAGCACCGCGGGTTGCGCCAGCATGGTCTGCAGCGTGGCGGCCTCGTCGGTGAAGCGCTTGAAGCGCCGCAGCTCGCAAAACGGCTTGTCGATCTCGACGCGCTCCAGGATGGTCACGCCGACGCCTTCGACATCCACCGTGGTGATACCGAACTGCGGTTTCTCGTAGTCCTTACCCAACCGGTAGAACAGCTCGAAGCCCGCCGAGATGCGCTGGGACAGCGGTGTCTGGCTGAAGGGCGACAGGGGATTGCTGTAGAGCTTCGACGCTGCAAGTGCAAAGTCGGCGAAGGGCTCCACGAGGGAGCGCTGGGTTTCGTACATCTGGTAAAGCATGGGCCAAGACCTTTTATGTTGCAGTGCAATATAGCAGTTGTCTGGCATCACAGCGCAAGTGTGGCGCAAGAGCCATCGCTGCCAACCAGGGGATGACATTGGACAAGGCTGCGCCTCAGACCAGCGCCGGCTGCGGGGCATGCGCCAGCGCCATGACCTCGCGCGCCGGCAGGCCCTTGAGCCGGTGGTCGCTCCAGGCCTGGCGCCAGCGGCGCGATCCCGCCAAGCCATGGCGCAGGCCGAGCATGTGGCGCGCAATGCTGTACCAGTGGGTGCCGTGCGCCAGCGCCTCACGCTCCATGTATTGCACCATCTGCTCCTCGATGGCCTCGCGCGTGAGCGCATGGGGCGCCGCGCCGTAGAACTCGGCATCCCAGCTCGCGAGCCACCAGGGGTTGTGATAGGCCTCGCGGCCGACCATCACGCCATCGACCAGCGCCAGCTGCTCGCTGACCGCCGCGCTGTCCTTGAAGCCGCCGTTGATGGCGATGGTCAGATGCGCAAACTCGCGCTTGAGCTGCGCCACCACGTCGTAGCGCAGCGGCGGCACTTCGCGGTTTTCCTTGGGCGACAGGCCCTTGAGCCAGGCATTGCGCGCATGCACGATGAAGACTTCGCAGCCCGCTTCGGCGACGGTGCCGATGAAGTCGCGCACGAAGGCATAGCTTTCGCTCTGGTCGATGCCGATGCGGTGCTTCACGGTGACCGGAATGCCCACCACATCGCGCATCGCCTTGACGCCATCGGCGACCAGCTGCGCCTCGTTCATCAGGCAGGCGCCAAACGCGCCGCGCTGCACGCGCTCGCTGGGGCAGCCGCAGTTGAGGTTGATCTCGTCATAGCCCCATTGCTCGCCGAGCTGCGCGGCGCGTGCCAGATCGGCCGGCTCGCTGCCGCCGAGCTGCAGCGCAAGGGGATGCTCCTCGGCATTGAAGCGCAAATGGCGCGGCACGTCGCCATGCAGCAGCGCGCCCGTGGTGACCATTTCCGTATAGAGCAGCGTGTGGCGCGTCAGCAGCCGGTGCAGGTACCGGCAATGCCTGTCGGTCCAATCCATCATGGGCGCAACGGACATGCGCCAGTTGAGTGCAACGGGTTGCTTTTCTTGGGTTTTCTGCGAATTCATGGACATTATTTGGCGCCTGTAGCACTGCGGACAAGGCACTGAACCCGCAGTTTTCATGAGCGGCGCTGCGGCGGAGCACTGCAGGCAAGGCCGGTATTGTGCACATGGGGATGAAACCTTCACGCCAAAGGCCTTGGCGTAATCCCAGGCGATGCACAAGCAACGACGCATCGACAGTGGTTTTTTGGGTGCCAAGTCTGTGAAACCGTGGTTTCGCATGTAAGAAATTGTTGGCCTCACGGATAATCTGGGCCCACAGCTCCTTCGCTGGCCTTCCAGATTCCGAACCATCTCGCCCGCGGCAAGGCTATCGCGTGCGCCATCCGAAAAAATCCGATGACCCCACGCCGTTTTCTGTGCGCCCGGCTGACGCCTGTGGCTTTTTGCGCCGCGCTGGCCTGTTTTTCGGTGCACGCCGCCGATTCCGGTGTCGCACGCTTCGAGATCTCGCGCTTCGAGGTGGAAGGCAACACCCTGGTGTCCAGCGACGCCATTGCCCGCGCGGTCGCACCGCTGGCCGGCGCGCAGCGCGAATTCAGCGATATCCAGCGCGCCCTGGATGCCATCGAGCGCCTCTATCTGCAGGCCGGCTTCACGGCGGTGAAGGTTGCGGTGCCCGAGCAGGAGCTCGCTGGCGGCACCGTGAAGATCCGCGTGGTGGAAGCCGTGGTGACTTCGGTCACCGTCGAAGGCAACCAGCATTTCAGCAATGAAAACATTCGTGCCAGCCTGGGCGGCCTGCGCACCGGCACGGCGCCGCGCCTGGGAGATCTGTCGGCGTCGATCCAGCTGGCCAACGACAACCCGGCCAGGCAGGTAGCGGTCAGCATGGCCGAGGGCGCGTTGCCCGGCACCGTGGATGCGACGGTATCGGTTGTCGACCACAACCCGCTGCGCTTCATTGCCACGCTGGACAACACCGGCACCGCGTCCAGTGGCCGCTGGCGCACCGGCATTGCGGTGCAGCACGCCAACCTGTGGGGGCGCGACCACGTGGGCACGCTCGCGTACGCCACATCGCCGGACAGCCCCTCGGGCCAGCGCCTGCACGTGTATTCGCTGGGTTACCGCGTGCCGGTGTATGCGTTGGGCGACAGCATCGACCTCGTCTACGGCCGCTCGAGCGTCAATTCGCCCTCGAGCTCGCCAACCCTTGGCGGCGTGCTGGGCTTCACGGGCAAGGGCGAGACCTGGGGCCTGCGCTACAACCATTTCCTCGGCCGCTCGGGCGAGACTGCCGCCAAGCTCGTGTTCGGGCTCGACCGCAAGAACATCGATTCGCGCTGCAACGTCAATGGCGAGACCATCAGCTTCACCGGCCCGACGCCGCCGATCTCGTCGTGCGTGCCCTACACGACCACGCCGCTGAGCATCGCGTACATCGCCCAGCGCGACGGCGTGGGCCAGGCGCTGGCCTACAACCTGGGCCTGTCGCGCAACATCGCCAGCGGCTCGCGGTTCACGAATCTGGACGGCCGCATGGACCGTTACTCGTACCTGACGCCGGGCAACCGCAGCACGCGCGACCACTTCATGGTGGTGCGCGGCGGCGCCTCGGCGCTGCGGGCGCTGGACAGCGGCTGGCAGGTGCGTGTGGCCGGCACGGCCCAGCTGACCGACACGCCGCTGGTGAGTAGCGAGCAGATCGGTCTGACGGGGGCGGGTGCGGTGCGCGGGTTTTACGAGCGCGCGGTCGCCACGGACAGCGGCCTGGTGCTCAATGCCGAGCTCTACACCCCCGCGCTTGGCGCGGGCCTCGGGCTGCCGGGGAACCTGCGCGCGTTGGCGTTCGTGGACGCTGGCTACGGCGCGAACCGCAAGGCTTCGGGCACCTACCTGCCGGGCCACACGGATGTGGCCAGCGCCGGCCTGGGCGCGCGCTACGCGCTGGGCCGCGACTTCAACCTCCAACTCGACGTGGCCCGCGTGCTTGACGCCGGCAGTTCATATACCGAAAAGCGCGGCGACTGGCGCACCCACCTGAGCGCGATGTTCGCGTTCTGACAGGAACACACTTCATGCAATCGAACAAGGCATTTCAGCTGCGCTTCCTGTCCCTGGTGGTCGCGGCCCTTTGTGCGAGTGGGGCGCAGGCCCAGCTGGCACCTGGGGCGCTACCCACCGGCGGCGCGGTGGTCGGCGGCCAGGCGTCCATCGTGCAAAACGGCTCGACGCTGCAGATCCACCAGACCTCGGGCCAGGCGCTGGTCAATTTCTCGAGCTTCAACGTCGGCTCCGCAGCGCTGGTCGACATCCGCCAGCCCGGCGCGGCCGCGGCGCTGCTCGCGCGCGTGACCGGCAGCGACCCGTCGCAGATCTACGGCCAGATCACCGCCAACGGCGCGCTGTGGCTGGTCAACCCCGCCGGCATCATGGTGGGGCAGGGCGCGCGCATCGATGTCGGCAGCTTCATTGCCAGCACGCTGAACGTGAGCGACGCCGACTTCCTGGCCGGGCGCCTGACCTTCACCTCGGGCGGCAACGCGGGCATGGTGCGCAACGCCGGCGCGATCAATGCCGCCGGCGGAGGCCGCATCTACCTGGTGGGCCAGAAGGTGGAGAACACCGGCAGTCTCGGCGCGCCGCAGGGCGAAGTGCTGCTGGCCGCGGGCCAGAACGTGCAGCTCGTGGACACGGGCCACCCGGGCGTTTCCATCGCGCTGTCGGGCGCGGGGGGTGACACCAGCAACCTGGGCCGCATCGTGGCCGAGGCCGGGCGCATCGGCCTGGGCGGGGCGCTGGTGAGCAACGCCGGGCTGATCAGCGCCAGCAGCGCGGTGAGCGAGGGCGGGCGCGTGTTCCTGCGTGCCGTCGAGCTCAAGACGACTGCGACTTCGGATATCCAGGCCGATGGCACTTCCGGCGGCCGCGTGGTGCTGATCGGGGACCGGTCCGACATCGACGGGCGCCTCTCGGCGACGGGCAGCGCCGGGCCGGGCGGCTTTGTGGACACGTCGGGCCACTCCAGCCTCAAGGTCGGGAATGCACCGACGCTGGGCAAGGGCGGCGAGTGGCTGATCGACCCGAGCGATCTGGAGGTCGTGGACAGCGTGAGCGACAATGGCGCCAGCGTGGAACGCGGCGTCATTGTCTCCCGCGCCAACGGCACCCAGATTGCTGCCGGCACGATCGCCGAGCAGCTCAATGCCGGCGTCAACGTTTCGCTGCAGACCGGCAATGACGGCACCGGCGACGGCAACATTGCCGTCAATGCCGCTATCACCAAGACCAGGGGCGAAAACGCGTCGCTCATGCTGCGCGCGCACAACAACATCGAGATCAACGCGCCCATCACCAGCAGCGCTGGCGCGTTGGACCTCAGCCTGAAGAACAATTTCTACGGCAATCCGGCGGACACCGGCCATGCGGCCACGCTCAACGCCAGCCTCGACCTCAATGGCGGGCTGCTTGAGGTTTCGCAGGGCGAGGCCTTGGGCAACGGCACGCTGAACATCGTCAGCGGCACCACGACGCTGCATGGCGCCGCGCGGATCCACGCCGCTGCGGTGAATGTGCAAAAGGATGCGCGGGTGTCGATGGACTCGCCCCAGTCCCTGCAAGGCGCCTGGACCAACGCCGGCGAGATCGAGCTGCAGGACGCGGGCGCGCTCAACCTGGGCAACGCTGACGCAAGCCTGGTCAATGACGGGCGATTGATCCTCTCGGGCACCAATGTCGAGGTGCTGACCAGATCCTCCGAAGTGTCGAACCTCACCAACAACGGTGAGATCGTCAAGACCTCGGCGGGCGAGCAAGACATCGCCAGGCTGAACAACGGCGCGACCGGCCGCATCATGGTGGACGCTGGAACGCTGTCGCTGTCGAGAACCGTGCTGGGTGGCAGCGTGCAGGTGGCCGAGGGCGCCGCGCTGCTCGTGAAGGGCACCGAGCAGGGCGTCGAGGGCTCCAAGCTGGGCGCCGGGGTGGCCATTACCGGTGCGGGCGCCATGACCTGGCGCGGCAATGTGGAGATGCTCGGGGACGTGACGCTGGGAACTAAAGCACCGGCGCTGAACATCGCTCCCGGGTCGCTGACCTTCGTGGGCGGTGGCCCGGACAACCGGTTCACTTTCACCACGCATAACCGGATCGCCATCCAGGGCGAGTTCGTGCTTAACGGCGGCACGGTCTGGGACAACCATGGCACGGTCAACGTCGGCACGGTTCAGCCTGGCGTGCTGTCCTTCAACACCGACACGATCTTCAACAACAAGGCGGGCGGACTCGTCGACGTCACGTACGGCTCGCGCCTGTATCCATCGAACCAGACAACCATCAACAACGACGCCGGCGCGCTGATGCAGATTGCCTCCAACGGCGGCAGTACCTTCAGCGGCGGCTACCAGGGCCGGGTTGTCAACAGCGGCACGATCGTGAAGACGGGCGCGCCCACGATGACGGCGCCGATCGAAAACCTTGCCGGCGGCGTACTCGACATCCGGGAAGGCGGTGTGGGCGTTAGCTTCACGCAGGCCAACCCCAACGCCGGCACCGTGCGCATCGCCCCTGGCGCCGCGCTGCACAGCACCGGCGCCGTGGATCTGCACAATGCTGGCACGATCCGCGGCTCCGGCACCGTCGACCTGGGCGGCGATGGCGCGTATTTGGTCAACAACGGCATCGTGGCGCCGGGTGGCCTCGACGAGCTGGGCACGCTGACGATCAACGGCAGCTACCGCCAGGGCCCGCTGGGCGCGCTGAATATCCGGCTTTCGCGCGGCACGGCCGACCGGCTCGATGTCACGGGGCCCGTCCAGCTGGACGGCACGCTCAACCTGTCCATGCTGGGCGCCGGCCTGCCGGTCGACGGCACGCTGGCCGACTTCCTCACGGGCGCCAACCCTGGAAATGCCGGAGCCTTTTCAACGGTCAATGCGCCCGATATCGTCACGCCGGAAACCACCGGCACGCTGTCGGTGGTCTACCCGGCGTCGGGCACCGCGCTGGCGCAGGTGAAGGCGACGACGGCCCCGACGGTGGTGGTTGTTCCTCCGGTGGAGCCGCCGGTCGAGCCGCCTGTGGTCGAGCCTCCGGTGGTGGTCCCGCCGGTGGTGGTGGTCCCACCCGTCGTCGAGCCGCCGGTCGTTGTCCCGCCCGTGGTTGAACCACCTGTGGTCGTTCCCCCGGTCGTGGTCCCTCCCGTGGTCGAGCCTCCTGTGGTGGTCCCTCCGGTGGTTGTTCCTCCCGTGGTGGTCCCGCCTGTCGTGGAACCGCCGGTAGTCACTCCCCCGGTGGTCCAGCCTCCTGTCGTCGTGCCACCGGTGGTCGTTCCGCCCGTCGTCACTCCGCCCGTCGTCACTCCGCCTGTGGTCGAGCCTCCGGTGGTTGTTCCTCCCGTGGTGATTCCGCCTGTCGTTGAACCGCCGGTCGTGGTTCCCCCTGTGGTGGTCGAGCCTCCGGTGGTTGTCCCTCCAGTGGTGATTCCGCCTGTCGTGGAGCCGCCGGTCGTGGTTCCTCCGGTGGTGATCCCGCCTGTTGTGGAGCCTCCGGTCGTAGTTCCTCCAGTGGTGATTCCGCCTGTCGTGGAGCCGCCGGTAGTGGTTCCTCCGGTGGTGATCCCGCCGGTGGTTGAACCACCCGTGGTCGTGCCCCCAGTGATTGTTCCTCCTGTCGTGATTCCGCCTGTCGTTGAACCGCCGGTTGTGGTTCCCCCCGTGGTGACCCCACCCGTGGTTGAACCCCCGGTGGTGGTGCCGCCGGTGGTCGTGATCCCGCCAGTGGTGACCCCGCCCGTGATTGAACCCCCGGTGGTGGTGCCGCCCGTGGTCGTGATCCCCCCGGTGGTGACCCCGCCCGTAGGTGAACCCCCTGTGGTCGTACCGCCGGTGGTCGTGATCCCGCCAGTGGTGATTCCGCCCGTGGTTGAACCCCCGGTGGTGGTGGTGCCGCCGGTGGTCCCGGTCCCCCCAGTGGTAACCCCTCCAGTGGTCGTGCCACCGGTGGTTGTGGTTCCTCCCATGGTGACGCCGCCCGTGATTCAACCGCCCGTGGTCGTGCCTGCGATCGTTGTACCGCCAGTGACGCCACCCGTGGTGACCCCGGCTGCGCCGCTGCCCGATATGTGCGCCATCGCTCCGGGCTCCAATCTGTGCCAGGTGTTGCCGCCCCCGCCGCCTTCCGTGCCGGTGCCCCCGCCGCCTTCCGTGCCGGTGGCACCGGTGATCCAGCAGGCCTCCAACTTCCTGATCACCAGCATCCTGGCCTCCTCTTCGCCCGTGGCCCCCACGACAAAGGAGATCGCGCTGTCGGTCTCCAAGGGCGAGACGGCGGCCACGGCACCGGTCGATGCCACTGGTCAGAGCAACAAGTCCTCCATCAAGAAAACCTATTGCAACTGAGCAAGCCCATGAATCCAATCCGCCGCATTGCCAGCATCCTCGCCCTCGCTCTGGGCTGCGCCGCCTTCTCGCCAGTTGCCGTGGCCCAGAACGTGGCCACCATCACGCACCTGGCTGGCCTGGTGGTCGCGCGCAGTCCCGAGGGTGCGACCCGGCTGCTTGCCGTCGACTCCAGGGTCTACCAGGGCGACACGCTCACCACCGAGGCGCGGGGCTATGCACTGGTGAAATTCACCGATGGCGCCGAAGTCATGATGAAGCCCGATTCCGTGGTGGCGCTCACCCGCTTCAGCTACGACCCGGCGCAGCCGCAACTCGACCGCTTCGAGATCGGCCTGGTGCAAGGCGGCTTCGTCAGCACCCCGGGCGCGTTGGGCAAGCGCAGTCCCGAGGCCAGCTTGATCAAAACCCCCATGGGCGACCTGCAAGGCGCCGCCACCCTCAACGTCTCGCTGCAACCATGAAAAAATCCCTGCTTCTGATCACGCTGCTCGCGGCATTCTGTGCGCCCGCCATGGCGACGGTGTTCATCGCCGAGTTCGTGCCGGCCCCGACAGTGGGCACTGCTCCTCCCGGGACTTCTGCCCCTGGTGCCGCAATCCGGCCTCCAGGCCTGAACGTACAGATTCTCGGCGGCATGGTCACCATGTCCAATCCCGCAGGGAGCCAGACCTTTGGCGCCGGGCAATTCGGCTATGTGGCGTCCTTCACTATGCCGCCGGTCATGCTGCCCACGAATCCCGGCTTGCAGTTCATGCCGCCGCCCGTGTTCAATTCCAGTTCGCCGGGGGCCATCATGGCCGGCGCGCCAAAATCCAACAGCGTTGATTGCGAGGTTCGCTGAGCCGCCAGACACCAACGCCGGCTCAGGCGATGCCATGCGCCCGGCAGCTCAACGCGGCACGAATTCAATGCCGGTGCGGCGCACCAGTTCCTCATAGCTGATCGGCGTGCTGACACGGTACGCGGGTTCGTTGGCCTGCCAGTGGGCCCAGCTGCGGCCATTGCTCGGGTCGTAGACCAGCTTGTAGAAGGACTGCGGCACCTGCACGCGGCTGGGGCCGATGAAGTGTGCCGGCTCCGAGTACACCGGGCCGGTGAAGATGTACACATCCGCCTGGGCGCGCTGCACATATTTGCGCGTGTCTTGCTCGATGTCGTTCCAGGCGCCATTGTTGAGCTCCACATCCTGCGGCGCCATATTGGCCAGGCTGAAGCTCTGGGCCTTGGCCAGGGCGGTGCCCATATCGCCCGCGGGCGCCATGTGGCCCAGCGAATAGCCCGAGTGGCGGTAGTCGGCAAGGTCTGCACGCTCCTGGCTGGGAAGCCGCGCCTCGGGATAGAAATGGTCGCTGCGCCGCACCCTGGCGGCTTGCTGAAGAATGAATCGATCCAGGTGTTCGGCGACGAACACCGGCGTTTTGGTCTGCCCGCTGTGCAGCACCGCAAAACCGTCAAAGCACAGTTCGCGCAGCAGCGGCGCCTTGGGAACCACCGGCGGCAGGCCCGCGGGAAAGAACTGCTTGCATTGCGCAAACTCGGTCCATACGTGCTCCTGGGGAATGCCACGCGGCAACTCGCCGGCGGCCGGCAAGGCCAGGCAGGCTGCGGCGGCAAGCGACCACCACAAGAGGGGGCGGTGCTGGAATGCGGCAGTGCGGGCGGCCATGCTGCTCCTTGGAGTGCGGGGTGACTCCAATGTGGCCTGGCGGGCCTGCGCGCCAAGCCGGGCGGGCGCGGCAGGGGGTGTAGGCGCCGCGGATGCAGAAGCTACAGCAGCGCGATGGGCCGCGCCGCAGCCGCGCCTGTCAGGGATGCACCGCCTCGCCCAGGTTGAGCATCAACCGGTTGGCCCAGGCAAAGATCGCGGCCGCATGCAGCGCGTCAAGGATCTCCAGTTGGCTCAGACCCGCTTCGCGCAGGGCCTGCAGGCGCTGGCCGCCGAGCTGGTTCGGGGCTTCGGTCAGGTCGATGGCGAACTGGACCAGTGCCTTTTCGCGCGCGTTGGTGCCGGCGGTGTGGGGGTTTTCGAAGACCTGGGCGATCACGTCGTTGCGCTTGGCCAGCTGCTCGAAGCGCTGGGCATGGACCGAGGCGCAGTAGACGCAGCCGTTGATGCACGAGACCACGGCGCTGACCAGCTCGCGTTCGGCGCGGGACAGCCCACCGGGCGCGTACATGATCGCGTTGAACACCACCGAGCGCTCCTGCAGGATCTGCGGCTGGTGGATCAGCGCGAGGTAGTAATCGCTGGTCTTGGCCGAGGGATGGCTGGCTTCGAGAATGGCGAGCTGCTCGGGCGTGGCTTCTTCAAGCTTGACCACCGGCACCCAGGCTTTCCAGCCCAGCGTCTCGCTGGTGAAGCCATTGATGCGCAGCACCTCGCCGGGCTTGGGCAGGTGGTGGGGATGCACGAAGGGCTCGGCCGGGGGCGCGGCAGCTGGCTCGGCCAGCAGGTCGTCGCCCAGCGCGCTCAGCGCCTGCAGGCCGGCCACCACGCGGATCTGGTAGCTCAGGAAGGCAATCAGCTGCGCCAGCGCGATGATCTCTGCGGGCTGCAAGCCGGCGGCCAGCAATGCGTCGATGCTGGAGCGGTCGCCTTCGACCGGCTTGTGCGTGAGCAGCGTGGCAAAGCGCTGCAGCGCGGCTTCGCGTGCGGCGTTGGTCGCAGCCGGTTGTTGCTCCAGCTGCCGGGTGTAGTGCTGCAGCAGCGCCTGGCTGTCGCTGAGCCTGGAGATGGTCTGCGCCACGCGCAGGCGCTCGCCGAGCGTCAGGCCGGGCAGGGCGGGGTCGAACAGCTGGCGGTAGCTGCCGGCTGTGGCGTCGACCACCTTGGAGCGCTGGTGACGGATGGTGTGGACGGGGGAAGATGGGTCCAGGTGGGCCAGGGTGTCGATAAGGTCGGGGGTGGGTGTTGTGGATTGAATTTCGGTCATGGCAGAAAATGAGTGAGGTGTAATGAATGTCGAGCAGGCCGTCCATCCTTCGACAGGCTCAGGACGAACGGGTGACACCGTCCATCCTTCGATTCTTCGACAAGCTCAGGACGAACGGGGTGAACCGTTTCAGGCGAACGGATAACACCGTTCGTGGTGTGCCTGTCGAACCATGAACGTCCTATCTGATGAACCGGGACGATCCATCCTGGGCGCTCAGGACGAAAATCGGTCAGGAACTGGTTCCGGGCGGAGCGCATGCGCGGCCGTAGCCCGGGCCAAGAACGCCTGCACCGCCGCCCACGACGCCTCATTCGCCAGCGCATTGATCGCCGGCGTCCCCCCGGTCGTACTCAAGCGCTTGGACACCGGGTGGGCATAGACGAGATGCGTCGTAGGCACATAGGGGAACAGGATCGCATGCCCGCCGCCTTCCCAGTCGTGGTGCTCGACGGGGTAGGGGTGGTGATGCGCGGCCAGGTGGTCCTTGACCATCTTGCCGTAGAGCGATGAAGGCCAGGAGCCGTCATCGGTGGCCGACAGCAGCAGCACCGGCCCGTCGATGCGCTCGACGCGGATGCGTGCGCGCTCGACCGCGTCTGGGTCCTGCAGCGCCGTAAGGATCGCAGCGGTGTGGCGACGTGGTTCAGGGCCGTCGTCCCAGGGAGCCCAGGTCGCGGTGCGGTTGCCGGCCCAGACATCGGGCACCGGCTGGCCGCGAAAGATCCAGGCCGGCCCTTCGCGGCCCGTCGCGGGGTCACAGGCGTTCTGCGCGCAATGCACGACGGCGCCGGGCACATAGCCGATCACGGCCTTGACCAGCTCCGGGAACAGCGCGCCCAGCAGCAGCACCAGCTCACCGCCACGCGACTGGCCGCTGAGCGCGACAAAGCCGTCCCGCGGCTGGAGCTCGCGGTGGATCCAGTGCAGCGCGGTCTCGAAGTATTCGAGGTGCGTGTCGGAGATGTAGTCGGAGCGGCCCGGGCACTTGAAATAGCCCACGGCCAGCGCCGCGTAGCCGCGCGAGGCATAGAGCGCGGCACGCGGCTCGTTGATGCCACCGCCCGAGCCGTTGAGCACCATCACCACCGGATGCGGGCCTGGGGTGGCGGGCGTGAACAGCACCGCCGACAGGCCCGCGTCACGCCCCACGCGGCGCGTGACGCCCACGGCTGCGAGCTGATGCACCGAGTGGGCGCTGTGCACCGGGCCGCCCACGCCCCGCCGCGCGCGCACC
>JBEVDH010000109.1:0-3836 GCA_040514115.1 Comamonas sp. | reverse complement strand
CGAGGCCTTACTTTTAAGCTCGGTTCCCGGTATCACCGCGCCTGGTGATCCGCGGCCGATCGCCATAAATAAGAACAGCACCTCTTTTCTGAAAGCAGCGTATGCCCCAACCCTTTGAAGCCTCCGATCTGCTCCAGCTCAAGACCATCACCGACCTCAGCTGCTCCTGGGACGAGGGCCTGGTAGCCTGCAGCGTCGGCGCGGTGAACCAGACGACCGACAGCGCCACCAGCACCCTCTGGATCTATCCCGCCAACGGCGCTGCGCCGTGGCAGCTGACGGGCGATACGTCATTTGACAACCACCCGCGCTGGTCGCCCAACGGCCGGCAAGTGGCATTCCTCTCCGACCGGGCCGGCCCGATGCAGCTGTTCGTGATTGCACGCGATGGTGGCGAGGCACGCCAACTCGGCGTCTTTGACGGCGGTGTCACGGACTTCGAGTGGAGCCCGGACGGCAAGCGCCTGCTGGTGATTGTCTCGCTGCGCGTCGACCCGAACCTGCGCGGCGCGCGCCCGGCCCCGGATGCGCAAGACCCGCCGCAAGGTGGCCCGCAGGTCGTCTGGAAGCTGCCCTACAAGAGCGACGGCAGCGGCTACAAACTTGACCACGAGAGTCATCTGTTCCTGGTCGATGCCACCAGTGGCAAGACCACGCAGCTGACCCATGGGCCATTCAACGTGCTCAGCGCGATCCACTCGCCCGATGGCCAGCACATCTTCTACACCCGCTCGCGCGAAGGTGACGCATCGCACCGCAGCGATATCTGGCGCATGGACCCCGACGGCGGCAATACCCGGCAGCTGACGACCGAGCACGCACAGGTGCTGTTTCCTGCCTGCTCGCCCGACGGCCGCTGGCTGGTGTTTTCCGGCACCCTCGAAGAGGGCGATGCGCAGGTGCGACTGTGGTCCATGGCACTGGAGTCGGGCGAGGTACAGCCGCTGGGCGATGCGTCGATCGAGATTGCGGGCGAAGCCACGAGCGTGCAGTTTGCCGGCAAGGACAGCACCCGGGTGCGCGCGCTGATTGCGCGGCGCGGCGTGCATGCGGTGGCCGAGATCACGGTGCCCGGGGGCGAGATCACCTGGCTGGTCGAAGGCGAGCGCCAGCGGTCGCAGCTGTCGGGCTCGCGCGACTTCCTGGTCTATACCGCCGAGAGCATCACGCGGCCCGTGGAGCTGTACTGCTGCCGACCCGATGGCTCGCAGGAGAAATGCCTCAGCGACCTGAACCCGTGGTGGAAGGAGCGCCAGCGCGCCACTGCCGAGCGGCGCGAGTTCGAGGTGCCTGACGGTCAGGGCGGCACCGAGCGCGTCGACGGCTGGCTGATCCGCCCCGAGGGCGCCCAGGGCGCCACGCCGCTGCTGGTCGATGTGCATGGCGGCCCGGCCAGCTTCGCGCTGTTTGCCTTCGGACCTTCCGCCTACTGGGCCATGCTGTGGTCGCAGGGCTGGTCGATCCTGGCGCTCAATGCGGTGGGATCGGCCAGCTACGGCCGGGACTTCAGCGAGCGCCTGCGCGGCCGTTGGGGCGAGATCGACCTGCCCCAGCATCTGGCCGCCGTCAAGGCGCTGCAGGACGAAGGGTTAGCCGACCAGCGCGTGGCCATCGCCGGCAAGTCCTATGGCGGCTTCATGTCCAGCTGGGCCGTGGGCCATACCGAGGTGTTCAAGGCAGCCGTGCCGATGGCCGCGCTGACGCAGATCGACGCGCACTGGGGCAGCTCGGACAGCGGCTACTACACCGACCACTACGCCATGCATGGCGAAGACGCCCCGGCGCGCGAGCGCATGCGCGCGCACTCGCCCGCGGAGTATCTGCACGGCGCCACGACCCCGACACTGCTGCTGCACGGTGAAAGCGACGAGCGCTGCCCGCGCAGCCAGGCCGAGGTGGCCTTCGTGGCGCTGCGCCGCGGCGGCAACGCCCACAGCGAGCTGGTGTTCTATCCCGGGGAAGGCCACAAGTTCACCTCGCAGGGCAAGCCAAGTTACCGGGTGGATGTGATGCAGCGTGTGGTGGAGTGGGTGACGCGCTGGGTCCGGTGAGCGTCAAATCCTGTAGAGTTTTGCAATGGAGCCATCGGATCTATTGCAAATAGCAACATACGTCATGCCGGCCGTTCCACTGGTGCCGTGCGATATCGCACTGGTCTTTGGCACCCGGCATGGCGTGGAAACCTTCTGTACAGATACGCATGATCTGTGGCGCCGCGGCCTGTTCAAAAAGCTGCTGGTATCGGGGGGCCACACGGGAGATCACCCATTTTCGGAAGCGCAGACTATTGGCTTGAGGCTGCGGCAACTGGGCATTCCCGAAACCGATCTTGTGTTGGAGAACTCCGCAATGAACACCGGTCAAAACGTCATTTTTGGCCGCGCCAGACTGGCTGAAACCATGGATATTTCCTGCATCGCAAGTGTTTTCGTCATCGGGAAGATATGCGCGATGCGCCGCTACCTGATGACCATGAAACGGCACTGGCCCGAAGTGCATTTGTCCGGCTGGGGCGTCAATTACTTTGGTGTCGCGGCGCAAAACTGGCATGCCAGTGACGCGTTCAGACAGCGGGTTCTGGATGAATACGCCAAGATCCCCCGCTATCTGGAGCAAGGTTTTCTGACAGAACTTGAAAATGTCTGATGCACGAATTCGTGCAGCGCTTGCCCGCGCCGACACGGCTGGCGCCCCTGATCGGCGTCCGCCGCGGCCTGGCGCCGGCGCCCACTGCATGTATAAATACACAGCGCTTTGGCGCCCTCGTTTACAATCCATCCAGGTACAACCTCTATCGATCGTGCGACGCCTTGTCGTTTCGCGCCGCTCCAGGCTGAACATGCTGCTGCAGGGTACTGCACCGGCTCTGCCGGGGGTTCCATGCAATCCCGGGCGGCAAGTCCCTGCTGCACGCCATCAGGGTCCGTGTGCACACCTCCCTTCGATATAGGTTGCCCTTGAACGCGAATCTCCACTGCGCCCTCTACCACAGTCGGCTTGCGCCCGACGCCCCCCTCAGTTGCATCTCCGACGTCATCAAGACCGCCCGCAGCTTCAATGCCAGCCATGGGCTGACCGGCATCCTGGTGTTCGATGGCCAGCATTTCCTGCAATACCTCGAGGGGCCGCAGCAGCCGCTATGGGACCTGCTGGTGCGCATTGCCCAAGACCCAAGGCATGTCAATTTCACCCTTCAGCATCGCGCGCCCTGCCCGGGCGCGCGCGTGTTCAGGACTTGGTCGATGGGCTATGCACTGGTCGACGACGCCGACCCGCTGGCCGATCTGGGCGAGCTGGTCGGCCTGGAGGCCCTGGCCAAGCTGCATGCGATGGTGCCGACGCTGGATATTGCCTGAGGGCGCTCACCCGCCCCCTCCATTCCACGGCAGCGCCGTCACCGTCCCACCCCCGGTCGCATAGCAGCACAGCGTCTGCTTGGGCAGCTCCAGCGTGGTGCCGGTGAAGGCGCCAAACGCGGGCAGGATCATCAACTCCGGCGCTTCACAAAAGCACGGCAGGCGCGCGCTGTCGTAGGCGCGCCCGCGCAGCTGCACGGCCGGATGCAGATGGCCGGCGAGCACATAGGCGTCTTTCACCGCTTGCGGGTGGTGGCAGGCGGCAAACGGGCCGATGCGAAAGGGCTCGTCGACGATATCGAAGCGCAGCGCGGGCGGCGGGTCGCCCGCGTGGCTGTCGTGGTTGCCGCGCACCAGCACGCAGCGCAGCGCCGCATGCCGCTCGCGCCAGTCCACGATCGGATCGATCACCTGCGCCTGCTGCGCCGTGGCCGCATGCAGGAAGTCGCCCAGCACCACCAGGCTGCGCGCATCGAGCGC
>JBEVDH010000049.1:0-11889 GCA_040514115.1 Comamonas sp. | reverse complement strand
CAAATATTCCATCAACGCTTTTTGCACATGCATCCGGTTCTCCGCCTCTTCCCAGACCACGGATTGCGGCCCGTCGATGACTTCGGCTTCGACCTCCTCGCCGCGGTGCGCCGGCAGACAGTGCATGAACAGCGCGTCGTGCCGGGCCGCGGCCATCATCTCGGCGTCCACGCACCAGTCGGCAAAGGCCTTCTTGCGCTCCTCGTTCTCGGCTTCGTAGCCCATGCTGGTCCAGACATCGGTCGTGACCAGATCGGCGCCCGCGCAAGCCTCGAGCGGATCCTTGAAGACCGCGTAGCTGCCCGGATTGGCGGCCTTGCCGTTGAAGGCCAAGTGCTCGTCGACTTCATAGCCGCCCGGCGTGCTCAGGTGGACCTTGAAGCCCAGCAGGTCGGCGGCCTGCAGCCAGGTGTTGGCCATGTTGTTGCCGTCGCCCACCCAGGCCACGACCTTGCCCTGAATCGAGCCGCGGTGCTCGATGAAGGTGAAGATGTCGGCCAGGATCTGGCAGGGGTGGAACTCGTTTGTGAGGCCGTTGATGACCGGCACGCGCGAGTATTCGGCAAAGCGCTCGATGCGTTCCTGGCCGAAGGTGCGGATCATGACCAGATCGGTCATGCGGCTGATCACGCGCGCGCTGTCCTCGATCGGCTCCGAGCGGCCCAGCTGGCTGTCGCCCGAGGTCAGGTGCACCACCGAGCCGCCGAGCTGGTACATGCCGGCCTCGAAGCTCACGCGGGTGCGCGTGCTGGCCTTCTCGAATATCATGGCCAGCGTGCGGTCGCCCAGCGTATGGTGCTTTTCGTAGCCCTTGAACTTCTTCTTGATCAGCGCCGCGCGTTCGAACAGATAGGCGTATTCCTCGGCGGTGAGATCACTGAATTGGAGGTAATGCTTCATAAATTCATTTCTTGGTTCAGGCAGCGAGCACCGCTTGCACCAGCGGCAGCAGCCGGGTGACGATCTCGTCGGCTTCCTGCGTCGTGAGGATCAGCGGCGGCACCAGGCGGATCACGGTATCGGCCGTCACGCTCAGCAGCAAGCCGGCCGCGGCGGCCTGGCCGATGAGCTGGCCGCAGGGCTTGGACAGCTCGATGCCGATCATCAGGCCCTGGCCGCGGATATCGACCACGCCGTCCAGCCCGCCCAGCTGGGCGCGCAGCGCGGCGCGCAGGTGCTCGCCCACGCTGCTGGCTTGCTCCAGCAGTCCGTCTTCTTCCATGATACGGATGGTCTCGATACCCGCGCACATGGCCAGCGGATTGCCGCCAAAGGTCGAGCCATGGTTGCCCGGCTGCAGCACCGTGGCTGCCTTGCCATGCGCAATGACGGCGCCCACCGGCACGCCCGAGCCCAGTCCCTTGGCCAGCGTCATGACGTCGGGCACGATGCCGGCCCACTGGTGGGCAAACCACTTGCCGGTGCGGCCCATGCCGGCCTGCACTTCATCGAGCATCAGCAGCCAGCCCCGGGCATCGCACAGCGCGCGCACCTGCTGCAGGTATTCGGCGCGCATCGGGTGCAGGCCGCCTTCGCCCTGGATCGGCTCCATCATCACGGCGGTGATGTTGGCGTTGCCTTCGGTGGCCGCCAGCAGGCCCTGGTAATCGTTGGGCGCCACGCGGATGAAGCCTTCGAGCAACGGGCCGAACCCGTCGCGCACCTTGGGGTTGTCGGTGGCGGTCATGGTGGCAATCGAGCGGCCATGGAACGCATGGTCATAGACCACGATTTCGGGGCGGGCGATGCCTTTGTCGACACCGTACTTGCGCGCGATCTTGATCGCGGCCTCGTTGGCTTCGAGACCGGTGTTGCAGAAGAACACGTTGGTCATCAAAGAGCGCTCGACCAGCAGCTTCGCCAGGGTTTCCTGGCCGGGCACATGGTAGTAGTTCGAGGTGTGGATCAACTTCGTCAGCTGCTGCTGCAGCGCGGGCACCAGCCGCGGGTGGTTGTGGCCCAGCGTGTTCACGGCAATACCGCCGAGCGCATCGAGGTACTCCTTGCCATTCACGTCCCAGACGCGGCAGCCCTGGCCTCGTTCCAGAGCGATCGGGACACGGCCATAGGTGTTCATGACGTGGGGCGAGGCAGCCTCGATGAAAGCGGTCATTGCAAGAATCTCCCGAAAATGCAGGGGCGGCTTGGACATTGCATCCATTGCCGAGGTTGAGCGAACTACAATTTTAGATGGACGCGGCAGGATGAAAATTGAGGAATACGCACTACAGCCGTGCAATGGGCCCATGGGTGGCCCCGTTGCCAGGGCTGACTCTTGTACAAGAGCTAGAATCTTCCATTGACCGTCGGCGGCGATCCCGCCAGGTCGCATCACTTTGCACAACGATATCGATGGTCTCCCCCAACTCACAAGAACTGTTCATCCAGGGCCTGACCCGGGATGGAAAAACCTTCAGGCCCAGCGACTGGGCAGAGCGCCTGGCCGGCGTCATGAGCCAGTTCCGCCCTGGGGGGGCGCGACCCGGCAGCCATCTGAGCTATTCGCCGTGGTGCATTCCCACCACGCTCAACGGCACCAAGTGCGTGGTGCTGCACGCCGACCTGCGCGAGCATGAGCCCATGGCCTGGGACTTCGTGATCAATTTCGCCAAGGACAATGATCTGCAGATCGCGGAGGCTTGTTTGCTGCCGGATGTACCCAAGGGGTAGTCTGGTGCTTCGATATCTCTACCGAGCCGGCTTTTGAGTCGGCTTTTTTGTAGGTGAATGCAGGCGCAGGCTGCAGTGTCATGCTTGAATTGCGCCCGAAAACGTCCTTCGACGGGGCCGCCCAGGCAAGCTCAGGGCGAACGGTAGTGGTTGTTTTGGCGGTCCGGCTCGAACCGTTCGTGGTGAGCCTGCCTGGGGCGGCCCCGTCGAACCATGAACGTCCTGCCCTCAAACAAAAAACACCATCCACACTCAACCCCACAACGCAAAAACCGCCCCAAAAGGCGGTTTCTACGTTCGCGAACAGCGCACCCGTTACAAACGGCAGATGGCTTGCGCCATCCGTGCGATTGCTTAAATGTGGATTAAGCGGCCAGTGCCAGGGCCTTGACCTTGGCGGACAGACGGCTCTTGTCGCGAGCAGCCTTGTTCTTGTGGAAGATACCCTTGTCGGCAATGGTATCCAGCACGGACTGTGCCTTGGCAAACAGTTCCGATGCCTTGGTCTTGTCGCCAGCCAGAACAGCCTTTTCGACGTTCTTGACAGCGGTACGGTACTTCGAGCGCAGCGAGGTGTTCGCAGCGTTCAGGACAACGTTCTGGCGGGCGCGCTTGCGGCCGGATGCCAGTCGGGGGTTCTTTTTCTTGGGTTTAGCAGATGCCATGATTCAAATTCCTTGTGTCTGAGGATGATGTCAGCGAAGCCGGCGATTGTAGCACCTGTTACCAGGCCGCGTCGAATCCACCGCCAGCAAACCCATACAGCGCATACACTGCGCGGGTGTCACTGCTCAAAGCCGCCTCCACTGTCTCGCTGTTCACGCTTGCTTCCCGGGTCACCGGACTGCTGCGCGACCTGCTCATGGCCTCCATGTTCGGCGCCAACGCGCTGACCGACGCCTTCAACGTCGCCTTCCGCATTCCTAACCTCTTCCGGCGCCTGTTTGCCGAAGGGGCGTTCAGCCAGGCCTTCGTGCCGGTGCTGGCCGCGACCCGGGCAAAGGAGGGCGACGAGGCTACGCGGGTGCTGATCGCCAATGTCGCCACCGTGTTGACGTGGGCGCTGGTGCTGACCTGCGTGCTCGGCGTGCTGGGCGCGCCGCTGCTGGTCTGGCTGCTGGCCAGCGGGCTGCAGCAGGAGGGCGCGAGCTACGACGCGGCCGTGCGCATGACGCGCTGGATGTTTCCCTATATCGGCTTCATGTCGCTGGTGGCGTTGTCGGCCGGCGTGCTCAACACCTGGAAGCGCTTTGTCGTGCCGGCGGCCACGCCGGTGCTGCTCAACATCAGCATGATCGGCGCGGCACTGCTCGGCGCGCCGTGGTTTGCCGCGCGCGGCATCGAGCCGATCTATGCGATGGCCGCCGGCGTGATGCTCGGCGGCGCGCTGCAGCTGGCGGTGCAGCTGCCCGCGCTGCGCCGGCTCGGGCTGCTGCCGCGCATCGGCCTGCGCTGGAGCGCGGTGCGCACTGCGTGGCAGGACGCGGGCGTGCGCCGCATCCTGTCGCTGATGGCGCCGGCGCTGCTGGGCGTGGGCGTGGCGCAGATCTCGCTGATGATCAACACGCAGATTGCGTCCTATCTCGCGCCGGGCAGCGTGTCCTGGCTGTTCTATGCAGACCGGCTGATGGAGTTCCCCACGGCGCTGCTGGGCGTGGCGCTGGGTGTAGTTCTCACGCCACAACTGGCGGCGGCCAAGGCCGCAGCGGATAACGAGCGCTATTCGGCGATGCTGGACTGGGGCCTGCGCCTGGTGCTGGTGCTGGCCGTGCCCTGCGCCGTGGCGCTGCTGGTGTTTGCCCAGCCGCTGGTGGCCACGCTGTTCCACCGCGGCGCGCTGACCGACCGCGACGTCGGCAACATCGCGCTGGCGCTGGCCGGCTACGGCGCCGGGCTCGTGGGCCTGGTGGCCATCAAGGTGCTGGCGCCCGCCTACTACGCGAGCCAGGACATCCGCACGCCGGTGAAGATCGCGGTGGTGGTACTGGTCATCACCCAGCTGCTGAACCTGGCGCTCGTGCCCTGGCTGGCGCACACCGGGCTGGCGCTGTCGATCGGGCTGGCGGCGCTGGTCAACGCGGGCTGGTTGCTGGTGGTCTTGCTGCGCCGCGGCACCTACCGCCCGCGCCCGGGCTGGGGCAAGCTGATGCTGCAGGTGCTGGCGGCCAGCCTGCTGCTGTCCGGGCTGCTGGGCTGGAGCGCGCAGGCGCTGGACTGGATCGGCCTGCGCCAGCACGACCTGCAGCGCATGGGCTGGATGGCGGTGACCCTGCTGGCGGCGGCCGTGCTGTATTTCGGCGCCTTGTGGGCGGCGGGCCTGAAACTGAGGCAGTTGTTGCAACGGTAGCAGTTGCTTACCTCGTTTTTCGCTATAAGGGAGGCAGCCCTGTCTGGCGAAAAAACCGGACAGGCCGCCCTCCCTCTTGCGCCAGCCGGCGCCTGGTCGTACAAGGACAGCATGTCACTGCGTTTCGATGCGCCTTCTTCTCTGCAGTACTTTGCCACCCTGGTGCAAAGCGACGAGCATTTGCCGCTGCTGGAGGCGGCGATCTGCATTGCGCAGGACGAATTCCCCGAGCTCGACATCCAGGCAGTGCTTGCGGACATCGACCAGATGCAGATGCGCCTGACGCGCCATCTTGCAGGTGCGCACTCGCCGCTGCAGCGGCTCAAGGTCGTGAACCACTTCTTCTTTGGCGAAATGGGTTTTGGCGGCAACGTCAACAACTATTACGCGCCCGAGAACAGCTATATCCCGGTGGTGCTGGCCACGCGGCGCGGCATTCCCGTGAGCCTGGCGCTGATCTGGCTCGAGCTGGCGCAGGCCGCGGGGCTGCAGGCCGCGGGCATTGCGTTTCCGGGCCACTTCCTGCTCAAGGTGGGGCTGCCCGAGGGGCAGGTGGTGATGGATCCGCTGACGGGCACCTCGTTTTCCGCGCAGGAGCTGGCGCAGCGCCTCGAGCCCTTCGGGCTGGGGCGTGGGCGCCGTGAAGACAACATTCCGCTGGGCCTGCACCTGCAGGCGGCCACGCCGCGCGACATTCTCGAGCGGCTGCTGCGCAACCTCAAGGAAATCTACTTCGCGCAAAGCCAGTGGGCGCTGCTCACGGCCACGCTCGACCGGCTGATCGTGCTGCTGCCCGATGACTGGGCCGAATACCGCGACCGCGGCGCGGTGCTGGCCGAGCAGGGCCGCACGCGCGAGGCGGTGGCGGACTGGGAAACCTATCTGGAGCACGCGGGGGACCGGCCGGATGCAGGGTTGATTGCGAATCGGCTGGCGGTGTTGCGGGGGTAGGGGTGCTCTTGGATAAGTTGCTTCGAGCTTCCCGGGTGGCCCAACGAAAACGCCCCAAACTGGACCGCTGGCCGGTCACCCTTCGATCCTTCGACAAGCTCAGGATCAGGGCGAACGGTTCCAATCTCCGTTCGTCCTGAGCTTGTCGAAGGATGAAGGGCCTGTGGTCCAGTTGGGGCCACCCTTCCACAGGCGCAGTGGGAACGTTTTATCAAACCAGCTTGCGCGCCTCAAGTTCCTTCTTCAGATACGCATAGAACAGCGGCGCCGCCACCAGCCCCGCCGGCCCGAACACCGCCTCGGCCACAAACATCACCGACAGCAGCTCCCACACGCCCATGTGCGTGCGCCGGCCGACGACCTTGGCGTTGATCACGTACTCGGCCTTGTGGATCAGCACCAGGAAGCCCAGGCAGGCCGTGGCCGCCACGGGCGATACCGACAGGCCGACCAGCGTGATCACGGCGTTGCACAGCAGGTTGCCGACGATGGGAATCAGCCCGGCAATGAAGGTCAGCATGATCAGCGCCGGCGTATAGGGCAGCTCCAGGTCCCAGTAGGGCAGCACCAGCAGCAGGAACAGCGCCGTCAGCAGGGTGTTGAACGCGGCGATCCAGAACTGGGCGGCAACGATCTGCGCGAAGGCCTCGCCAAACAGCATGATGCGCTGGTAGAGCGCCTCGACCAGCGGCGGGCGATTGAGTGGAATGTGGCGCACGGCGGCCAGCGCGCCGATCAGCAGGCCCACATAGGCATGCAGCAGGCCCGACAGCCAGGCGCGCCCGGCAATGGCCAGCACCCCGGCCTTGGCGCCGAGGTAGGCGGCAATCATGGTCTGGATCTCGCGCGCGCCGTCTGGCAACTGGCTGGCGATGTCGGGCGGCAGCTTGTGGCGCAGCTCGAGCACGGTGCGCGCCAGGTAGTCGAGCAATTCCTTGTACTGCTGCGGCGCTTCGACGATATAGCCGCGGGTATGGGGCAGGGCGCTGGACAGCAGCGCCAGCGGCGCGAGCATGATCACGGCGGCGGCGACCACCTGCGCCCAGTGCGGCAGGTAGCCGCGAGGCCGGCGGCGCTGCGTGCGCGCCAGCAGCCGGGCCAGGGCCCGCGTGAGCATGAAGCCCACGCAAACGCTCAGCAGGCCGGGCAGCAGCCCTTGCCACATGACCAGCAGCAAGGTGGCAGCCATCAGCAGATAGCTGGCGTTCACCACGCCGCGCGAAGTTGTCTGGTGAAATTCTTCTCGGATAGCAGGAAGGTTATCGGACATCTGGGCGCAGGGTGGTCAGGCTGGGTCAGCGCACTTCGACGGGTTCGCCGTCACCGCGCGCAGCGATACGCCCAATGGTATAGACGATTTCGCCCAGGCCTTGCAAGGTCGCCGCAGTGGCCTCGGCCTGCTCGGCCGCCACCACGACCACCATGCCGATGCCGTTGTTGAAGGTGCGGTTCATTTCCACGGCATCGATACCGGCCGTGGCCTGCAGCCAGGCAAACAGCTCGGTCTGCGGCCAGCTGCCGGCGTCCAGATGCGCGGCCAGGCCTTCGGGCAGCACGCGCGGGATGTTTTCCAGCAGGCCGCCGCCGGTGATGTGGGCCAGCGCCTTGATCGGGTGCTGCTCCAGCGCGGCCAGCACGTTCTTGACATACAGGCGCGTGGGCTCCATCACCGCGTCCTTGAAGGGCTTGCCGTCCAGCGTCCCGGGCAGTGTGCCGGCCGCTTCGGCGCGCTCGATGCACTTGCGCACCAGGCTGAAGCCGTTGGAGTGCACGCCGGACGAAGCCAGGCCCAGCACCACGTCGCCGGCCTGCACGTTCTGGCCCGTGAGGATCTTCGATTTCTCGACGGCGCCAACCGCGAAGCCGGCGAGATCGTATTCGCCTTCGGGGTACATGCCGGGCATTTCAGCGGTTTCGCCGCCGATCAGCGCGCAGCCCGAGAGCTCGCAGCCGCGCGCGATGCCGCCGACCACCGCCGCGGCGGTGTCCACGTCCAGCTTGCCGCAGGCAAAGTAGTCGAGGAAGAACAGCGGCTCGGCGCCCTGCACCAGCACGTCGTTGACGCTCATGGCCACCAGGTCGATGCCCACGGTGTCATGCATGTTCCACTCGAATGCCAGGCGCAGCTTGGTGCCCACGCCATCGGTGCCCGAGACCAGCACGGGTTCCTTGTAGCGCTTGGGCACTTCGAACAAGGCGCCAAAACCGCCAATGCCGGCCATCACGCCTTCGCGCATGGTTTTCTTCGCCAGCGGCTTGATGCGCTCGACCAGGGCATCGCCGGCAACGATGTCGACGCCAGCGTCTTTGTAGGAAATGGGAGTGGGGGTGGCAGAAGAGCTCATGAATGGGTCAGTGCAGTGGGCCCGGCAGGGGCGGAACTGGGGGATTTTACTGGTCCTCGCCTGCCATGCGGCGGGGCTCGGGGCGGCTTTCAAGGGCTTTTCGGCGGGTCTGTGCAGCCCGGCTGTGTGCTTTGCCTGCGCGCGCAGACTAAAATCAGCGCGGTGCCGTCCTCGCGGCACGCTTCGAGCCCTGGCGCACGCATCTGCGCCAGGGGCCTTTTGCTCTGTCGTCTGTCATGTTGCCGAACTTCCCCTTGCCAGCCTGTTGCGCACGGCCCCTCCTGGTCCCAGGCAGGAGGGCGTGCCGCGTATGCCATTCATGAAGCAGATGGCGCTGGATATCGGCCTGGCAACGAGTCCCTCGCTGTCGCGGTTCTTTGCCGGCCCGAACACCGCGGTGCTCCAGCACCTGCGGCTGTGGGTCGGCGAGGGGCGCGGGCCGATGCCGCGCTCGCCCGTGCCGACCTACCTGTGGGGCGAATCGGGCTCGGGCAAGACGCACCTGCTCAAGTCGGTGCGTGAAGCGCTGCGCGATCAAGGGGCCATTGTGGGCTGGATGGATGCGTCCATCGGATATCCTCCGGAGTTCGATGAGCGCTGGTCCGCGGTGCTGATGGACGATGTGCATCTGTACACCCCCATGCAGCAGGCCCGGGCCTTCAACTGGTTTGTCAATGCCACCAGCCCGGCCACCGGCATCCCCCGCTGGGTGCTGGGCGCCGGCGAGCTGCCGCCGGCGGACCTGAAGCTGCGCGAGGACCTGCGCAGCCGCCTGGGCTGGGGCCATGTGTTCCAGCTGCGGCTGCTCGACGAGCCCGCGCGCCGCGCGGTGCTGCGCCAGGAGGCCGATTCGCGCGGCGTGTTTCTCGGCGACGATGTGATGGATTACATGCTCAAGCGCTTTTCGCGCGACCTGGGCAGCCTCATGCAGTTGCTGGACATGCTTGACGGCTTTGCCTTGCGCAACAAGCGGGCCATCACCATTCCACTGCTCAAGACCATGCTGGAGACCGAGTAGCCACCGCTGCCAGGCCTCTTTTTCTGGAACCCCATGCCAACCTCTTTCGCGCCCAACGTCCGCCCGCGGCTCGCGCTGTTCGATCTGGACCACACCCTGCTGCCCCTGGACTCGGACTACGAGTGGGGCGTTTTCACCACGCGCATCGGCTGGACGGATCCCGAGGAATTCGGGCGCCGCAACGATGCGTTCTACGCCGACTACCAGGCCGGCACGCTGGACGTGCATGACTACGTGCGCTTTGCCACCGAGGCGGTGCGCGCGCGTGGCGCCGAGGCCGCAACCCAGGCGCATGCGCAGTTCATGCGCGAAGTCATCGCGCCCGCGATCCGGCCGGCGGCGCGCGCGCTGATCCAGGCGCACCGCGATGCCGGTGACGAGATCGTGATCGTCACCGCGACCAACGAGTTCATCACGCGCCCGATCGCGCAGGCGCTGGGCGTGGGCGAACTGCTCGCGGTGCAGCTCGCGCGCGACGCCGCGGGCTGGATCACGGGCGACATCGACGGCCACCCGACCATGCGCGAGGGCAAGGTGCTGCGCATGCAGCAGTGGCTGGCGCAGCGCGGGCTCGACTGGGACGCGGTGGAAACCACGTTCTACAGTGATTCCATGAACGACGTGCCCTTGCTGGAAAAAGTGGACCATCCGGTCGCAACCAACCCTGATGCGCGCCTGCGCGCCCTGGCCCTGGAGCGCGGTTGGCGCATACTGGACCTGTTTACTGAACACCCATGATCAAAAACTTCATCGACAAACTGCTGGGCAAGCCCGGCACCGGCGCGCGTGCGCAGAAGCTGCCCTTTGGCAAGCGCGAGGAAGTGCCGGCCTCGGTGCACGGCATCGATCCCGAGCTCGTCGACCGGCGCGCCCTCGACGTGGTCGAGACGCTGCAGGATGCGGGCTTCGAGGCCTATATCGTGGGTGGCGCGGTGCGCGACCTGATTCTGGGCCTGCGGCCCAAGGACTTCGACGTCGCCACCAATGCCACGCCCGAGCAGGTCAAGAGCCTGTTCCGGCGCGCGTTCATCATTGGCAAGCGCTTTCGCATCGTCCACGTGGTCTACGGCCGCGGGCGCGAAAACGACGTCATCGAGGTCTCGACCTTCCGCGCGTTTCTCGACAACAGCCTGGCCGAGAGCGTGTCGGGCAACGAGCGTACCAGCAAGGCGGCGCTGGCCGGCATGAAGCATGCGGTCGACGCGAGCGGGCGCGTGCTGCGCGACAACGTCTGGGGTCCGCAGGACCAGGACGCCACGCGCCGCGACTTCACGATCAACGCGATGTACTACGATCCGGCCACGCAGATCGTGGTCGACTATCACAAGGGCATCCAGGACGCGAAAAAGCGCGTGCTGCGCATGATTGGCGATGCCGCCACGCGTTACCGCGAAGACCCGGTGCGCATCATCCGCGCCGTGCGTTTTGTCGCCAAGCTGCATGACGTGGGCTTCAAGCTCGAGCCCAAGACCGCCGCGCCGCTGATTGCCAGCCAGCATCTGCTGGCCGAAGTGCCGCAAAGCCGGCTGTTCGATGAAATGCTCAAGCTCCTGCAGACCGGCCACGCGCTGTCCTCGGTGGCGCGCCTGCGCGAGCTGGGCCTGAACCGCGGCATCTATCCGCTGCTCGACGTGGTGGTCGAACGCGCCGACCATCCCTTCGTGCAGGCGGCGCTGGCCGACACCGATCGCCGCGTTGGCGAGGGCAAGCCGGTGGCGCCAAGCTTCCTGCTGGCTTGCGTGCTGTGGCAGGACGTCAAGCAGGGCTGGGAGCAGCGCCAGCAGCAGCAGCGCCAGCACTCCTTCCCCGCGCTGCAGGACGCGATCGACGACGTCTTCAACCAGCGCATCGGCGATGTCTCCGGCCGCGGCAAGCTCGCGGCCGATATGCGCGAGATCTGGGTCATGCAGCCGCGCTTCGAGAAACGCTCGGGCGTCACGCCGCTGGGCCTGGTCGAGCAGGCGCGCTTTCGCGCCGGCTTCGACTTCCTGCGCCTGCGCGCCGATGTCGGTGAAGTCGAGGAAGCGCTGGCGAACTGGTGGCAGGAATTCCAGCAGGCCGACGACCTGCGCCGCGACGACCTGATTGCCCAGGCACGCGAAGAACAGCGCCAGCGCCCGAAGGCCGCTGTCGCCGCACCCGCTCCCGCTCCCGCGCCGCGCCGTGTGCCCAAGGCCACCGATGCCATGGCCGCGCCTGGCACGCCCTAACGGGATGAGGCCGAATCCGCAATGAGCGAAATCGACGACGACGCCGCACCGAAGAAGCGCCGCCGCCGCCGCCGCAAGCCCACGGAGGGTGCGGAGGGCGCTGAAGGCAGCATGGACGCGCCAGCCGCTTCAGCTCCTCCAGCCGCCTCAGCTCCTCCAGCTGCTGCTCCCGCTGCTGCCGTTGCTGCGCCTCGCGCGGCTCCCGCCGCTGCCGCTGCTCCTCGCGCTGCCACCGGTGGCGCGCGTACCGGCGCTGACCGCGATACGACCGACGACGAATCGCCTTACTGAAGGGCGCGCCATGATGCACGACCAGCGCCCTGAAGTGCGCGCCTGGATCGGCCTGGG
>JBEVDH010000035.1:0-18254 GCA_040514115.1 Comamonas sp. | reverse complement strand
GGAATCAATCCAGCTTGATATTCGCCGCGCGGATGATGCGCGCATTGCCCTGCGACTCCTCGGCGATCTGGCGCGCGAAGTCCGAGGCCTTGCCGCCCGTGGGCACATTGTCCGTGGCGGCCAGCTTGGCCTGCAGGTCGGGGCTCGCCAGGGCCTTGTTGATCTCGGTGTTGAGCCGCTCGACAACGGCCGCGGGCGTGCCGGCCGGCGCGAAGACGCCGAACAGCGAGGACAGGTTGGCGGACGGGTAGCCCAGCTCGCCCAGCGTGGGCACGTTCGGCAGCGACGCCAGGCGCTTGGGCGCACCGACGGCCAGCGGGTGGAACGAACCGGTCTTGATGTGCTGCAGGACGGCCGGTCCGGCATTGGTCGACAGCACTTCGAACTGCGCGCTCAGCCCGTCATTGAGCTGCTGGCCGCCGCCCTTGTACGGGATGTGCGTGATCTGGGCCTTGGCCGAATAGGCAATCTGCTCGAGCATGATGTGGCCCAGCGACGCCAAGCCCGCCGTGGCCCAGCGGATGCTGCCCGGATCCTGCTTGGCCTGCGCGATCAGCTGGTTGAAATCCTTGGCCGTGCTGCGCTTGGTGGCGAGCAGCAGCACCGGTGAATACATCACGCTGGCCACGGGCAGCAGATCCTTGGCCGGATCGAAGGGCAGCTTGCCCAGGTGCGGGCTCAGCGCCAGCGGGCTGATGGCCGAAAAGCCCAGCGTATAGCCATCGGGCTGGGCCTTGGCGACCTGATCGAGGCCGATGGCGCCGCCGGCGCCGGCCTTGTTTTCAATCACGATGGGCTGGCCCAGCTGCGCCGTGAGCTTGTCGCCCAGCGCCCGCGCAACCACGTCGCTGACGCCGCCCGCGGGATAGGACACCACCACGCGCACGGGGCGCGCAGGCCACGACTGGGCCAAGGAGAACATCGGCAGCGCGGCCAGCGCACCGGCAACCAGCCAGCTACGGCGCAAAGAATTTGTCATTACCACTCCGAACAAAGAAGAACCGGCGCCGAAGGACAGGTTCCCGCGGCTGCGCAATGGCCGGCATTTTGCCTTAAGGCGCATAAGCGTTGCTTAAGCCTGCCATAAACCGGTGCGGATCGCAGTCATCCTCTGGGGTGGTGCTCGGCATGCAGCGTCTTGAGCCTTTCGCGCGCCACATGGGTATAGATGGTCGTGGTCGAGATATCGACATGCCCGAGCAGCATCTGCACCACGCGCAGGTCGGCGCCGTGGTTGAGCAAATGGGTGGCAAACGCATGGCGCAGCGTGTGCGGCGACAACGGCGCGGTGATGCCGGCGCGCTGCGCATGCTTTTTCACCAGCATCCAGAACATCACGCGTGACATGCCGCTGCCGCGCTGGGTCACGAACAGGTCGTCGCTGTGCTGCCCGCCCAGGATGGCCGGCCGCGCCTCCTGCAGATAGCGCTGCAGCCACCAGGCGGCTTCATCGCCAAAAGGCACCAGGCGCTCGCGCTGGCCCTTGCCCGTGACGCGCACCACGCCCGAGCGCAGGTCCACCTGGTGGCTCTGCAGGCCCACGAGCTCGCTCACGCGCAGGCCGCTGGCATACATCAGCTCGAGCATGCTGCGCTCGCGCAGGCCCAGCGGCGTGGCCGCGTCGGGGGCATTGAGCAGCGCCTCGACCTGGGCCTGGGTCAGCGTCTGCGGCAGGCGCGGCGGCTGGCGCGCGGCCAGCAGCCGCACCGTGGGGTCGGCCGCGAGGCGCTTTTCGCGCAGCGCCCAGTGGAAGTAGCGCCGCAGCACCGTGAGCCGACGGTTGGCGCTGGTCGCCTTGCTGTGCTCCAGGCGCGCCGCGAAATAGCCTTGCAGCTGCGCCTCCTGCGTGGCGTCCAGCGTCAGCGGCTCGGGCAGCTGCGCCAGCCACTGCGCATACAGCGTGAGATCGCGCCGGTAGGCCGCCAGCGTATTGCGCGACAGGCCGTCCTCGAGGAACAGCGCGTCGACAAAGGCGTCGATGGCGGCCTGGCTTGGGGCCAGCATGGGGACCGTGGGGGAAGAAGGCAAGGGGGTCGGCATGCGCCTAGCCTACACGCTGGATACGCTGCACAAACAAAAAACCCGCAGCGCGGACGCTGCGGGTCGGACGGGGCCAGGGGCGCCGGACGCTTATTCCAGCGTCAGCTTCTGCTTGGCGACCACGTCCTTGTAGACGGCCAGTTCGTTCTTGAGCTCGGCAGCGAACTCTTCGGGCGAATTGGCGATGACCAGCGAGCCGGTGTCCTCGATGCGCTTGCGCACGGCCGGGTCCTGCAGCGCCTTGCGCGTGGCGGCATTGATCTTGTCGACCAGTTCCTTGGGCATATTCTTCGGGCCCAGGATGCCGTAGAACGCCATGCGGTTGACCTGCTCGAGGCCGACTTCCTTGAAGGTCGGCACATCGGGCAGCACGGCCAGGCGCTGGGGCGCGGCCACGGCAATCGCGATCAGGCGCTTGTCCTTGATGAAGGGCAGCGCCGAAGGCAGGTTGTCCAGCACCATCGGGATCTGGCCGGCAACGGCGTCATTGAGCGCCGGGCCCGCGCCGCGGTAGGGCACATGGACCATGTCGATCTGCGTCAGGCTCTTGTAGAGCTCCATCAGCATGTGCTGCACGCCGCCCGTGCCCGAAGAACCATAGGAGTACTTGCCCGGGTTCTTCTTCAGGTAGGCTTCGAACGACTTGTAATCGGTGGCCGGGAACTTGGGGTTCACCGCAATCACATTCGGCGTGGCCGCGATGTTGATGATCGGCGTGAAGTCCTTGATCGGGTCGTAGGGGGTCTTGGGGTTGATGGCCGGGTTGGTCGCCATGCTCGACAGCGTGGCAATGCCCAGGTTGTAGCCATCGGGTTTCTGGCGCGAGGTCTCGAGCGCGCCGATCGCACCGCCGCCGCCGCCGCGGTTTTCCACCACGACCACTTGGCCCAGTTCCTTGCCCAGTGGCTCGGCAATCACGCGCGCAATGATGTCGGTGGTGCCGCCGGCCGCAAAGGGCACCAGCAGCTTGATCGGCTTGTTCGGGTAGGCCTGGGCCATGACAACCGAGCTGGCGAGCGCCAGGGTAAGGCCGATCCAGCGATTGCGTTGAGACATAAAAGTCACCTTTTAGGTTTTTTTGGACTTTGAATGCTAAGCGTTTGACCCGCGCCGGCAAGGCCGATGCAGTGGCTAATTTCCTAGTGTTTACCCTAGCTTTGGAGAACAACCACCTCGCGTTGCGCCAGCGCCCACTGCACATGCTCGCGCACCAGCGCATCGGGGTGCGCGCTGCGCGCCAGCAAGGCCTGCTGCACCGCGCCGTCGCCCGTCTCGCGCCAGGCATTGCCCAACGCCACCGCGATATTGCGCAGCCAGCGCACATGGCCGATGCGCCGGATCGGGCTGCCCTCGGTGCAGCGCAGGAAGGTGGCTTCGTCCCAGGCAAACAGCTCCACCAGCTGTGAGCCGACCAGGCCGGCGCGCGCGTCGAAATCGGGCAGGCTGCTGAATTGCGCGAACTTGTTCCAGGGGCAGGCCAGCTGGCAATCGTCGCAGCCGTAGATGCGGTTCGCCATCAACGGACGCAGCTCCTCGGGGATCGCACCCGCATGCTCGATGGTGAGATAGGAAATGCAGCGCCGCGCATCGACGCGCTGCGGCGCGACGATCGCGCCCGTGGGGCAGGCGTCGCTGCAGGCTTGGCAGCTGCCGCAATGCGCGCTGACCGGCTCGGTGGGCTCGAGCGCCAGGTCGACATAGATCTCGCCCAGGAAGAACATCGAGCCCGCGTCGCGGCTGAGCACCAGCGTGTGCTTGCCCCGCCAGCCCTGGCCGCTGCGCTGCGCGAGCTCGGCTTCGAGCACCGGGGCCGAATCGGTGAACACGCGGTGGCCGAAGGGGCCGACCTCGGCGGCAATCAGGTCGCTGAGCTTTTGCAGGCGCGCGCGCAGCACCTTGTGATAATCACGGCCACGGGCATAGACCGAGACAATGGCTTCCTGGGGGCGTGCGAGCCGCGCCCATTCCACCGCCTGCCAGCCTTCGGGCGTGTCGCGCGGCAGATAGTCCATGCGCACGGTGATCACGCTGACGGTGCCGGGCACGAGCTCGGCCGGGCGCGCGCGCTTGAGGCCATGGGCCTGCATGTAATGCATGTCACCATGGAACCCTTGGGCCAGCCATTGGATCAACCCAGGCTCGGACGAAGACAGATCCACGCCCGCGACCCCGATTTGGGAAAATCCCAGCCCGAGGGCCCAGCCTTGCATCAAAGGAAAGAGTTGACTGCTGCACACCATACCCCTGCGATTGTAGGAAGCGAACAAAACCCCCTGGATGCGACGCGCGCGCTGCAGTGGCGCTGCGAGGACGACACCGCGCGCTTTGCCGCGCAGCTCGCGCGCTGGCCCGGCCTGCACGACGCCTATGTGACGCTGCATGGCGACCTGGGCGCAGGCAAGACCACGCTGGTGCGCCACCTGCTGCGCGCGCTCGGAGTGCAGGGGCGCATCAAGAGCCCGACCTATGCCGTGGTCGAGCCACACGAGGCGCCGGGCTTGGCGATATGGCACTTCGACTTCTACCGCCTCGAAGACCCGCGCGAATGGGAGGACGCCGGTTTTCGCGACATTTTCGCCAGCCCCGGCCTCAAGCTGGCAGAATGGCCGGAAAAAGCAGCCGCCATGACGCCGCCTGCTGATATAGCTATTCATATCGAAGCAATCGACGAAACGCAGCGCGGCGTGACGCTGGTGGCCCACACGCCGGCCGGCCGCGAGCTGCTTGCACACTGGCCCGCATGAACGACGTTCTTCCCCCCTCCCCTTCCCGGCGCAGCCTGCTGCAGGCCGGCACGCTGGCGCTGCTGCTGGGCACGCAGCAGATTGCACGCGGCGCCACCATCCTGGCGGTGCGCATCTGGCCCGCGCCCGAGTATTCGCGCGTCACGCTCGAATCCGACACGCCGCTGGTGGCCAAGCAGTTCTTCATTGCCTCGCCACCGCGCCTGGCGGTCGACATCGAGGGCATCGACCTGAGCCCGGCGCTGCGCGAACTGGTTGCCAAGGTGCGCTCGGATGATCCGAACATCGAGGCCATCCGCGTCGGGCAGAATGCGCCCAACGTGGTGCGCCTGGTCATCGACCTCAAGCAAAAGGCAGTGCCGCAGGTGTTCACGCTCGCGCCCGTCGCGGCCTACAAGCACCGGCTGGTGTTCGATCTGTACCCCGAAAAGGCCGTCGATCCGCTCGAAGCGCTGATCACCGAGCGCCTGCGCGATGCGGGCGCGGGCACGGCCGCAGCGGCCGCGTCCATGACCCCCCCGGCACCGCCCGGCGCGGTCGCGGCTGCCGCTGCCGCCGCATCGGCGCCCACGGCACCGGACCTGCTGGGCGACCTGATTGCCAAGCACAGCCAGAAACCGGTGCCGGCCCCGGCGCCCGCCTTCCCCGGCGCCGTCGTGCCCGTGCCCCCGCCCGTGTCGCCGACCGTGATCGCCCAGGCACCCGTGCCGCCGACGGTCATTGCCCAGGCACCGGCGCCGGCGCCGGTGCGCGCCGCCAGGCCGCCGATTCCCACCCGCGCCACCGCGCGCCAGACCGACCGTATCATCATCGTTGCGCTCGACCCGGGCCATGGCGGCGAGGATCCGGGCGCGATCGGCCCCGGGGGCACGCGCGAGAAGGATGTGGTGCTGCGCGTGGCGCATCTGCTGCGCGACCGCATCAACGGCTCGGACATCAACGGCAGCCCGATGCGCGCCTACCTCACGCGCGATGGCGACTATTTCGTGCCGCTGGGCACCCGCGTCGAAAAAGCCCGGCGCGTGCAGGCCGACCTGTTCGTCAGCATCCACGCCGATGCCTTCACCACGCCCAAGGCCAGCGGCGCCAGCGTGTTTGCGCTGAGCCAGAGCGGCGCCTCGAGCACCGCCGCGCGCTGGCTGGCGAACAAGGAAAACCAGGCTGATCTGGTGGGCGGGCTCAATGTCGGCTCGCAGGACCGGGAGGTGCAGCGCGCGCTGCTGGACATGAGCACCACGGCGCAGATCAACGACAGCCTCAAGCTCGGCAGCGCGCTGCTCGGCGAGATCGGCGGCATGGCCAAGCTGCACAAGCCGCGCGTCGAGCAGGCGGGGTTCGCGGTGCTCAAGGCGCCCGACATTCCCAGCGTTCTGGTCGAGACCGCGTTCATCAGCAACCCCGACGAAGAGGCCAAGCTGCGCAGCGCGGCCTATCAGAACCAGCTGGCGGATGCCTTGATGCGCGGCATTCGCGGCTACTTCGCGAAAAACCCGCCGCTCGCGCGCAGCCGCGCGGTGTGATCCCCAGCCGCGCCAGCGGCTTGGGGCCCTGGTCCTACAGGCAATGCAGGACCAGACTCGCATCCCTGCCCGCCCGCAGGGGGCATGCTCGATAGCAAGACCCGACAAGGGCCCCGCTTTCAACAACATCATCAAGGGGATTGACCATGAAAACACGAATTTATGTCCTGGCCGCGGCCACTGCCGCCGTATTCGCCCTGGGTGGCTGCGCCAACAATGCCCAGTTGGGCACGGGCGCGGGCGCCGTCGCTGGCGGTGTCGCGGGCAACGCCATCTTCGGCGGCACGCTGGGCACAGTGGGCGGCGCCGCTGCCGGCGCGCTGCTGGGCAATGAAGTGGGCAAGCGCAGCGACCAACGCCGCTAAGCGCTCTCCCGCACACAAAAAAGCCAGCAGCTGCTGGCTTTTTTTGCATCTTCCCGGCGGTTCAGGCCGGGGTCTGTTGCTTGTCCTTGCGTCCGGCGCGCCAGGCACTAATGATCGCGATCAGGCCCGGCACCAGGATCAATGCCCAGATGATGATCTCGAGGTTTTCCCGCACCCAGGGCAGGTTGCCGAACACGTAGCCCGCCGTGACCAGGCTGCCGACCCAGAAGAAGGCGCCGCCGACGTTATAGGCCGTGAACTTGCCGCGGTCCATCTGCGCAACGCCGGCCACGAAGGGCGCAAAGGTGCGGATGAAGGGCATGAAGCGCGCCAGCACGATGGTGATGCCGCCATAGCGCTCGTAGAACGCATGCGCGCGGTCAAAGGCCTTGCGGTTGAACCAGCGCGAGTTCTCCCACTGGAACACCTTGGGCCCGATCCTGCGGCCGATCAGGTAATTGCACTGGTCGCCCAGGATGGCCGCCACCACCAGCACGGCGCAGGCCAGCGGATAGTCCATCAGCCCGATGCCGCACAGCGCGCCGATGATGAACAGCAGCGAGTCGCCCGGCAGGAAGGGCATGACCACGACGCCGGTCTCGACAAACACGATGGCAAATACCAGTGCATAGACCCAGGGTCCATACGCGACGACAAAAGCCTCGAGGTGCTTGTCGATGTTCAGGATGAAATCGAGCAGGAACGCCGCCGCATCGGTCAAAAACGAGAAGATTTCCAAGACAGTGCTTTCAAGAATCAGGGAGCAGCCGGGCAGCGCCAGCCGGGACATCACACTTTAGCGCCGGCGCCGCCGGTCAGAGCGCCATTTTGACTCAAGGCATCGCCTGCGCGGGCTCAAACGCCTGTCGAAGCCGCTTGGCTGACAGCAGTTACATCTTTGGCAAAGTTCTACGCTTATTTGCAATTGAGCCATCGATCGAGCGCCAGGTCTTTACAAACGGCTGGCAAAGTGGTCTCCATGGTGAAGGCAGCATCCTGCCCTCACCCGACCTTTCACAGATATACAGGAGTTCCTTCATGACCTATTCCCTCAAGAAAATCACTTGCGCTGGCTTGACCGCACTGGCCGTCTTCACGCTGGCCGGCTGTGCACACGGCCCTTCACGCTCGCAGCTCGGTACCGGCGCCGGTGCGGTGGTCGGCGGCGTGGCCGGCAGTGCGCTGTTCGGCTCGACGCTGGGCACCGTGGGCGGCGCGGCCGCGGGTGCGCTGGTTGGCAATGAACTGAGCAAGGGCGGCGGTCGCCGGCGCTAAAACCAGCGGTCCGCACCATGCGGATCGCGTGCCTGCCCGGCCCCTGGCCGGCGGCAGTGCCGACCCCCTAGAATCAGTCGGGTGAACGACTCCACTTCCTCCTCCCCCTCCATCCTCGGCGCCACCCGCCGCCCGATCCGCGATCTGCCCGATGAGCTCATCAGCCAGATTGCCGCCGGCGAAGTCGTCGAGCGCCCGGCCTCGGTCGTGCGCGAGCTCGTCGACAACGCGCTCGACGCGGGCGCAACGCAGATCACCGTGCGCCTGCTCGCGGGTGGCGTGCGGCTGATCACGGTGGAAGACGATGGCGCGGGCATTCCGCGCGACGAGCTGCCCGTGGCGCTGCGCCGCCATGCGACCAGCAAGATCGCCGATCTGCATGACCTCGAGACCGTGGTCACGATGGGATTTCGCGGCGAGGCGCTGGCCGCCATTGCCTCGGTATCGGAAGCCTCGATCCATTCGCGCCCCGCGGGCCAGGATGGCGCCTGGCAGCTCGATGCGAGCAGCGGCGAGCTGCGCCCCACGGCGCGCAACCAGGGCACGACGGTGGAGATCAAGGAGCTGTTCTTCTCGACCCCCGCACGCCGCAAGTTCCTCAAGACCGATGCCACGGAGCTCGCGCACTGCGTCGAGGCCGTGCGCCGCCATGCGCTTGCCCGCCCTGAGGTCGGCTTTGCCATCTGGCACGAAGGCAAGCTGGTCGAGCAGTGGCGCGCGGTCACCGGCGTCGCGCCCGCGGAGGCGCTTGCGCGCCGCCTGGCCGATGTGCTGGGCGAGGACTTCGTCGCGCAGTCGGTCTCCGTGCAGCGCACCAGCGGCAGCATTGGCGTGACCGGCCGTGCGGGCGTGCCCGATGCCGCGCGCTCGCGCCCGGACCACCAGTATTGCTATGTCAACGGCCGCTTTGTGCGCGACAAGGTGATCTCGCATGCGGCGCGCGCCGCGTACGAAGACGTGTTGCATGGCCAGAAGCAGCCGATCTACGCGCTCTACATCACCATTGATCCGGCGCGCATCGATGTCAATGTGCATCCGACCAAGATCGAGGTGCGCTTTCGCGACAGCCGCGAAGTGCACCAGGCGGTGCGCCATGCAATCGAGGATGCGCTGGCCGTGCCGCGCGCCGCGGCGGCGGCGCTAACTGCGGCTGCCGCCGAGACCACGGGCGAAAGCGCCGGCGCATCCGAGGCCAGCGCCGCCCCCGCCCCTGCACCCGTACCCGTACCCGTACCCGCCTTCAGCCTGACGCCGCGCCCCCAGCAGACGCATATGCCCTTCGGCTACAGCCTGCCGGGCCAGCGCGTCAGCGACATGGGCGCGCTCTGGGCGCCGCTGCGCGCGCCCGATCTGCCGGTGGCTGCGGACCACCTTCAGGCGCCCGCGCCCCAGGCACCGACATTACCGGCGGCTTTCGAACCCCGGCTGGGGCCGCAACCAGCGCGGCCGATCGATACGACCGACGCCCCCGCAGCGCCCGCCGCCGAGGGCTCCGAACACTGGCCGCTCGGCCGGGCCGTGGCGCAGATCCATGGCGTCTATATCCTCGCGGAAAACGCGCAGGGCCTGGTGCTGGTCGACATGCATGCGGCGCACGAGCGCATCGTCTATGAACGGCTCAAGGCCGCGCTGACGGACCAGCAGCGCATTCCCAGCCAGCCCTTGCTGATTCCCGCGACCTTTGCCGCCACGCTGCAGGAAGTCGCCACGGCCGAGGCGCATGCCGAGACCCTGGGCCTGCTTGGGCTCGAGATCTCGCCGTTTTCACCCAAGACCCTGGCTGTGCGTGCCGTGCCCGCGTCGCTGGCGCAGGGCAATGCGGTGGAGCTTGCGCGCAGCGTGCTGGGGGAATTGGGCGAGCATGACGCCAGCACCGTGGTGCAGCGCGCGCGCAACGAGATCCTGGCCACCATGGCCTGCCACGGCGCGGTGCGCGCCAACCGCAAGCTCACGCTCGACGAGATGAACGCCCTGCTGCGGCAGATGGAAGTCACCGAGCGCTCCGACCAGTGCAACCATGGTCGCCCGACTTGGCGGCAGATGTCGATGCGCGAGCTCGATGCGCTTTTTATGCGCGGTCGTTGAGGCGCGCGACCAGCGCCGATGTCCGGTTGCCGCGCAGCGGCAGTCTTGCCCTTTCCTGCACCCCATATGCCCCGGCCGCTGCCGGCTCGCGCTCCCACGCCCTGTTGAGGGGAAAAAGGGAGATCTGCGCACCAAAAATGCCCATCGACGCACCAGTCATGTACAAGACATCCCCAAAATGATGCATAACGGCATACATTTTGGGCATAATCTTCGAGCAAGTTTCCTGCAGCCGTTTTTTTACGTCAGAAAGTGTTTTTCATGAAGTACGAGTCCGTCGGTCAATTCCTTGAACAAGTTGCACAGCGCAATCCTGGCCAGCCCGAGTTTCTGCAAGCGGTCACCGAAGTGATGGAAAGCCTCTGGCCCTTCATTGAAAAGCACCCCAAGTACGCGGAAAACGGCCTGCTCGAGCGCCTCGTCGAACCCGAGCGCATTGTCATGTTCCGTGTAAGCTGGATTGACGACAAGGGCCATGTCCAGGTCAACCGCGGCTACCGCATCCAGCACAGCATGGCCATCGGCCCCTACAAGGGCGGCCTGCGCTTTCACCCCTCGGTCACCCTGTCGGTGCTCAAGTTCCTGGCCTTCGAGCAGACCTTCAAGAACGCGTTGACCACGCTGCCCATGGGCGGCGGCAAGGGCGGCTCGGACTTCGACCCCAAGGGCAAGAGCCAGCTGGAAGTCATGCGCTTTTGCCAGGCCTTCGTCACCGAGCTGTTCCGCCATGTCGGCCCCGACACCGACGTGCCCGCGGGCGACATGGGCGTGGGCGGGCGCGAGGTCGGCTTCATGGCCGGCATGTACAAGAAGCTGTCGAACAGCGCGGCCAGCGTGTTCACCGGCAAGGGCCTGTCGTTTGGCGGCTCGCTGATCCGCCCCGAAGCCACCGGCTACGGCACCGTCTACTTCGCGCAGGAAATGCTCAAGACCCGCGGCAAGTCGTTTGACGGCCTGACGGTCTCGGTCTCGGGCTCGGGCAACGTGGCCCAGTACGCCGTCGAGAAGGCCATGGCGCTGGGCGCCAAGGTGGTGTCGGTGTCCGACTCCTCGGGCACGGTCTATGACGCGGCCGGCTTCGACACCGCCAAGCTGGCCCTGCTGATGGACGTCAAGAACCACCGCTACGGCCGCGTCGACGACTACGCGGCGCAGGTGCCGGGCGCCGAGTTCCGCGCCGGCCAGACGCCCTGGCATATCCCGGTCGACGTGGCCCTGCCCTGCGCGACGCAAAACGAACTGGACCTGAACGACGCCAAGACCCTGATGGCCAACGGCGTGCTGTGCGTCGCCGAAGGCGCGAACATGCCCTCGACCATCGAAGCCGCCAAGGCCTTCGAAGCCGCGGGCGTGCTGTACGCGCCGGGCAAGGCCTCGAACGCCGGTGGCGTCGCGACCTCGGGCCTGGAGATGTGCCAGAACTCGGCGCGCCTGTCGTGGCCCGCCGAGGAAGTAGACGCGCGCCTGCTGCAGATCATGCAGGGCATCCATGCGGCCTGTATCAAGTACGGCCAGCGCGCGGATGGCTCGGTGAGCTATATCGACGGCGCCAACGTTGCCGGTTTCGTAAAGGTGGCGGATGCGATGATTGCCCAGGGCGTGGTCTGATCCGGCGCTATCGCCACAACCAGAAAAGGGACCGCAAGGTCCCTTTTTCATGCCGGTACAGCAGCTCTATTTGCCGCGCATTGCCGCCGCATCGCACCACCGCTGCGCGACCTGCAGCGTCGTCATGCAGACGGTCTCGTGCGTGGCCGTCGTGACGGCACGCTCGAGCAACTGGATGTCGGCTTCGTGCTGGCGCGCGACATGCGGGTCCTCGAAGAAGATCACGCGCTGGCAGCGCCGCTCTAGCACCAGATCGGCGATCTGCGCATCGCCGCCCAGCGGGCCGCTCTGGTAGCGATCGACCCAGGGCCGGTCCGCGGGCCAGCCCTTGCTCCAGGCCATTTCGTTGAGTTTCTGACCGGTGGTGCCCGTGCCCACGCGGCGCGCGAAGCGCGACAGCAGCGCGAAGTTGCGCTCGGCAAAGTCGAGCATCGCGGGCTTGAGCGCATCGTGGGCGATCAGCGCCAGCGTCTGCGACTCGAGCGCGTAAAAGCACCGGGCGCCAGCGTCGGGCACGAAACCGCGGTGCAGGCGTTCGACTTCGACCCAGTCGCGCGCCGATGCCACAGTCGACAGGAAAGGCTTGCCATGGATCACGCATTGGCGCTTCAAGGCCAGTGCTTCCGGGAAGATCGAGGAGGGATCGACAGGGTCAATGAAATAGATCGCGCCGTCGAGCCGGCGTTCGTCTTCTTCCAGGCCCACGACTTCGGCTACCAGTTTCATCAGCCCGCCTTCGCGGCCATAGGGATAGCGGCGTATGCCCGCATACGCGTGCAGCATGCCCGCGGCCTGGATCGCATCGTAGGTGCGCCCCACGGCGTGCAGGCCGAGCTGGAGTTCGCGTATGCCGGACTCGCAGGCGCGCAGCCAGGAAAACAGGGCCGCGTCGTCGGCCTGGTGATGAAGACGGTTTGCAGCTAAACCCAGGCGCATAGATCTCTCTCGCAAAAAATTGCACGATGCATACCGCCGCCCGGTCAGGGTCGGAGGATGAACCAAGCATATCCGCGAATTCCAGCCTGCCCTGCGCCCGCCGCTGCCGATTTCAGCGCACAGGCGCATCGACAAGGGTTCGGCAGCCTGCCGGAACCTGCGGCGGCAGATCTTGCGGATAAACGTCGGGCAGGACATATGCCGGCGTGGTCGCGAACAGCCCATCCGCGAAAGTGGCCTCCACGAAGCTTGCAGCCCAGCCCTGTGCCGGCACGCTCAGCGGCACCTGCAGGCTGCGCCCGCCGCTCAGGGGAATGTCCCGCGCAACATATCTGATTGCGCAGGGCAGGCGAAAATCGCGCGCCTCGGGGTTGACGGCGGTCCACTGGATCAGCTTGACCGGTTCTTCGGAAAGCTCCAGCGACACCACGCTTGCGCCTGCATGCTGTTCAAGCTTCGATGTGATCTGCGGCAGCGGGGTGCCGGCCTGCCAGCGGGCCAGCGCCCCGGTCAGCACTTCCTCGACCACCGTCCTGATACCTCCATGTCCCTGGTTGGGAACTATGCGCAGGGTCTTCTCTCCCGGCAACCGGTCAAAGTAGAAACGGCTGTTGTCGGGCAGGAAGAACTCGTCGTTGCCCACGTTGACGATGTATTTGGGAACCGCAAGCCGCTGCGCGTGGGGACTGTCCAGGTAGCGCAGCGGGTCACTGAGCGTTTCCAGCTTGCCGAAGGCCTCGGAGCGGTACTGCGCCGTGATGCCTTCCCGGTGATAGTCCGTGAAGGCCAGAGGCCAGCTGTCTCCATAGGCCCGATGGGTGTGCGCAAACAGGGCACCCATGTTCAGGAAATCCAGCACCAGCGGCGCGATGGCGCCGATGCGCGGGTCGGCAATGGTGGCCAGCCAGACGGCCCAGGCACGCTTGGAGGCCCCGGTGGCGAAGAACTGGTGCACCTTCCAGGGCGCAAGCTCCTGCTCGGCCAGATCCATGGTCTTGACCAACACCTGCATCATCGGAACATGCAGTGGCGTGAACGCATGTTTTTCGGGATCCTGCAGGAACAGGGCCCAGCTGCGCGCGACGATGCTGTCCTCGCGGCGCGGCACCCTGTCATCCATGAAGGTCAGGTATTGATTCGGTACATCGCTGACGGACACCGCGATGGTGCGCGTCTTGCGAACGATGGCCCGTATCTGTTCCTCGGAAAAATCATTGGCGGCAAGCACCTTGCCATCCGCTCCCGGAATAGGGGTGCCGTTGTTGACGATCAGCAGCGCCTTGCCCTGTATGGCGTCGTCCGGAATGTAGATGTCCACGCCGTGCCGCCATTGCCCGGCCTGCACCAGGCCGTCGGGCGACCAGTTCTGCGAGTGCAGCGAAAACCGGCGCTGCTCTCCCCCCGCGAAACGCCGCGCTGGCAGTTGCGTATATTGCAGTGGCTGGGCCGCCTGCGCGCGCGTGTGGCAGTCGAGCACCGCGCCGAAATCATGGCCGCTCGCAGCAAAGCAGCCCTGTGCGTCAGTCTCGCTGGAACTGGCCGCGCAGCCTCCCAGCGCCAGCAAGGACACCCCCAGCCAGAAGTAATGTATCAACCGGGACAGAACCATATGACGCACCTTCATCAAATCATCAAGAAAACAGTCGCTTTGCATGAAGCACCGGAACTTGGCCGCTGCCGGCAATCCAGCATTGGTAACAACAGACGATGCAACGTATACATAAACAAAAACTATTTAATTATAAATTTCATAGTTTAAATTTTGATCTATTGATTTCGAATGCAACGCAGGCAATCTGCCAGCCCATGGCGGGCGTCTGGTCTTGCTTCAATGCCAGAAAGTCCTGGCGACTGGCGACAACAGCGCGGCCAATGAACCCGGGCATATCCTTGAATGCCCGCGTCCTGCCCCCACCTGATCGAGCATATGCGTCCTCTCCATCTGGTTCTTGCCTCCCTGTGCTGCACCCTGCTGGCGACCAGCGGCTGCGCGCTGCTTGACGCCAAGCAGCGCGAATGGATCTTCCAGCCCACCGAGCGCAGCTGGCAAGGCGCCGACACCTCGGGCATGGAGGATGTCTGGATCGATTTCGATTCGCGCCTGTCCGGCGATGCGGTGCGCCTGCACGCGCTGTGGCTGCCCGCGCCCGACGCCGCCGCGCCGGTGCTGCTGTACCTGCATGGCGCGCGCTGGAACGTCTCGGGCTCGTCGCAGCGCATCCGGCGCATGCAGTCGCTGGGCTTTTCGGTGCTGGCCATCGATTACCGCGGCTTCGGCCAGAGCAGCGCCGGCCTGCCCTCGGAGAAGATGGCGATCGAGGATGCACGCGCGGCCTGGGAGTGGCTCGCGCAGCAGTACCCGGACAAGCCGCGCTATCTGTTTGGCCATTCGCTGGGCGGCGCGATCGCCATCGCGCTGGCCAGCGAAGTCGATGACGAGCAGGGCACGCTGGTCGAAGGCACCTTCACCCGCATGGCCGATGTGGTTGGCAGCATGCGCTGGGGCTGGCTGCCGGTCGGGCCTTTCCTGACCCAGACCTTTGATTCCGAAAAACGCATTGCCCGCATTGGCTCGCCGCTGCTGGTGGTGCATGGCAGCGGCGACCGCCTGATTCCCCCCGCGCTGGGCGAGCAGCTGTATGCCGCGGCGCAGGGCCCCAAGCGCTGGGTGCTGGTCGAGGGCGGCAGCCACCACAACACCAACGCGGTGGGCCTGCCGCAGTACCGGATGGCGCTCGAGGATCTGTTCCACTGGTCCGCGGCGCCGGCATCCCCGCGCTGAAACCCGGCCCTCGCGGCGCACGCCCCGCCGCGCTCTGCTACGCTCGGCGCCCCTGGCCCCCGCGCCTTTTCCAATGACCCTTTGCGCCCGGCCGCTTGCGGCCTGGCGCCTGTTTTGTGACCATCAGCGACATGACCGCCTCCCCCCTCCTGCCCTGCATCGCGATTGCCGGCCCCACCGCCTCGGGAAAAACCGCAGGCGCCATGGCGCTGGCCGCCGCACTGGGCGCGCGCGGCCAGGCCGTCGAGATCATCAGCGTCGACTCGGCGCTGGTCTACCGCGGCATGGATATCGGCACGGCCAAGCCTTCACCCGCCGAGCAGGCTGCGGTACCGCACCATCTGATCGACATCCGCGACCCGCTGCAGGCCTACAGCGCCGCCGAGTTCGTGCAGGATGCAACGCGGCTGATCGACGAGATCCGCGCGCGCGGCGCGCTGGCGCTGCTCGTCGGCGGCACGATGCTGTATTTCAAGGCGCTGTTCGATGGCATCGACGACATGCCCGCGGCCGATGCCGGCGTGCGCGCGCAGCTCGAGGAGCAGGCCGCTCACATGGGCTGGCATGGCATGCATGCCGAACTGGCCAAGGTCGACCCCGAAACCGCGGCGCGGCTTGCGCCCGGCGACAGCCAGCGCATCCAGCGCGCGCTCGAAGTCTGGACCATTTCAGGCCAGCCCCTGTCGCACTTCCATACCCGGGCGCGCACGGCGAATGCCGATGCACCGCCGATTGCCACGCTGTTCTCGCTCGAGCCGGCCGAGCGCAGCTGGCTGCATGCACGCATCGCACAGCGCTTTGACGCGATGCTCGATGCCGGCCTGGTCGAGGAAGTGGTAAGCCTGCGCGCGCGCGGCGACCTGCATCCCGAACTGCCCTCGATGCGCTGCGTCGGCTACCGCCAGGTCTGGGACGAGATGGACTGGCAGACGCGGCGCGGCGGCGAGCTCAACCGCCACCTGCTGCGCGAAAAAGGCATTGCCGCGACGCGCCAGCTCGCCAAGCGCCAGATCACCTGGCTGCGCAGCATGCCGCAGCGCCAGGTCGTTGCCTGCGATGCGCCCGATGCCACCGCGGCGCTGGTGCAGGCGGCGCTGGCCCATCTGGACCACCATGGCTGACATCGACACCGCCCTCCTCCCGGCCATTGCCGTGCAGGGCCTGGCCAAGCACTACGCGGATACGGTGGTCTTCAGCGCGGTGTCGTTCGATGTCGCGCCCGGTGAGTTCGTGGCCATCGTCGGCGAATCGGGCGTGGGCAAATCGACGCTGCTCAACTGCCTGGCGGGGCTCGATCACTGGGACGCGGGAACGATCACGCACCAGGGCATCGACCTGGGCACGCTGGGCGACGACCAGCGCGCGCTGTGGCGCCGCGCGCACCTGGGCTTCGTGTTCCAGGCCTTCCATGTGCTGCCGCACCTGGATGTCGCGCAGAACGTGGCCCTGCCGCTGATGCTGCTGGGCCGCCAGCGCGAGGCGCCCGCGCGGGTGCAGGCCATGCTCGACGCCGTGGGCCTGGGCGGGCTGGGCGCGCGCCTGCCGCAGCAGCTCAGCGGCGGGCAGCTGCAGCGCGTGGCGATCGCGCGCGCGCTGGTGCACCGCCCGCGCCTGCTGCTGGCCGACGAACCCACGGGCAATCTCGACCCGGCCACGGCCACGCGCATTCTCGACCTGCTCACGGCCCAGGCCCGCGAAGCCGGCGCGGCGCTGGTGCTGGCCACCCATTCGCGCGATGCGGCGCTGCGCGCCGACCGGGTGTTGCAGCTGCGCGTGGACGGCATCGCCGCGGCCTGAGCCTCACTCCACGGTCAGGCGCTGGGTCTGGCCGCCCTGCTTTTTCGGCAGGGTCAGGCACAGCACCCCGTGGTCATAACGGGCCTTGGCCTGGGCGGCATCGATGTCCGCGGGCAACTGGAACTTGCGCTCCACCGCGCCGTAGAAGCGCTCGCTGCGCAGCACCTTGTCGTCCCGGGTCTGCTCGTCCTGCTGGGTCACCTCGGCGCGCAGGCTGACCACATTGCCGTCGATGGTCACCTGGATGTCCTCCTTGGCCACGCCCGGCACTTCGGCCTGCACGGTATAGGCCGCATCGTTTTCCTTCACATCGATGCGGATCTGGGCCGGCGAGGGCAGCGGGTCGCCATGCAGGGGCCGAATGTAGAAGCCCGGGTTCACGTCCTTGAAAAATTCGTCGAGCAAGCCGCCACGACCGATCAATGCACTCATGACATTCCTCCTTTGCAAAACACCACGCCCGTCAGGCCGGCGTGGACCGCCGGGCCGCGTGCCACATGCCTTTGCGCGGCCTGTTAGATTGTGGTTGGCAACGCCATTTTTTCAAGGCTGCCCGCTCCACTCCAGACGCTGACTGGCAAGGCTTGTCTTGCCAGACCCACACCCTTCATCGCCTTCGTCCATGTTTGCCCTGCTGCGCACCTTTTCCCTGCAGGAGCTGCTGCACCACCCCTGGCGCACGGCCAGCGCCCTGATTGCCGTGGTGCTGGGCGTGGCGCTGGGCTTTGCCGTGCACGTGATCAATGCCTCGGCGCTCGACGAGTTCTCGCGCGCCGTGCGCAGCGTGCAGGGCCAGCCCGACCTGGAGCTGCGCGCCATGCAGGGCACGCTGCCCGAGCAGATCTATGGCCTGGTGGCGCGCGCGCCGCAGGTGGCGCAGGCCGCGCCCTGGCTCGAGGCCTCGGTGCAGGCCGGGCGCAGTGCCGATGACGCCAGCCCCGTGACGCTGCGCCTGCTGGGCGGCGACGCGCTGCAGTTCGGCGCGCTCGCGCCCGCGCTGATGCCGCGGCTGTTCGCGGGCCGCGACCGGCTCGATCTGTTTGCGCCCGACGCCGTGTTCCTCAACGCCGCCGCGCTCCAGGCGCTGGGCCTGACCGATGCC
>JBEVDH010000029.1:0-9639 GCA_040514115.1 Comamonas sp. | reverse complement strand
CCTGGTTTTGATTCTTTTGGCTGCTGTCTTGGTTGTGTTGCTGAACCATAGTCATATCTCCAAAGAGTTAAACCGCTGACTGCGAATCAATCAGCGCCCTTGCATGGTGCCGTTCTGGAAAACCCGGGAATGTAGGACTGCGCCGACCACCGCCGTTTTTTGGTTAACGTCTGAAACCCGTGTTTCAGGTGGTTGAACGTCCTACAGCAGTCAGCGCCTCACTTCGCCTGCAAGGCAAGCCGGCGCAGCGCTTCGCCGGTGAGCCGGTAACGTACCCATTCGTTTTGCGGCTCCGCGCCCAGGCTTTCATAGAAGGCAATGGACGGCGCATTCCAGTCCAGCACGCTCCATTCGAAGCGTCCGCAGTCGCGCTCGACCGCAATGCGCGCGAGGTGCGCCAGCAGCGCCTTGCCCGCGCCCCGGCCGCGCTGCGCGGGGGCGACATAGAGGTCCTCGAGATACAGGCCATGGCGGCCCTGCCAGGTCGAATAGTTGAAGAAGTAAACCGCAAAGCCCAGCGCCTGGTCGCCGTCCATGCACATCAGGCCCTGCACCTGGGGATCGGCGCAAAACAGCGTGCGCTGGATGTGCTGTGGCGTGGCCAGCACCTCGTGCTCGGCTTTTTCATAGAGGGCCAGGTCGCGGATGAAACGCAGGATCTGGTCGGTGTCTTCAGGTGTCGCGGGGCGGATGTGCAGATCTGGCATGGAATGAAAAGTGCAGGACGGTCGAAGAAATCAGACCGGCAGGCGGATGCCGCAAAAGCCTTCGAGGCAGCTCTGGACCACATGGAAATGGTCTTCGAAAAACTGCGTCTCCAGCGCCGGCACCTGCGCCAGCGGCACCCAGCGTGCCAGCGCGGCGTCGTCACCGCCCTGCACCTGCGGCAGCTGCGCCCGGTCGCCCAGGTCAAAGACATGCACATGGGTGATGGCACGCCCGCGCAGGCTGCGGTCGGGGTGGTCGAACACCTGCACGCCCTGCAGCGCGGCTGCCAGCGTCGGCGCATCGACGGCGCAGGCGGTTTCTTCTTCCAGCTCGCGCAGGCAGGCCTGCCACAGGGTGTCGCGCGGCTCGACAAAGCCGCCGGGCAGCGCCCACAGGCCCTTGCCCGGCGCATGGCCGCGCTCGATCAGCAGCAGATGGCCGTTGCACAGCATGACCGCATCGACCGTCACCAGCACCGGCGGATAGGGCGCGCTGGCCCAGGACGCGTGGTAGCTTTGCAGCATCGCGGCTTCTTCCTGCATGGCGCGGTATTCGGGCGTCTCCATCCAGGATTGCAGGAACTCGAGCACCGGCGCGGGCACCTGCGGCGCGAGCCCGGCCAGCACGTCGCTGCGCGGCGCGGCGTCGGGGTTCCAGTAGCGCGCGCGCAGCGGCGTGGCGTCGAACGCGCCCAGCCGCGGCAGGCTCAGCAGCGTCCAGCCGGGAAAGCTCTGCAGGTAGCTGCTGCTGTGGTCCTTGAAGTGGCCCACGAGCGCAATGGCCGCGCCCGGCGGCACCAGCGCCTGCACGCCCTGGCGCACGGCTGCGACCCAGCGGGCCTCGTCGTAGTGGTCGCGCACGGGAACGCAATGCACGCGCGCACGTTCGGCCGGAGCCAGCGAGGCCTGCACCATGGCCGCACGCTCCTGCCAGGTGAACGGATTTTTCGGGCTGCGTGCCTGGTGCGCGCTGCCCAGCACCACGATCACCTGCTGCGCCTGCGCCAGCGCTGCCTGCAGCAAAGCCATATGGCCGTTGTGCCAGGGCTGGAAGCGCCCGATCAGGACGGCGGTATGCGGGGACGGATCAGGAGGAATGGCCATGGGAGCTGTTCGGAATAGGCGTGTCCCCGCTCGGGGGCACCGAGCAAGGGCTGCCCCGCTGTTTCCCTTCACCGAAGGATGAGGGGGGAAGCGAGGGCCCGCCTAGGGCGTAAGTTGCTCAGGGCGGCCCGCGCAGGGGGTGCTAAGGATAATACGCTGCAATCGGCATTTGCCGGCCGGTGCCAAAGGCGCGCGGGCGCACGCGCAGGATCGGCGGCGCCTGGCGGCGCTTGTATTCGCTGCGGTGGATCATGCGCTGCACCTTGTCGACCAGCGCCGGCCCTTCGGGCTCGAGCAGCAGGGCATCGACAAACTGGCGCGCGCTGGCGTATTCGAGGCCGGGCAGGTGCGTGCCCTCGATCAGCAGCTTGAGCACTTCATCGAGCAGCGCATAGGGCGGAAGACTGTCTTCGTCTTTTTGATCAGGGGCAAGCTCGGCCGACGGCGGCTTGTCGATGACCACCTGTGGAATCAGCTCGCGCCCCGCGCTCTCGTTGATGTGGCGCGACAGCGCAAACACCTCGGTCTTGTAGATGTCGCCCAGCAGCCCCAGGCCGCCATTGGTGTCGCCGTACAGCGTGCAGTAGCCGACCGAGACCTCGGACTTGTTGCCCGTGGTGAGCAGCAGATGGCCAAACGCATTGGAATATTCCATCAGTATCGTGCCGCGGATGCGCGCCTGCAGGTTTTCCAGCGGCAGGCCCCGCAGCGGCTGGCCGAAGCTGCGCTCGAAGCCCGCGGCATAGCCGTCCACGAGCTCGCCGATCGGGTGGTGGTGCAGCTCGATGCCCAGGTTCTTGCACAGCGCCACCGAATCATCGACCGAGCCCGCCGAGGAAAAGCCCGAGGGCATGGTCACGCCGACCACGTTGTCCGCGCCCAGCGCCTCGGCCGCCAGCGCCAGCGTCAGCGCGCTGTCGATGCCGCCCGAGCTGCCGACCACCGCCTGCGTGAAGCCGCAGCGGCGCGCATAGTCGCGCAGGCCCAGCACGACCTGCTGGCGGTAGAACTCCATTGTCGGCAGGCCCTGTGCGGGCACGGGTTCCAGCGCGGCGCCATCGGCGCGGCCAAAGCGCCCCTGGTCGAACACCAGCGTGGTCACGCATTCCTGGAAGCGCGGCGCCTCCAGCACCACGCCGCGGTCGGGTTCGATGGCAAACGAGGCACCATCGAAAATGATCTGGTCCTGGCCGCCCACCTGGTTGACGTAGAGCAGCGGCAGCGCATGGCGGCTGGTGGCCGCGCTGAACACCTGGTGGCGCTGCTCGCGTTTGCCCAGGTGGCTCGGGCTGGCGTTGATGCTGACCAGCAGGTCGGGCGCGGCATCGGCCATGCGCCGAAAGGGGTTGGTCGCGTAGTCGGCGCCGCTGTCGTTCCAGCCGTCTTCGCAGATCAGGAAACCGACCTGCATCTGGCCGATGCGCAGCACCTTGGCCACGTCCGGGCCGGGCTCGAAATGGCGCCGCTCGGCAAAGATGTTGTAGCTCGGCAGCAGTTGCTTGTCGTACTGCAGGCGCAGCTTGCCGCCCTGCAGCACCAGCAGGCTGTTGTGCAGCGGCCGGCCCGGGCCTGCGGCGCGCGTCGGCGCCCCCACGACCCAGTGCAGCGTGGGATAGTCGGCCGTGACGTTGCGCAGCTGCTCCAGGCCGGCCTGCACGCGCTGCAGGAAGTCCGGTTCGTCCAGCAGGTCGCCAGGGTAGTAGCCGCACAGCGAGAGTTCGCTGAAGACCACCATGTCGGCCCGGTCGTCCTGTGCCTGGCGTGCGGCCGCGTGCATGCGCTGCACGTTGCCTTCGATATCGCCCACGGTGTAGTTGAGTTGGGCCAGGGTGATGCGCAGCATGGGGGCTCCTTGGGTCAGCGGGACGTTGGCCCGGGGTCTGGAATGTCGAACACCTGGCGCAGATAGGCCAGGTAGGTTTCATCGGTGCACAGGGTCTTGCCCGGGCTGTCCGAAATCTTGGCCACGGGCTGGCCGTTGGCATGGGTCAGCTTCATGACGATGTTCAGCGGCGTCAGACCCATGTCGTTGGTCAGCCGCGTGCCGATGCCGAAGCCCAGCTGGATGCGGTCGGCAAAGCGGTGGTAGAGCTGCAGCGCGCTGTCGAGATTCAGTCCGTCGGAAAATACCAGGCGCTTGCTGTTCGTGTCGATGCGCAGGCGCTGGTAGTGGGCCAGCGCCTTCTCGCCCCAGGCGTACGGGTCGCCAGAGTCGTGGCGCAGGCCGTCGAACAGCTTGGCGAAATAGAGGTCGAAGTCATTGAGGAAGGCGTCCATGCCGACGGTGTCCGTGAGCGCGATGCCCAGGTCGCCGCGGTATTCCTGCACCCAGTCCTCGAGCGCGGCGTTCTGGAAGTCGCGCAGGCGCACGCCCAGCGCCTGGTAGCTTTGCAGGTATTCGTGCGCCATGGTGCCGATCGGCACCAGCTGCAGGTCGCGCGCCAGCAGCACGTTGGACGTGCCCTTGAACCACTGCGGTGTCTCACTTGCAAAGCGCTGCACCACCTCGCGCTGCCAGGCGCCGGAATAGCGCCGGCGCACGCCGAAGTCGAACATCTCGAAGGGATGGCGACGCTGTGCGGCCCCGGCCAGCGCCTGCAGCTGCGCGACCTTGTGCGCCAGGCGCACGCGCCCCTCGCGCAGCGCCGCCTGGGCATCGAAGCGGCGGAAATAAAGCTCGTTGACGATCGCCAGCACATAGATCTCGAAGCCCATCACATGCACCTGCGGGCCATGCGCGACGATCTGCAGCGTGTCGCCCTCGGCGCGCGCCTCGATGAACGCGCGCTGGAAGCGGAAGATGCGCAGGAAGTCGATGAAGTCGCTCTTGATGAAGCGCAGCGAAGCCAGGTAGCTCAACTCGTCCTTGGCAAACGACAGCGCGCACAGCGCATCGAGCTCGGCCTCGACCTGCGCCAGCAGCTCGGTCAGCGGGAACTCGGGCGTGCTGCGGCAGACGAACTCGTAGTGCGCCTGGGTCTGCGGGTGGCGATGCAGCATCGCCTGCCACATCGTGAATTTGTAGAGATCGGTGTCGAGCAGGCTGGTGATGACGGGTGGCATAGAGGTTCAGTCGGCAAGCTCGAGGGAGTCGCTGGTGGCAAATTGCACGCCCTGGGCACGCATCGCGCTGAAGAAATCCTGTTCGGCGGATTCGAAACCGGCCACCGGGCCCATGCAATCGGTCAGCAGCACCAGCCGCTGTGCATGGCCGCTCGGCAGATATTCCACCAGGTGCTCGACGCTCGCGCGCACGCAGTGGCTGCTGGCCTCGCCGGCAATCACCAGCACATCGGCCTGCGCGAGTCTGGCCAGCAAGGAGGTGTTGAGCGCCGTGGCCGGATCGGTGGGGTCCACGACCTCGGCCATCAGCGCGCTGTAATGTTCGGTGAAGGGGTTCATGCCCTTGAGCACATGGTGCACGGCGCGCTGGCGCTCGAGCTGCCAGGCGCCGCAGGCCGCGAGCAGCTCGGCATGCACGCCATGGCCCCAGCCGCCAAGCTCGCAATGCACCGGCCAGACCATCAGCGTATAGCGGCCCTGGCGCTCCAGTGCATCGAGATAGTCCAGGGTGCGCGGCAAATGGGCCGGCTCGCGCGGCAGGAACTGCGCGGCGCGCACCTGGGCGGCGGTGATGGGCGTGAAAGGCAGCATCTCGCTGCCATCCATCGCCCGCCAGAATCCCGGGTGGGCAATGTCGAAACGCTGGTGCGAATCCAGCGTGATGGTGATGGCATCGATGCGCGCGATCTGCCTCTTCAGCCAGCGTGCCAGCCGCTGCATATGCCGATGCGCATCGGCCACCGCCAGGCTCGGCTGCGTGCCCGCGGGCCAGCAGGTGGGGGGAAGGTCACAGAAATCGTTCTGCGGGTCAATGACCAGGAGCTGGACGGAAGAGGGCATGGGCGGCAGAAGCAGGCAGTAGAAACGGGTAAACGAGGCCAGTGTAGGCCTGCCGGCGGCTGCCCCGATGCAATCCTTGGCCCCCCGGTGCGCTCGGGCGCCGGGAGGCCCGGATCCTTACTTCAGGGCCTTGCGCGCGGCGCCCACACCCAGCACGGCCAGCACGACGAAGATGACGGCCAGCACCAGGAACACGACGAACAGCAGCTTGGCGATACCGGCCGCGCCGGCAGCGACGCCGGTGAAGCCCAGGGCGCCGGCCAGCAGCGAGATGACAGCAAAGATGATGGCGTATTTGAGCATGGTGTTTCCTTGGGGACGCCGGTCAATGTGCCGGCGTTGCAGTTGCTACGTTATCCGCCGCGCAGTTGGATGAATGTGGGCCGGACAGCGCTGCTGGCGTAGGAGCGCACCTTCCTCCTGCGCGCATGAAAAAGGCCTGCGCATGGCAGGCCTTGTCGAAGGGGCGGCGCTGGTGCGCCAGGTGCTTAACGCAGGCCGGCGGCGTCGCGCAGCAGCGCTGCCTTGTCGGTCTTTTCCCAGGTGAATTCGGGCTCTTCGCGGCCGAAGTGGCCATAGGCCGCGGTCTTGCTGTAGATCGGGCGCAGCAGGTCGAGCATCTGGATGATGCCCTTGGGGCGCAGGTCGAAATGTTCGGCCACGAGCTTGGCGATCTGGTCGTCGGGAATGACACCCGTGCCTTCGGTGTACACGGTGATGTTCATCGGCCGCGCGACGCCGATCGCGTAGGCCACCTGGATCTGGCACTGGCGCGCCAGGCCCGCGGCGACGATGTTCTTGGCCACGTAGCGTGCGGCGTAGGCGGCCGAGCGGTCGACCTTGGTTGGGTCCTTGCCCGAGAATGCACCGCCGCCATGGGGGCAGGCGCCGCCGTAGGTGTCGACGATGATCTTGCGGCCCGTGAGCCCGCAGTCGCCCTGCGGGCCACCGACCACGAAACGGCCCGTGGGGTTGATCAGGAAGCGCGTGTCCTGCAGCCAGGCGTTGGGCAGCACCGGCTTGATGATTTCCTCGATGATGGCTTCGGTGAAGCTGGCCTTCATGCGGGTCGCGGTTTCCGACTGGTCGGGGCTGTGCTGGGTCGACAGCACGACGGTGTCGATGCTGTGCGGCTTGCCGTCCACATAGCGCATCGTCACCTGGCTCTTGGCATCGGGGCGCAGGAAGGGCAGACGGCCGTCCTTGCGCAGCTGCGCCTGGCGCTCGACCAGACGGTGCGCGTAGTAGATCGGCGCGGGCATCAGCTCGGCTGTCTCGTCGCAGGCGTAGCCGAACATCAGGCCCTGGTCGCCGGCGCCGGTATCGAGCTCGTCGTCGCTGGCGTGGTCCACGCCCTGGGCGATGTCCTGGCTTTGCTTGTCATAGGCCACGAGCACCGCGCAGCCCTTGTAGTCGATGCCGTAATCGGTGTTGTCGTAGCCGATGCGCTTGATGGTGTCGCGCGCCACCTGGATGTAATCCACATTGGCGCCGGTGGTGATTTCGCCGGCGAGAACCACCAGGCCGGTGTTGGTCAGCGTCTCTGCTGCCACACGCGAGTGGGGGTCTTGGGTGAAAATGGCATCCAGGATCGCATCGGAGATCTGGTCGGCCACCTTGTCGGGGTGTCCTTCAGAAACAGATTCCGAAGTGAAAAGAAAATCGTTCGCCATTGAATAAACTCCTGTGTTCAGCTTGTGAGGCGTTGCCCAAGCTGACGGAGCCCGGCGAACGCTTTAGCAGAATTTTTTTACGTCGCCCTGCAAGTTGCTCATTTAACTCAGCGACTCTTCTATTTTAATGCCAAGCCTGTTTCGTTTGTTCTCGCTGCTGCCTTTGGGGCTTTTGCATGGTCTGGGCGCTGCCATGGGGTGGCTGGTGTTCGCGCTCTCGGGCACCTACCGCCGGCGTTTCCTGGACAACGCGCGCCAGGCCGGGTACCGGTTTGCCGAGGTCCGCGCGGCCGTGGGCCACGCCGGGCGCCTGGTGGCCGAGCTGCCGCGCCTGTGGCTGCGCCCCGAGCCGCCGCACTGCGAGATGGTCGAGCCCGAGCGCGTCGAGCGCGTCTGGGCCCAGGGGCGCGGCATCGTGTTCCTCACCCCCCATCTGGGCTGCTTCGAGCTGTCGGTGCAGGCCGCCGCGCACCGCTGGGGCGCAAAGCACGGGCCGATCACCATCCTGTACCGCCCCGCGCGCCAGGCCTGGCTGGCCCGGGTCATGGCGACCGCGCGCAACCGTCCCGGCGTGCATGCCGTGCCGACCACGCTGTCGGGCGTGCGCCAGATGATCAAGGCACTGCGCCGCGGCGAGGCCGTGGGCTTGCTGCCCGACCAGGTGCCGCCCGAAGGGCAGGGCCTGTGGTCGCCGTTCTTCGGCCGCGATGCCTACACCATGACGCTGGCGGCGCGGCTGGTGCAGCAGACCGGCGCGCTCGTGGTCGTTGCCCGCTGCGAGCGCCGCTCCTGGGGGCGCGGCTATGCGCTGTATTTCGAGGAGTTGCCCTTGCCTTTGTCAGATTCGTTGGAGACCGCCGTGCTGCAGCTCAACCAGGCCATGGAGCAGGTCATCCGCCAGTGCCCTTCGCAATACCTCTGGGGCTATGCGCGCTACAAGCAGCCGCGTGCCGAGCAACCCGCCGCGCAGGTGAAGCCATGAGCGCGCGCTTCGGTGTCTGGTTGATGGGCATGCTCGGGCGCCTGCCGCTGCGCTGGCTGCGCGCGCTGGGCTGGCTGCTCGGGCAAGTGCTGTTCTTGGTCGCGCTGCCGCGGCGCAGGGTTGCGCTGCGCAACCTGGAGCTGTGCTTCCCGCAACTGACCCCCGCGCAGCGCAAGGCGCTGGCGCGGCGCAATTTCGTCGTGTTCTGCCAGACCTGGCTGGACCGCGGCTGGCTCTGGTCGGCGCCCGAGTCCGTGGTGCGCGCGCGCGTCAGGCTCGAAGGCGCGCTGCACGAGCTCGAAGGCGATACGCCGACCATCGTGTTCGCGCCGCATTTCTACAGCATGGATGCGGGCGGGCTGACGCTGCCGCTCAACACCCCGCGGGCCTTCACCTCGATCTTCTCGACCCATCCCAACCCCGCCGTCGACGGCTGGTTCATGGGCGGGCGCCAGCGCTTTGGCAACGTGCGCATGCTCAACCGTGCCGACGGCGTCAAGCCGATCATCTCCAGCCTGCGCCAGGGCGGGCTGCTGTACCTGCTGCCCGACATGGACTTCGGCCGCAACGATTCGGTGTTCGTGCCCTTCTTCGGCGTGACGACCGCGACCATTCCCTCGCTGTCGCGCTTCGCGCGCCTGGGCCGGGCCAAGGTCATCGGCATGTACACCCGACTCACGCCCGAGGGCTATGTCGCGCAGATCACCCCGGCCTGGGAGGATTTCCCCACCGCCGACGCCGTGGCCGACACGGCGCGCATGAACCGCGAACTCGAGCACTGGATCAACACCATGCCCGAGCAGTATTACTGGGTGCACCGGCGGTTCAAGACGCGGCCGGAAGGCGAAGCGTCGGTTTACGGCTGAGGTCCTCAGTTCTTTTTGTCGGGGGGCGGGTGGTTCGACGCGGCCGGCCAGGTAGGCTCGCCACGAACGGGAAAACCGTTCGCCCTGAGCTTGTCGAAGGGGTGAAAACCCCGTTCGTCCTGAGCCTGTCGAAGGATGAGCGGCCACTTTCAAGATTCATAGTGGGCGCTATCAAGACTCACTACAGTCAGCGATCATCAAGCCGCCAACCCCTCACCGCTGAACTGCTGCTGCACAAAATGCTCGAGCTCGTCGATCACCCGTGCCGGCCGCTCGTGCACCACCCAGTGGGAGGTGTTGCGCAGGTGCTGGATCTGCAGCCGCGGCACCCATTCTTCAAGGCCTTCGAGCAGCCCCGGGCGCAGCGCCGGATCGTTCATGCCCCACAGCACCAGCGTCGGCAC
>JBEVDH010000009.1:0-10293 GCA_040514115.1 Comamonas sp. | reverse complement strand
ATGCGGTCGGCCTGCTGGTCGTCCAGCAGGTGGCGCAGCAGCACGCCCTGGTTGTAGGCCGTGCCGCGGATCAGGAAGTTGTCCGAAGGCCATTCGCCGCGCGCGTTCTGGCCCCAGGCCTCGCGCAGCCATTCGCGGTTGGACTCGAAGCCGCCGGCCGCCAGCACACAGCTTTTCGCGGTGATGCGCTCCCCATTGCACCAGGCGGCAACGAAGCGCCCGCCCTCGATCTCGAGCCGGTCGACGGGCGCCTCGTAGCGGATCTCGACGCCCAGCGCCTCGGCGCTGCGGAAGTAGGCATTGACCAGCGCCTTGCCGCCACCCATGAAGAAGGCATTGGTGCGCGCGACATGCAGCGCGCCCGACAGCGGCGGCTGGAAATGCACGCCGTGGCGGCGCATCCAGTCGCGGCAGGTCGAAGACGCGCGGATCACCAGGCGCGCCAGGTGCTCGTCGGTGAGGCCGCCCGTCACCTTGAGCAGATCCTGCCAGTATTCTTCTTCGGGGTAGGCTTCGACCAGCACATCCTGCGGCGCGTCATGCATGCAGCGCAGGTTGCGAGTGTGGGCGGAGTTGCCGCCGCGCCAGGCGCGCGGGGCGGACTCCAGCAGCAGCACGCGCATGCCCGCCTCGCGCGCCATCAGGGCGGCGCAAAGGGCAGCGTTGCCACCACCGATGACCAGAACATCGGTGTCCATGTGAATTCTCCTTGCAGTGTCTCTCTCGGGGGGAGCTCCACTGTAGGAATTCAGCCGGCCCCGGTGCAGGGGGCGCGGCGCATGGGGGTATCAGCTATCGTGATGGATAGGCGTGGTGCCGCACCAGGCGCCCGACCGCACCAGTTCGCGCACGCAGTCGACCAGCACCACGCGCGCGGCGAGAGCGGCCGGTGACAGCTCGTCCTCGGACAGGCTGCACAGCAAGTTGGTGCGCTGCGCATCGCGATCCGTGATCAACGCCTTTTCGAAGCGCTGCGCCGCGTCCTCGAAGCGCCCCATGGCGGCCCAGGGCTGGAGCGTGGAGCCCAGGCCCGCATCGACCGCCGCCATGACCATCGACAGCGAGTCGACCTCGAGCACCACATGCGGCGTGAAGCGTGCTTGCGAAAAAGCCGTGTCCAGCGTGCTGCGCAGGCCATGCTGGCCGGTGGGCAGGATCAAGGGTTCGTGCGCCAGATCGGCCAGCGCCATTGATTCGGGCAACGCGCCGACCTGCGGGTGGCGCCGCGAGCGGATCAGGTACAGCTGCTCCTCGACCAGCGGGTGCACCTGCCAGCGCCGGCCGCCGGGCCGGGCCAGGTTGGGCCGCGAGTGGCCGCCCTCCCCGCCATGCAGACGGGAGTCGAACAGCACGGCCATGTCGAGCGCGCGCGCATTGAGCATTTCCGCGAGGTGGCCCGACATGCTCTCCACCATGTGCAGTCGCACGTCGGGGTAGCGCGTGCGCATGGCCCGCATCAGCGGCAGCGCCAGGATGGTGGCCGTGGTGGGCGCCAGGCCCACGCTGACCGAGCCCGACAGCCGCGACTGCTGGGCGCTGCGCACCGCCTGCTCGGCATGGCGCAGCGCCAGCTGGGCTTCGCGAAAGAACGCCACGCCGGCTTCGGTCGGCACGACGCCGCGCGGCGTGCGCTGCAGCAGGCGCACGGCCAGCTCGCTCTCGAGCCGCGTGATTTGCTGGCTCAGCGCCGACTGCACGACATCGAGCTCGCGCGCCGCCCGGCTCATCGAGCCCATTTCCACAATGCGCACAAAGTAGCGCAGTTGCCGCAATTCCATTGACTGTCCTGTTTCGGTCCCCGCCACACCAGCCGGGCGCAGCTATCCTAGCCCAGGCGACGGATCGTCCCAGGACAGGCGCAATGCCGGGCGCCATCGCGGGGATTGCGTCACAATCAAACGGCCATCGCCGAGCCGCGGCCACCGCACAGCGCGAGGAGCTCCAGCCAATACGATCAGCTGCAATGCGGCTCGCAGGCAGAGCCGTCCGGATTGCCTGGCTTCCAACGTCTGGCAGGGCAGCTTTGACGAACTAGCGTCTCAGCAAGCCAACCGGCAACGCCACCACTGGCCCGTCACTACCAGCGGTAACCCACCGTCGCCATCACGCTGCGGCCCTGCCCATAGAACTGCGCCCGGTTGGCTGTGGTGACCTTGTCGCCCAGGTTGGCGACGTTCAGCGAGAAGCGCATGGGCCCCTGGGCATAGTGCAGGGCCGCGTCCACCAGGGTATAGCCCTCGTTCCCATAGCGGTTGTAGGTGTCGGCCACCGTGGGGCCGACACGCCGCAGGCCCAGCCCCAGACTCCATCCGCGCAGCGCCTCGCCCGGCAGGGCATAGCCCAGCCACAGCTTGGCGGTGCTGCGCGCCGTCTGGAACGGGCGCTTGCCAAGCTCCTGCGCATCGTTGCTGCGCGTGACCTTGGCATCCAGGTAGGTGTAGCTGGCCAGCAGGTCCAGCCCCGCGGTGATCCGGGTCTTGGCCTCCAGCTCCAGCCCGCGCGAGCGCACCTCGCCGGTCTGCACGCGCAGTGCGGCCGAGTTGGGGTCGAGCGTGGTCACGTTCTGCCGGCGCAGATCGAACAGCGAGGCCGTATACAACTGCTCCGTGCCCGTGGGCTGGTACTTGAGCCCCACCTCGAACTGCGCGCTGCCCTCGGGCTGCGGCGTGCTGCGGTAGTTGGCGCCAACCACCGGCACGAACGAGGTGGAATAGCTCGCGTACGGGGCCAAACCGCTGTCCAGCAGGTAAAGCACGCCGGCGCTGCCGGTGGTCTTGGAGTCGCTGGCCGACGCCGTGGCAGCCGCAGTGCCGCGCTCGGTGTCGGCCCGGTCGTGGCGCAGGCCGGCGTTCATCACCCAGGGGCCCCAGCGCATCTGGTCCTGGGCGTACAGGCCGACCTGCCGCACCTTGGCCGTGTTGCGCGCGGTCACGGGCGCCGCGAAGGCTGCGCCATACACGGGGTTCACGAAATCGAGCACCGGTGCGCGCCCAAAGCCGATGTGCTCCTCGCCCGAAAAATCCTGGTAATCGAGGCCCAGCAGCAGCTTGTGCCGGACCTCGCCGGTGGCCCAGTCCTTTTGCACGCTGGTGTCCAGCGTGGTCACATGGCTCTTGCTGCGCGAGATCAGCGAGTCGCGCGTGACGCTGCGCTGGTCAGGGCGCACGCCCGTGGCGTAGACATGCTGGTAGTCGAGTTCGTAGTCGGCGTAGCGCAGGTTCTGGCGCAGCGTCAGCGTGTCGTCCAGCGCATGCTCGAACAGATATCCCACCGAGACCATGTCACGGTCATAGCGATCAAAACCGGGTTCACCGGCAAACGCATCCACCGGGATGCGCCCACCCACATAGCTGCCCAGCAGCGACTGGTTGGGCCACCAGCTCTTGGGCGTCATGCGGTCGCGCGTCACGTCGGCCAGCAGCGTCAGGCTGGTGCGGGCCGAGGGCTTCCAGGTCAGCGCCGGCGCGATGTACAGGCGGTCATCCTGTGAGTGCGCGGTCTGGGTCCTGGCATCGCGCGCCATGCCGTTGATGCGAAACAGCAGCGACCCCTCTTCATTGAGCGGGCGGCCGATGTCGAAACCGGTCTGGTAGCGGCCGTGGCTGCCCGCCGAAGCGTTGACCTCGTTGAGCGGCTCGGCCGTGGGCCGCTTGGAAACCTGGTTCACCACACCGCCCGGCCCGCCCTGGCCATAGAGCAGCGCCGAGGGCCCCTTGAGCACCTCCACCCGCTCCACGCCCTGCGGCTCGGTGAGCCAGTCCCCATAGGTGCCGGTCTTGAACACGCGCAGGCCGTCGCGGTAGAGCGTGGCGTCGAAGCCGCGGATGTTCAAGCTTGCATAGCGCAGGTCGTAGCCCGTCACCTCCGTGAGCACGCCCGAGGTATAGCGCAGCGACTGCTCCACCGTCTGCACGCCCTGCGCGTCCATCTGGTCGCGCGTGACCACCGAGATGGACTGCGCCACCTCCAGGATCGGCGTGTCGGTCTTGGTGGCGACCAGGCTGCGCCGCGCCACCAGGCCAGCCACCGGCCCCGTGGGGGCCTGGGACGATGCGCCGGCAGTGACCGTCACGGCCGGCAGGGAGGCACCACTGCCAGATGCGGGTGAGGGTGCGGGCCGCACCACCATGGCCGCGCCTTCGGGCATGGCCACCAGGCCGCTGCCGGCCAACAGGCGCTCCAGCGCCTGCTGGGGCGCGAGCATGCCTGCCACAGCCGGTGCCGATTTGCCGGCCACCAGGCTTTGCTGCACGATGATCTGCACGCGCGTCTGGCGCGCCCAGTCGTTGAGGGCTTCGGCAAGGGGTTGCGCGGCGATGCGGATCTGCAAGGGTGCCGCGGGAGCGGCGCCATTCTGGGCGCTGGCGGCGCCGCAGCCGAAGGCAAAGACAAGGGCCAGCGCAAGCGGTGCGGGCCGAAGGGTCGGGCGGTTCATTGAGGAAAATCCTTGGGTCATGGGTCGGGACAGGAATGCGTCCTGTTCCGGTAGACGTGCCAGAGGACCGAACTACGGTAAGGCCGCAGCATTTTTTCCGCCAACGCGGCCACGGGCTACCTTGAGAGAAGAATCTCCGTCGCGCCCCCTTGCTCCTGCAGGCGCACCGGCAAGGCACTGGGCAGCACGCGGCGCAGGGTGCGCGCATCGCGCGGGTTGAAGGTGCCGGACAGGCGCAGCGCCGCCACGGCAGGGTCACGCAGCACCAGGCCGGTGTTCCCATAGCGCTCCAGCTCTGCCAGGGCATGGCCCAGCGGCGTGTCGACGAAGCTCACGCGGTGCTCGCGCCAGGGCGCGATGCCATCGCCGGGCACGGGCACCACGGTGGCCAACGCCCCGTGCACATCGCTGGCCACCTGTTGCCCGGCGCTCAGCTCCAGGGCGACCTCACCCGGGAAGGGGGTGCCCCAAGCCCTCGCCACCCGCACACGCCCCTCCTCCACCAGCACGTGCACACCCGCATCGGCCGCCATGTCCGGCGTATGGCGCACCGCGAAGCGGGTGCCGACCACGGTGATGCGCGTGGCGGCCGCCAGCACGTCGAAGGGGCGGTGCGCATCGGCCTGCACGCGGAACACGGCCTCGCCGTCGAGCAGGCGCACCTCGCGTCGTTGACGGTAATAGGTGACTTCGAGCCGCGTGGCGGTACCCAGGCGCAGCCGACTGCCATCGGGCAGCGGCACTTCGGCCTGCTGCCCGCGCACGGTACTGAAGGCCTGGGTGAAAACGGGCTGGGCCTGCCACTGACGCCAGCCCAGCAGCCCCGCGCCGGCGGTGATGGCCGCCACGCCGGCCATGGCCAGGGCCGGCAGCAGCACCCTTCGGCGGGAAGGGCCCAACTTCCTGTCCTTCCCGCCCTCCTCATGGCGGGCCGAGGTCGCAGCGGGCCTCCCGGGGGGCGCATGGGCCGCCTGCACGGCCTTGTCACGCACCAGCCGGCCACGCAGCTGTGCCACCGCATCGGCCGGGATCGCGTCCATCGCATGCCAATGCGCCTGCCACCGCGCATAGCTGCTGCGGTGGCGTTCGTCCGCCCGCAGCCACGCCTGAAAAGCCGATTCGTGCGCGGCATTCCAGCCATCGCGGTCGCGGCGGATGAACCATTCGAGCACCTCCTCGCGCAGGCGCGAGGGGTCGTCGTCATGGGGCGGCAAGGGCTGCGGCGGGTTCATCGCGGAAAAGAAGAAGGCATCGGGAAGGTAGACGCGCGGGCCTGCGCCAGCACGGTAGCAGGCGATGATAAACAGTTGTTGCAGCGCCTCATCGCCCGCGCCGCCCTGTGCGGCCGTTGCTCGCATCCAGGCATTGCCAGCAGGCCTTCATCGCGATCTGCAGCTGCATCTCCACCGTGCGCACCGAAATGCCCATGCGCTCGGCCACCTCGGCATACGACAGACCATCGAACTTGTAGAGGATGAAGGCCTCGCGGCAGCGCGGCGGCAGGCCATCGATGGTGGCCAGCATCGCCGCCAGGCCCTGGCCCGAGGACAGCGCGACCTCGGGTTCGAAGGCCGCGGGCGCAGCGCACGCGTCCGGCCCGGCCAGCTCGCCACCACCGGCCACCTCGCCCGCCTGGGCGCGCACGGCACCTCGGCGGTGGTGGTCGGTGACGAGGTTGCGTGCCGTGCGGTACAGCAGCGCGCGCGGCTCGCGTATGGCCTGCCCCGCCTGCTCGGCGGCGTAGATGCGCGCGAAACTCTCCTGCGCCAGGTCGGCCGCGGTATCGCGGTCCTTCACGCAGCGGGTGAGGAAATGCAGCAGTTCTCGGTAGTAGTGGACAGCCACGTCTCGGCCCACGGCCAGCGGATGGATAACGGATCCCTTCGCCGGCAGCCGGGCCAATGGCCGGAGCAGCCCCTATATGCAGATGGGAAGTATTCTCATTATCACCCGAATGCTGCGCAACCAGTGGTACATCGTCGTACACGCGCGGCGCCCCCCATCGGTGGTGTTGGTTATTGGCGCAAACCGGCACCGCTGTTCAGGGTGGCTGCCGTCATTTTCTGCTCGCTGCTTGTCTAAAGCGCCTGTGACCCGCTCCAGCGCAGAAACGAACCAGCGTGCCGGCAAGCCCATCGGCTACGCCACCACCGGTTCCAGCTTGAACACGCTCACGGCCGTGGACAATCCCATCGCCTGGTTGCTGAGCAACTGGGCCGCGGCCACCGATTGCTCGACCAGCGCCGCATTTTGCTGCGTGGCCTGGTCCATGTGCGCAATCGACTGGTTGACCTGCGCGATGCCGGAGCCCTGCTCGCTGCTGGCGGCGCTGATTTCGCCCACCATCTCGGTCACGCGCTTGACGCTGGTGACCACTTCTCGCATGGTGACGCCCGCCTGCTCGACCAGGGTGGTACCGGAGCCGACCTTGGCCACCGAGTCGTCAATCAGTGTCTTGATTTCCTTGGCGGCGGCGGCCGAGCGCTGGGCCAGGCTGCGCACTTCGCTGGCGACCACCGCAAAGCCCCGGCCCTGGTCACCGGCGCGTGCCGCTTCCACCGCGGCGTTCAGCGCCAGGATGTTGGTCTGGAAGGCGATGCCGTCGATCACGCTGATGATGTCGACGATCTTGCGCGACGAGGCGTTGATCGAGCCCATGGTGACCACCACCTGGTCGACCACGGCGCCCCCGCGCACGGCGATCCCCGAGGCCGACAGCGCCAGCTGGTTGACCTGCTGGGCGTTCTGCGCGTTCTGCTGCACGGTCGAGGTCAGCTCCTCCATGGCGCTGGCGGTTTCCTGCAGGGCGCCGGCCTGGGATTCGGTGCGGTTGGCCAGGTCTTGGTTGCCGGAGGCGATCTCGGCCGAGGCGGTGGTGATGGTGTCGGTGCTGGTGCGCACCTGCGCCACCATGCGTGCCAGGTTGTCGCGCATGGTCTGGATGGCGAACAGCAAGCTGGTGCGGTCCTTGGGGTCGGTGGCCACCTGCACGGTGAGGTCGCCGCCTGCAATCTGCGTCACGATGTCAGCCGCGTACTGGGGTTCTCCGCCCAGCTGCCGCACCACCGAGCGCAACATGCTCCATGCCATGCCGGCAATCACCAGCATCAGCGCGCCGCCGATGGCCAGCAGTATCACGGTGTTGCGCCAGAAGGCGTTGTCGATGTCGTCGATGTAATCGCCAAAGCCAATGGTCCAGTCCCAGGGGGCGAACTTGATCACGGCATAAAGCTTGTCGACCTCTTCCTTGGTGCCTGGCCGCGTGCCCTTGGCCACCACGGTGCCGATCACCTTGCCCTCCAGCGCCGCGCGGTAGCGCACGCCGGCTTCCTTGCCGCCCTTTTCATCCACGATGCCGACCCGCTTGGGGTTGGGATGCACATGGTTCACGTCATCGGTGAAACCGCGCACGAAGAAATACTGGTCGCCCTTGATGAAGCTGCCAATGATGCGTTTGCCCTCTGTCTGGGCGTCGGCGCGGGTCATCTTGCCGCTTTGCTCCAGCGCGCTCAGTTTTTCCAGGGCGGCATGGGCCAGGATGACCAGCCTGGAGAGCTGCGCCGTGCGCTCTTGCACCATGGACTGGCGCAGGGTCGACAACGACACGGCGGCAAGCACCGCCATGCTCAGAAGTGCGACGCTGCACAGCAGCACTATACGGGTCTGTAATTTCATGCGAAGCCTTGTCGAAACAGTCGTTATCGGCAAACGAGCGTGAAACTGCACCAGTAAAGTACCGGATACCCACTAAATAGTTGTTGGGGATGAGGAGGCTGCCCCTGGCTTCCTGGGCACTGAATGAAATGACCGGTTCAGGAGGCCGGATATGCCAGGGACATGCCAGGGACAACGTCTACGGACGGCTTGATCCGCAGGATCTTGGCAGGCCCATTGCCGGGGGTCGGCTCATATCCCAACCCGTCGCGGTGACGGGCGAGACAGAAAGCAGAAAACTTCCACCGAAACCAAGCGCACCCCAAGACCATGGGGGTGCGCTATGCATCCGTATTTGTTGCGCAGCGCTGCGTTACGGCGTGGTCTTTTTCTCTCCATGCTTCAAAGGCCCGGTCGGCGAACCATTGCTCTTGTCTGCAGACTTCTTCACCGCTTCATCCCCAGCGGTAGACTTTGCATGGGTATTCTTCGTCGAATGGGCGTTGCCACCCTTGGAGTCTTTGGTCGATTGAGGCATATGAGATCCTTTGTGCGCTGAGGATTCAGCCCCTCCAATTTCACGGAATCCACCCGTCCCCGATGTAGGACCCGAGGACATCACCCGGCAGGCACTCTGCGCACGCCTCGACGGTTGTCATCGGAGGGTGCAAAACTCCCGCCGTCTGGCTCGGAGATCCGCCCACCCCCTTTGGCCAGATGCGCAGTGCCTTGAAGCCCGGGCTCAGCGCCTGCGCCATACGCTGGCCAGCCAGGGCTGCTGTTCAATCGGCAGGCCTGAAGGACGGTAGTAATGTTCCAGCTCCTCGAAGCCGGCGGCCGTCACCCAGGCGCGCCAGGTAGGCCAGTCGTGAAATACGCCGTAGCGCTCCCCATTCCAGCCCTCCTGGCCATTGCCGCGCGGGTTGGAACTGAACAGCACCCCGCCCGGGCGCAGGCAGGCGTGCAGTTGGCGCAGCACCTGAGGCAGCGCTTCGCTGGGTACGTGGAACAGCACGGCATTGGCAAACACACCGTCGAAGCGCTGCGCGGGCAGATCAAGCTGCAGAAAGCTCTGCTCCAGCACCTCGCAGCCGCTGTTGACCCGCGCCATGGCCGCCGAGCTGGGCGCGCCCTCCAACCCTACTGCGCGGTGGCCCAGCGCCTTGAAGGTGCGCAGATCGCGCCCCGGGCCGCAGCCGAAATCCAGCAGGTCAAAGGGCGGCGGCCCGGCCATGTGCTTGAGCAGCGCCGCGATGTTCTGGCTGACGTCGTGGTCGCGCGTGCCTTCCCAGAAGCTTTGGGCGTTCTGCTCATAGTGCGCGAGCGTGCGCGCGGCAATTTGTTGCAGGTCTTCGGAGCTCTGTGTCATGGCGCATCATTGCATACGGCAGCGGTCCTGATCCCGAGCACCGGACGCGGGCTCATTGCGCTCTATGTTCCCCAGACCCTGCTTGATGGTGCCTTGCCGAAAGGAGGGCTTGATAGTTATCTGAGGACAGTTCCCACTGGGTAAACAGCAGAGAAGCAGCGTGTTTCTTGGACGACCGCTTCAGGCTGAGAGCTGACGTAGGAGCTTCAACATCGAATGTCGGCGGCGATCAACAGCTGAACTTGATGGTCTCTGGCTTCAATCTCCAAGAATCGGCATTCAAGGATTTCCGCAGCCCTTGTCGGCGACCACCCCGACCCGGCCCCTTGACGACGATTCACCGTGCCTTCAGGCAAAATCCAGATGATCGGGGCAAGCCTGGCGTCAGGTCTGCCGGGAAGCCCACCTTGAAGAATGGAACAGCATCAATGGCACTGACGAAGAAGGGCGAGTTCTGGTACGGGACGACGTCCGGCGACACCCAAGCCGAGCTGCGCAGCTACAGCGTTGCGAATCGCCATGAGGCCGTCCGGTTTGCCTCGTCCAAATGCGATTGCGGGTGCCGGACTTTTGCGCTGCAGACAGATGAAGAAGCCGGCGTGGCAATCCGCACCTGCACCGACTGCGGGCAGGAACACCTGATGGGCGACAGCGCGGACCACGTTGAAGAGGCCGCCCCCGAGGCGCACGAGTGCGTGTGCGAGAACGAGGCGTTCGAGCTGATGTCCGGCGTCTCCGTGCACGAGGGCACACATGACGTGCGCTGGTACTACATCGCTTGCCACTGCGTGGAATGCAATCTGGTTGGGGTCTTCGCAGACTGGAAGTGTGAAGC
>JBEVDH010000136.1:0-23616 GCA_040514115.1 Comamonas sp. | reverse complement strand
ACTACGCACAGTGCGGTCTTCGTCGAAGTCAGGATCGACGAAGAACTGCCAATCGTGCGCATGACGCGCATCGTGATCGCGGTGGCGGCCGGTCGCATCATCAACCGCAAGACGGCGCGCAGCCGGATCATCGGTGGGGGCAGTCATGGCGGCCGGCATGGCATTGCACGAAGAAACGGTGATGGATCAGCGGCTCGGCCGTTTCATGACCCATAACTTTGCCGGTTACCACATTCCGGTGGATGCGGTTATTCCAGAGATTGAGGTGGTCTTCGTCGATGAGCCCGACACAAGTGGCGTCCAGCAGGTCATGGCCGCCCGCCGTACAACGGCACCCGGCACAGCGTAAGAGGCCTGGCAACCGGACGCTCCCCGCGCAAGGCCGACAACATGCACAACACAAAATATTTCGATCTCCATCGCCATGCCACCTGGCTCGAGTTGTTCTTCGACCTGATTTTTGTGGTGACGATTGGTGACGTAACGCATATCCTGAGCCACACCCACGAGGGTCATCTTGACCCACTCCAGTTCTGGAAATTCGTCCTGATCTTCATACCTGTGTGGTGGATCTGGGTCAGCCACACGATGTATTCCAACCGGTTCGACGCGGATGACCGGAAGCATCGGCTGGCAACCCTGTTGCTCATGTTCCTGCTGATTATCATCTCGGGCTTGATTGGCCAACGATTCCTGGCCAGCTTCGAGGCCATCGTCGTCTGCTACGCCGGTGCGAATTACATCATCGCCATGATGTATGTCGTGTCAAAACACCGGCACAAGGAAAGCGTAAAACTCACGACGGCAGTCGGTTGGGTGATCCTCGCCGGCGCCACCATCAGCCTCGCCTCGGTCCTGTTCGCGGCACCACAGCGATATGTCGTGTTTTACCTTGGTATCGTGTTCGACCTGGTTGCGTTCATCTTTTTTTTGCAGCGTCCGCTCTGGGTCATCCCGGTGCATACCGAACACCTGATCGAGCGCGTGGGCCTGCTCACGATCATCATACTGGGAGAGTCCATCATCAGCCTGTCCGCCGGACTGGCCAACATCAGCTGGACCGTGGAGAGGCTGCTGACAGCCGCCACGGGCTTCGCGATGATATCGAGCATCTGGTGGGTGTACTTTGACAGTTTTCACCTGCTGTCCGAACAGAAGCTCACGACCGGCCATTCGATCCTGTACTCGCACTTGTTCGTCTTCATCGGCCTGTCGATTCTGGCCAGCCTGATCCGGCACGCGATCCTGGACGACATGGTGCTATCCGAGTTCCGGATACTGTCGGTCATCGGCACGGTTTGCTTTTTTATTGGCAAGCAGTACGGCTATTTCATGGAACGTCCCGAACTGCGGCCCCGCCTGGTCGTCAACACCCTGGTGGTCTGCGTCTTGACCGGGTTTGCCCTGCTATTGCCAAAAACCAATTACATGCTGCTTGGCCTGACCGCGACGGTGATCTGTTATGCCTTCCTCAGTCTCAGATACCTGAATGTCTCCCCCAAGCGTCACGACCATCCGCGCAAAAGCGCCATTACAGGAGACCAGCCGTGAGCGACACAGCACGTTGGAGCTGGCGGCGCGGCCCGAGTGGATCGACACCCAGTGCTCCCCGGCGCCGACCTCGGTGGTGGCGACGTTTGTCGAGCTGATCCAGTCCGGCGAACTGTGGCTGCATACCTGCGCCAGCGTGCGGCGCGGGTTGTGGGGCGAGGAGCGACGCTCATGGCGTCGTGCACGTAGGTACCTGGCCAACGGCAGGTGAAGGGGTGCGACCGACTGTATGTTTGCCCCGAGCCGTTCAGCAAGGGTGGCAAGATTTCTAGCATCGTGCCAATGGTGTCGCACGTCGACCGCAATGAGCACGACGTCGATATCATCGTCACCGAAATCGGCTTGGCCTACCGGTGCGGCCTGGCGCCGCGCGCGCGCAGATCATTATCGACAGTTGCGTGGCCGAACCGTACCGCCAGATCTGCGCCAGCATGTGGCTGTGGCGGACCGGCGCGGCGACCATCCCGCACGTGCTGGAACAGGGCTTGTCGTGGCATGCCCGCTGCGGCGCCATCGGCTCGATGGGGCCAGAACAGGGCAACAAGGCGTGCTGACCCTCATGAACCGGGGGCGCTGACGAGATCCATAAGGGTAGCCAGGATGCGATCTATGACAGCCAGCATGCGTCCCAGCCCAACCGGCAGCCGACCGCGCCCATCACCCTTCAGGTAGTGCGGGCAGGAGCGCGGCAACCAGCGCCCCCCCACGGGGTGACCACCTCGATTGCACCCTATGGTCTTCCCATTAGCATTGCGCAGGCGTACAGTTGTTCATTTGCAAGCGGAATTTGCTCTGTTTTCGGCACAGAAATGGAGCAGAATGGTTAGAGGGAGGTGACGGTGAATCGGCTGGGGGGCTCGATTACCCCGAAATATGGTCACACGGCGCTCCCTTGAAATAGACCATTGTCGGCTGTATGCAGATCCCGTAATGAGCGCCGAATAAGACGAAGTACCTTGATAAAACGAAAACTCACGACTGAGTATCGGAATACAGTGGTAAGTTCTTTGTGCCGGCGGCACCGGTACGGATGATTGAAAGGCAGAGGCAAACATCATGGCTACAGTAAAAATTGATAAAGCGACATGGCAGAAAACTTTTGACCAGATGTCGAAATCGCTGCTGGTCGGCAAGCAGGTCGAAATTGAGGTGACAGGGCTGAATGTCGGCGACCAGATCGAGCAGGAGTGGATTCAATTGCTGGGAATTACCTACGACCCCAAGGACGATCTCATCGAAATTCTCGTCGAGGGCCTAGATCACCTGATCCACAAGCCGCGCGAAGTCTGGGTCGATCACGGCGCCATCGGACTGGTCAGCATGGAAGTGGTCAACGACGACGACGTGCGCCAGATCATCCGGCTGCGCGAGCCGCTGATGCTGCCCTTCTCCGGCACGGCGTAAGCGCGGCCAGGAGCGGTCACGCGATGAGGCGACCGTCATATCGAGGTTTGCATGACGTGCGTGGACCGACTGATCACCACGGATGGGATGTTCGAGGCCCGTGATGGGCGGAAGACTGATGAATCGGCAGGTTTGTCCTAGGCTGGCAGTCGCACTTGGTTCGCCACTCTTGCCGCTTAACCTCGGGCGCCTTGCATTGGATTCGCTGCTGCAGCGTGAGGGATATTCCTCTGCGAGGCATATCTTCGATGAGCTCGCGCTCTGGCATCCGTCAGCCTGAACGGTCTCGCTGCGGGCCTACGTCCGCAGCGAGACCGTCGGCTACAAGGCGAAGGAAGATTTCGCCGGCCTGCCGAACATGGCGTCGGGCGACCCCCTGCGGATCAACGGAGGCCGCATCCTGACGACCGAAGCTCTGTATCAAGCCTGCCGTTTCCCCCCGCATGCCGGAAGTCCAGCGGAAAACCATCGGGCGGCACAGCCCGATGACCGTCAAGATGATGCGTAAGCCACATCGCAATGACTCAAGCCCTGATTGGGACGATGTTCGGTACCAGGTAAGGCGCTGGTGTCTCCGCGTAAAGCTCGCGCAACACTACCAGGAATTCGGTCGGTTGCTGCTCGCCACATACGGTCAACCGATCGTCGAGCAGTCACGCAAGGAGGGGAGCCAAGTTGGCAGATGATGCCGGCCATACCTTGATAGGGCAAAATGTCCTAGCCAGTCTCTTGATGGCGCTACAGGAGAATCTCAAGGGCGGCGTGGAAGGCGTACTTAAGACTGTGCCCCCGGCTCGGCATCCCCACTTTCGAAAGGTTGAAGGGCGTGAATGGTTGAGCCTGGTATTTTCGATTGAATCCAATGTGCAGCGCTTTCTATGCGGTTGAAAACGAATTGGCTTTTTCTGAAAAAACAATTGAGTGGGGAACGTCAATGGTTGGCAGCAATTTCTTTCGGCGCGGCCGTACCGGTTGCTCTTTTTGAAAAATGCCGGAAAGAACTGAAGAAGCAACGGTGAAACAGCGATATATCGTAACTTTCCGCAATATTGCGTAAATTCCGCTAACTCATTGATTCACTTTATGCTATTGGCTTCACGAACCTGCGCTTACTTGACCTCCATTTACCGCTGGAGCTAGTTTTGCTGGCAAAGTCATAATCCACTGTTGCCGTGTTCGATTCACGGGAGGCCCACCAAAGCCAACCTTCAGGGGTTGGCTTTTTTGTTGGCGCGGCGCTTGCCCGCAGGCGCCGGGCTGCGCGCCCCGGACTGCGCGTCTCGGCCTATACCAAAGGGTAATATTCATTTCGCTTTGCGCTTGCTAGGCTCCGACCTCAATGAGGAACCAAGCCATGAGCGCAGGGAATTTGGCCGGTTCACAGGGGCCTACCATCGTGGTGGCGGTCTCCCACCGGTATCCGCTGGTGCAAGCGGGCCTGCAGGCCGGCCTGATGTATGAGCGGGAATTTGCCGTCAGCATTGTTTCGCCGAGCAATCTTTCGCTGCGCGCGCACGCCGATGTCGTGATCACTGACTACGAAACGGCGCTGGAGCTGTTTGCCGCGCTGGTGCCACAGGCGCCCGGCCAGGGCGCCAGGACGGCACGGGTCATGGTGGTCAGCCATCGGGACCGCGAAACCGACATCCGTAACGCGCTGAGCCTGGGGGTCCTTGGCTACCTGCTGCTGGGCTGTGCGGTCGAGGACATGATCTGCGGCGTGCGTGCGCTGTCGCGCGGGCAGCTGCATCTGGACCGGTCCGTCGCGCAGCGCCTGGCCGAGGGCCTGGGCCGGCAGGCGTTGACGCAGCGCGAGATCGATGTGCTGGGCTGTATTACCGAAGGCCGTGCCAACAAGGCCATTGCCAATGAGCTGGGCATTACCGCCGGCACGGTCAAGGTGCATGTGAAGGCCATTTTTTCCAAGCTGGGCACGCGCACCCGTACCGAGGCCGCGGCCGTGGCCCGGCGCCGTGGGCTGACCAGCACGGCGGTCTGAAGGCCACGCCTTGTCGCCCGCGACACCGGGCTTGGAGCGCCTGACACAACCCAGCAAATCGAAGATTTGCTGTTGAAGCTAGGCGCTGCCGGCCAGGCGCGATACCGCAGACAGTGCACGTAGCACGGCAAGGCATCGCAACGACGCCTCAAGGGTTGTGTCAGGCGCTCTCAGGCGGCGGTCAGGGGCAGGGTGAAGGAGATCAGCGTGCCGCGCGGCGTGTTGGGCTCGGCCCAGATGCGCCCCTGATGGGCGTCGACAATGGACTGGCAGATCGCCAGGCCCATGCCCATGCCGAACTTCTTGGTGGTGAAGAAGGCTTCGAACAGGCGCTCGGCATGCCCCGGGGCAAAACCTGCGCCCGAATCGCCGACGCTCACCGTGAGCTCGCCGGGCCGGCGGCGCTCGCTGCGCACCGTCAGCAGGCCGCCGGCGCCGGCTTGCCCGGAAATCGCCTCGATACCGTTTTGCAACAGGTTCATCAGCACCTGCTGCAACTGGATCCGATCGCCCAGCACCCATGCGGCTTCGGCAAACGGGCCGAGCTGGATGCGTACCTGGTGGCGTTTGAGGTCATCGCGGATCATCAGCACGACCTCCTGCACGGCGCTCTTCATGTCCACCGCGGCGAGTTCAGGCCCCGACTTGCTGGCGATCGCGTGCAGTCCGCGCACCACGCTCGCGGCGCGTGTGCCCTCGGCATGCACGCTGCCCAGCACCTGGTCCACTTCGGTCAGCACCGGCTCGGGTCGGCGCAGCCAGTTCAGCCCGGCGCTGGCGTGGGTGACGATGGCGGCCAGCGGCTGGCTGATCTCATGGGCGATACAGGCGGCGAATTCGGCCATGGTCAGCAAGCCCGAGGCGCGCGAGAGCTCGGCCTGGGCCTCGCGCAGCGCGATTTCCATGGCGCGCCGCTCCGACAGGTCGCGAAACACCAGCACCGTGCCGCACTCACGGCCGCGCGCGTCGATGATGGGCGACGCCGACTGCTCGATCGGTATGAGCCGGCCGCTGGCGTCGGTGAGCACCAGGCTGGCTTGCGCATCGAGCGAAACGCCGGTGTCGTCCTCGCCGACGCGGTACACCTGGCCCAGTTCGCGGCCCATGGCCTGCGCGCCCGGCACGCCCGTCAGCGACTCCGCCGTGGGATTCATGTAGGCGATGAGTCCATCGCTGCCGATGGAAATGACGGCATCGCCAATGCTGGCCAGCGTCGCCGCGAAGCGGTTTTCGCTGGCGCGCAGCTTGCGGTCGAAGGCATGCTTGTGCAGCGCGATCTCGACGGCGGTGTGCAGCTGCGATTCATCGAATGGCTTGAGCAGATAGCCCTGCGGGTCGGCGAGGCTGGCGCGCTGCAGCGTGGGGTGATCCGCGTAGGAAGCCAGGAAGACCACGGGAATGTCGCAGTGCAGGCGGATCTCGCGCACCGCCGCCGTACCGTCCATGGGGCCTTCGAGACGGATGTCCGCCAGCACCAGGTCCGCGCGGCTGCTGCGTGCCAGCTCGGCTGCGCCCTCGCCGCGCGGCGTGCTGCCCGCGATCTGGTAGCCCAGGCGCTGCAGCTGGTTGCGCAGGTCCCGCACGACCACGAAGTCGTCTTCGATGACGAGAATGCGTGCCTGCGTCACGGCAGCCTCTCCTGGGCGTGAAGGTAGGGCTCGATCGGGAATTCCACCGTGAAGCGCGTGCCCGGGCCGCGTTGGACGCTGAGCGTGCCGCGCAGCTGGTGGCTCAGGTCTTCGACCAGCTGCAGCCCCAGGGTGTCGACCTCGGCGGGTTCGATATGCGCCGGCAGGCCGATGCCGCTGTCCTTGACCGTGAGCGTATAAAACTGATTGCGGGTCTGCTGCATCCGCACTTCGATGTGGCCGTGCTGTTCTCCAGGAAACGCATGCTTGAGCGCATTGGCGACCAGCTCGTTGACGATGAGGCTGCAGGACACGGCCTGGTCGAGGCGCAGTTCGATGTCACTGACCCGCATGCGCAGGCGCACGCGCGATTCGTCCAGACCATATACCTGGCCGAGCTGGCTACACAGCGTGCCAAGATGGGCGGCCATCGGCACGCGCGCGAAATCGCCGGCGCGGTAGAGGTTCTCGTGCACCAGCGCCATCGAACGCACCCGGTTGCGGCTTTGCGCGAACAGCTGCGCGACGGCGGGGTCGGCGATGCGCGCGGCCTGCAGGCTCAGCAGGCTGCTGATCAGCTGCAGATTGTTCTTCACCCGGTGGTGCACCTCCTGCAGCAGCGACTCCTTTTCCCCGAGCGAGGCATTTTCCATGCTGGTCGCGGCCATCGATGCAATGAGCGCCAGCAGCGCGACGCGCTCGCTGGTGAACACCTGACCGGTCAGCGAATTCTCCAGGTACAGCGCGCCCAGGGGCGCGCCGCGGCGCATCAGCGGCAGGCACAGCACCGAGCGCGCGCCGGACTGCATCAGATAGGGGTCGGTGGAGAACGGCCCGGGCTGGCGCGCATCGTCGATCAGCACATGGCCGCGGGTGCGCAAGGCATAGTGCACGACGGACAGCGGCAGGTCGGCGGCGCTGGCGGGCGCGCTTTGCAGCTCGAACCTGATCGCGCCCTGCGCCGTCTGGGCCTGGGCTTCGATGCGCAGCCGGTCGCTGTGCGGGAGCACCAGCAACGCCCGGTCCGCGCCCGCATGCGCCAGCGTCAGGGTCACAAGGGTCTGCACCAGCCGGCCCAGGTCTTTTTGGGCGACGAGCGCCTGCGATATGCGCAGCAGCGTTTCAACGTCCATCGAGCGCAGCGGTCGGTCCAGCGCCATGGCCCGGGGCGCCTCGGCGCGCGGCGCGAGTGCGGCGTGCCGGGTCTGCAGCTGCTCGGCCTTGCCGCGTGCGCCCCAGACCAGCCAGGCTTCGCGTGCGCAGTGGCGCAGCGACCCGGCTATTGCCTGGCGACCGCTGTCCGCATGGAAATGCGCGGCCAGCTCGAAGGCCAGGGCTTCGATCTGCGGCATGCCGGACTGTTGGGCCAAGCTGGCGCTCTCGTCGTATAGCTGCAGCGCGGCATTGCCGTCGCCGCCCAGCCGTGCGGCCTCGGCGGCCAGCAGCGCGTGGCGGCAGGCGAAATTGGCGCGGCCGTGCGCGGCCCAATCGGCATGCTGGGCCAGATGCACGTCCAGCCGGGCGCGGTGCCGCGCTCCCGCAGCTTCCTCGGCGCCCGCGCAGGCCGCGGCATGCACCAGGCCGCTGAAGAAGTGGAACTCGGCGATTTCCAGGTGGCCCTTGGAAGTCCACAGCAGGGGTTCGGCGCGCTCGAGCGCCTGCAGGGCGTCGGCGATGTGGCCCGCGAGATAGCGGGCCTGGGCCTTGCGGATCCAGTACCAGCAGGCGGCGATGTCCAGGCTGCGGTTGGCCTCCAGATGGCGCTCGAACGCCGCTTCCTGGAAGCTGTCGTCGTCGAAATGGCCGAATCGGCCGGTGCGGCCCTGCAGCGTTGCCACCAGTCTTGCTTGCGCGCGCATGATGTCGACGATCAGCCCCAAGCGCGCGGCCACCATCAGCTCCAGGCGCGGTGTGCTTTCGGCCTCTACCAGATCCAGCGCGGTGCCGGAAAACAGCATGCTGGAGACCAGGGTGCAGGAGGTGAAGCCGCAATAGGTAATGTCTCCGGTCTCGCGCGTGATGTCGTAGGCGGTGCGCAGCAGCGGCAGGGTCTGGCGCATGTCCTGCGTCCAGGGCATCACATGGTAGGCGAAGCACATGTACACACGGGCGCGGTAGCGTACATGCTGGCCGCGCTCCACCAGCGCAAAGCCCAGTTGTCCCAGTTCGAAGGCGCGCGGATAGTCGTGGAAGTAAGGGCCGAGCATCATGCCCAGGTAGGCGTAGGCCAGCGGCGAGGCACTGGCATTGCCGTGATCGATGCTCAGGTTGACCATGCGGCACAGCACCAGGCAGGCCAGGTTCTCGTCGCTGAAGAAGGCCGGCGGCAGTACCGCGGCCAGCACTTCCATGATGGCCTGGCGCAGCGCGTCCTCCATGGCAGGAAGATCGGCCAGCGCGGCAATCGAGCGGCCGCCCAGGCGCGACTGCAGCGCCTGGTACTCGCGCTCGACTTCGGCGCGGCCGGGATGCGCGGGCCAGGGCGCATCGACCGCGCCAAGAAATGCCAGGCAGGTGGCAATGGCCCTGGCGCTGTCGTCCAGTGCCAGGCAGACCGTGATCTGCAGGGCGGCCAGGCCGGCCCGGTCCACCAGCCCCACGGCCTGGCCCGCAAGCAGGGCGAGCTGGCGATCGGCCGCGGCGGGATCGCCGGCGTGGAACGCGCACTGCGCCTGCGTGCGCGACAGGTCGAAGCAGAGCCGGTAATCGCGCTGCCAGCCATCGGCCGGCAGCAGCGCCGTTGCGCGTACGAGGTATTGGCGCGCGCACTGGTAGGCGGTGTCGGCCATCGCCTGGCGCGCCGCGCGCAGATACAGGCCCGCCAGCTGCAGGCGCTCGGACACCGTCTCGATCAGGTGGTCGCCGCGCAGGTACTGGTTCACCATGTCGAACAGCAGCGCTTCGGGGCCCTCGCCGGCCAGGCATTCGGCGGCATGCAGCCGGCGCGCTATGTCCAGGTGGGTGGCGGCGCGCGCGTGCGCGGGCAGGCGCTCATAGGCGGCCTCCTGGATCTTGTCGTGCAGGAAGCGCCAGGCACCTGCGTGGTGCGCCACCAGGCCCATCTCCAGCGCGGGCGTCAGCAGCGCGCACAGTTGCGCCTCGGCCTGTCCGGTGGTGGCCATGAGCGTGCGCGTGTCAGCGCGCGTGCCCAGGCAGGCCAGCAGCAGCAGCAGATGGAGCGTTTGCGCGGGCATGCGTTGAACCCTGCGCGCCACCAATTCCGCCACGTTCTGGCTGTAGCCCAGCGCCATGATGGCCGGCGTGTCCCAGCGCCACTGCCTGGCGCGCGCGTCGAAATGCAGCAGGCCCTGCTCGGCGATCTCGGCCAGCAGTTGCTTGCTGAACAGCGGATTGCCCCGGGTCTTTTCCCACACCAGCCGGGCGAGCCCGGCGCCATGGCCGGACTTGTCGTGAAGGCTTACGCAGACCAGTTTTTCCAGCGCCTGCAGGGGCAGCGGCTGCAGTTCGACCTCGTTGAGCGGGATCCGGGTCTGGCGCAGCAGCTCAAGCCGCGCATGCAGCGGGTGGGCGGCGTCGACTTCGTTGGAGCGGTAGGCGCCGATCAGCAGCACATGGCGCAGATCGGGGTTTGCCAGCAGGGCGCCCAGCAGGTCCAAAGACGCGCAATCCATCCAGTGCAGGTCGTCGAGAAACAGCACCAGCGGGTTTTTCTCGCCGCAAAAAGCCGACACAAAGCGCTGCATCGTGCGCTGGAAGCGCAGGCTGCTTTCGGCGGCCGACACGTCCTTGAGTGCCGGCTGGGGGCCAATGACATGGACGATTTCGGGTACCAGATGGACGATGGCCTGGCCGCAGCCGTCAAGGGCCTGCAGCAGGCGCTGTCGGCAGGCGGCCAGCGTGGCGCTGTCGCGTACCAGCAGCTCGGTGACCAGCTGGCGCATGGCCTGGGCCAAGGCCGAATAGGGAGTGTTGCCCCCATGTTGTTCGCACTTGCCGCCGGCAAATACCACCTTGTACGCCGACAGTTGGCAGCGCAGCTCGCTGACCAGCGCGCTCTTGCCCACGCCGGAACAGCCCGCGACCAGAAACAGCGCGCTGCGGCCGTGGGCGGCAACGCGCTGGAACTGCTCGACCAGTTGCGCCAGCACGCGCTCACGGCCGAAAAGCTGCTCGGAGATGATGAGCCGCGCCGGCAAATCGTCCTGGCCCAGCGCAAAGGGCGCGATGCTGGCACTGCGCGCGAACTCCTGGGCGCAGCGGCGCAGGTCGGCTTCCAGCCCGGATGCGGTCTGGTAGCGCTCCTCGGCGAGCTTGGCCAGCAGGCGCAAGATGATGCGCGACAGTGCCTCGGGCACGTCCGGTCGCAGCGCCGCGGGCGCCACGGGACTCCAGGCGAGATGGCAGTGCACCCATTCGGCGGCGTCGGCGGCGTCGAAAGGCAGCTGCGCGCAGGCCATCCGATAGAGGATCACTCCCATGGCATAGAGATCGGTGCGCGTATCGATGCGCCGGTGGATGCGGCCGGTCTGCTCCGGCGCCATGTAGGGCAGCGCGTGCGGCGACACCAGCGGCTGGCCGCTGGCGCGCTGGCTGCGGGTCTCGTGCGAAGCACGGCTGAATCCGGTCAGGAAAACGCGGCCTGCATCGTCGATCAGCAGATTGTCCGGGCGCAGCTCCTGGTGCACGATGCCGCGCTCGTGCAGCAGCCCGAGCGCCTGCACCGCGGCGATGGCCACGCCGAGCAGGCGCGCGATGGGCAGTGGTTGCCCCGGCGGCAGCCGCAGCGGCATTCCGCCGGGGTCGGTGTGCAGCAATGCGGGCCGGCCTTCGAAGGGCGTCAGCTGCAGGGGCACGGCGGCGAAATCGGGCGTGAGATGCGCGCGCAGGGCGAGCCCCCGCTCCATGCGCTGCGCCGCGGCGGACAGCGGCTCGCCCGGCACGGATGCGGACAGCAGGCTGGAGCCCTCTCCGGGCGCGCGCTGGATGCGGTACAGGTCGCCATCGGTATGGCGGCCCAGCCATTGCGGCGCACCGGTACCGCTGTGGGGGTGCGCTGCACAAAGCGATGCCGCCGTCATTGCGCAGGCCGGGCAGGGGCGCCGTGCCCGGCGTCCCATGCGTCGAGTACGACTCCCATAAGCGAAAGGTCGGCAAAGCGCTTGTCGACAAGTACGAAGGCGCCGCGCTGGCGCGTTTCGAGCTCGTCGCAGGCGGAAATGATGATGGCCGGATCGCCGCCGCGCTGCCTGATGGCTCGCGGAGCCTGAAGGCGGCGCCTGCTGCGCAGGCGCGGGTCCGTGATTCGGCAGGAAAAGTGCGCGGGCAGTTCACTGCCCGGCAAGCCCGGCCCTGAGGCGAATGTCCGGCTGGCTATGCCAATGGAGCGCAGCAAAGTGGCCAGGGCCAGACGCACGGACTCGTTATCATCAACTATGCCAATCACCGCCTGGCCAAGGCGTCGCCTCGTCTGCGCTGCTTCTGTCATTGCGGAAAGCATACAGCCAGGGCACGGCCGGGAAATTGTACTTTGGTATAGGTCAGGCGCCGCGCTGCACGGCGGCCAGGCGCTCCGACATGCGCACCAGATCGGGCAGCGAGCCGGCCTGCATCTTGGCCATGACCTGCCGGCGATGCACCTTGATCGTGATCTCGCTGATGCCGAGTTCGGCGGCGATCTGCTTGTTGAGCAGGCCGCAGACGACCCGGCCCATGACCTGGCGCTCGCGCGGTGTCAGCCGCTGGTACAGCGCCAGCAGCGCATCGTTCTCGCGCTGCAGCGCCATGGCCGCACGGTCGGCTTGCAGCGCGCTGCGGATGGCGTCGAGCAGTTCGTGGTCAATGAAAGGCTTGGTCAGGAACGCGCTCGCGCCGGCCTTCATGGCCCGCACCGTCATGGGGATGGTGCCGTAGCCGGTGAGGAAAATCACCGGCAGGCGGCGACGGCGCTGGTTGATGGCCGCCTGGACATCGAAGCCCGTGTTGTCCAGCAGCCGCATGTCCAGCACGATGCAGGCGGGGCCGCCGGGCTCGGGTGCATCGAGGAAATCCTGCGCCGTCGCAAACGCCTCGCAGTCCAGCGATACCGAGCGCATCAGGCTGGAAAGCGCCCGGCGCATGGAGAACTCGTCGTCCACGATATAGATCGTCGCATCGGCGGCGAATGACGCACGGGACAGGACTTGGGTGCTGGTGTGGGCCGACAGGATGGCGGCCGAATTTATCGACGCGCCGTGCAGGCCGGCAGGCAGGAGCCGCAGCGCGCCGCACGCTTGAGGGACGGTTGGAGAGTGACGCATTTCGGGATTCTCGTGGCAACTTGCGGGCAGGTGTATTCCAGAGCGCGAGTGTCTCCCGTCTGACAAACCCGTAATTTTTTTATTTTTTTCCGAGCCGCGCGCCTTGCCGCGGCGCCGGGCTCCAGCGCACAAGAGCATTGACCTGTCCGCCAGCCGCGCAGCGTCGGCCAGCGGGTTGCGCATCAGACGCGTAGCGCAAAGCCCGTCACGCGCATTGCATGGCGGCTGCAGACGGGGGGGCAATGCGGGTTTGCCACCCCTTCCAAGCCCTGCGGACCGGCTGCGCCTAGAACAGCACGCGGCAGCGGATCGTTCCCGTAATGTCCAGCAGCTGCGCCATCGGCAGGTCCAGCGTGCCCGCGTCGATGTCCATCACCACGTAACCGAGCTTTTCATCGGTGCGCAGGTACTGCCCGGCGATGTTGATGCCGTGCTGCGCGAACACCTGGTTGATGGCCGACAGAACGCCGGGCACGTTGTGGTGCACGTGCAGGATGCGCTTTTGACCCGGATGGGGCGGCAGCGCGACTTCGGGGAAGTTCACGGCCGAGATCGAGGTGCCGTTGTCGCTGTACTTGACCAGCTTCTCCGCGACTTCGAGCCCGATGTTGGCCTGCGCCTCCATGGTCGAGCCGCCGATGTGCGGGGTCAGGATGACGTTGTCCAGGCCGCGCAGCGGGGAGATGAATTCATCCTTGTTGGTGCGCGGCTCGACCGGGAACACATCCAGCGCGGCGCCCTGCAGATGGCCCGATTTGAGCGCGTCGGCCAGCGCGTCGATTTCCACCACGGTGCCGCGCGAGGCGTTGATCAGGATCGCGCCGGGCTTCATCGCGGCCAGCTGGGCGGCGCCGATCATCCACTGTGTCGAGGGCAGCTCGGGCACGTGCAGCGTCACGATGTCGCTGGTGGCGAGCAGCTCGTGCAGCGAGGCGGCCTGGCGCGCATTGCCCAGCGGCAGCTTGGTGACGATGTCGTGGAACAAGACCTGCATGCCCAGGCCTTCGGCCAGCACCGACAGCTGGCTGCCGATCGAGCCGTGGCCGACGATGCCCAGCGTCTTGCCGCGGATCTCGTAGGAATTTTCCGCCGTCTTGAGCCAGCCGCCGCGGTGCGCCGCCGCATTCTTCGCGGGAATGCCGCGCAGCAGCAAGATCGCCTCGCCCAGCACCAGCTCGGCCACCGAGCGGGTGTTCGAGTAGGGCGCGTTGAACACCACCACGCCGCGCTGGCGGGCGGCATTCAGGTCGACCTGATTGGTGCCGATGCAAAAGCATCCGACGGCCACGAGCTTCTGTGCGGCCTGGAAGACTTCCTCGGTCAGCTGGGTGCGCGAGCGGATGCCGACGAAGTGCACGTCGGCAATCTTGCGCAGCAGCTCGTCATTGGGCAGCGCGCCGGTGACGGACTCGACATTGGTGTAGCCCGCCCGGTGCAGCAGCTGCAGCGCGCTGGGGTGGATACCTTCCAGCAGCAAAAACTTGATTTTCGACTTGTCCAGCGAGGTCTTGGTGGTCATTCAATAGTTCCCATTGCGCAATCCACCATTACAGCGGATTCTCGATAACGCCACGCGGCACAGGTTGACCTGCCCCGGAAGGCGCCGGTTTACGGTGGATTCCCGCCGCAGCCGCAGCCTCAGCCCCGGCCGACAAACGGCATCTTGGTGGCCATGACGGTGTGGAACAGCACATTTGCCGTGAGCGGCAGATTGGCCATATACAGCACCGACTGGCCGACCACGTTCACATCCATGGTCGGCTCGACGGCGATCTCGCCATTGGCCTGGGGCACGCCCTGCGTCATGCGCTCGGCCAGCTCGGTCAGCGCGTTGCCGATGTCGATCTGCCCCACGGCAATGTCGTACTGGCGCCCGTCGAGCGCTGCGGTCTTGGTCAGCCCCATCACCGCGTGCTTGGTGGCGGTGTAGGCCATGGAGTTGGGGCGCGGCGCATGTGCCGAGATCGAGCCGTTGTTGATGATGCGCCCGCCTCGGGGGCTCTGGTCGCGCATGACCTTGAAGGCCTGCTGCAGGCAATAGAACATGCCGTTGAGATTGACATCGACCACCTCGCGCCACTGCGCGGGCGTCCAGTCGATGAAGGAGCCCGGCGGGTTGCCGCGGCCGGCGTTGTTGAACAGCAGATCGACGCGGCCGAACCGGTCGACGGCGCTGGCAAACAGCGCCGCCACGGCGTCGGCATCCCCCACATCGGTGGGCACGCAGTGCACGCGATCGCCGGCGCCATGCAGCGCCTGGGCCTGCTGCCTGACCTGCTCGAGCAGCGCGGCGCGGCGCCCGGCCAGCACCACGTCGAAGCCCCCCTCCAGCAGCGCCAGGGCCGCGGCCTTGCCGATGCCCGAACCCGCGCCCGTGATGACCGCTACTTTTCTGGATGCCATGTGCCCATCTCCTGAAGGTGTTGCAAAAGTCCATTGTCCGTTCATTGCGCAAGCGTTTGATCGGCCGAAAGCCTGGACAATGCCATGCATCCCCATTGGAAGGAACCTCCCATGCGCATTTCCGGCTTTGGCGTTCGCGCCGCATTTCCCGCGGCCCTGGTGCTTGCGGCCCTGTTTTCCCCGGCGGCCCAGGCGATGCTCAAGGTCGGGGACGTGGCGCCCGCGTTCACCACGCCGGCCGCGGTGGCGGGCAAGCCGTTCGAGTTCAACATGCAGGCGGCGCTCAAGAAGGGGCCGGTGGTGCTGTATTTCTTCCCCAAGGCGTTCACCCAGGGCTGCACCCTCGAGGCGCATGCGTTTGCCGAGGCCTCGCCCGCGTTCAACGCCATGGGCGCGCAGGTCGTGGGCATGTCGCATGATGACATCGCGACGCTGCAGCGTTTTTCCACCGAAGCCTGCCGCGACCAGTTCGCGGTGGCGTCCGATCCCCAGGCCCGGACCATCCGCGCCTACGATGCCGCGACCGCTGCCAATCCGCAGCGCGCCGATCGCATCTCCTATGTGGTCGGGCAGGACGGCCGGATCAAGTTTGCGCATATCGGCGCCGACCCGGCCGAGCATGTGGCGCAGACCCGGGCGGCGGTAGAGCAATTGCAGCGCGCCAGGAAGCCCTGAAGGCAGCGCGCGCACGGTAGGTGCGTTCGCATCGGGTCTCGGGATGCCAACTGACGATGGCGCCGCGCGCGTCGGCTTACCGTGGGGCTTTCTTCAAGGAGCATCACCATGAAACTCAGCCATCTGGCCGCGGCGGCTTTGAGCGTCGCCTTGATTGCAAGTGCCCATGCCGAAGTCAGCAAGAAGGACCATGAGTTCCTCAGCAAGGCCGCCGTAGGCGGGCTCTATGAGGTGGCAGCAGGCAAGCTGGCACAGGAAAAAGCCAGCACGGAAGGAGTCAAATCCTACGCTGCAACGCTGGTCAAGGACCACGGCGCAGCCAATGATGAACTCAAGAGCCTCGCCGCCAGCAAGGGCGTGACGCTGCCGGCAGCGCTTCCTGCCGCCAAGCAGTCGCGCCTGGACAAGCTCTCCCAGGCGAAGAATTTCGACCGGGAATTCGTCAAGGAGATCGGGCTCGATGACCACAGGACCGACATCGCGTTGTTCGAGAAAGCCAGCCGAAGCGCCGACGATGTCGACATCAAGGCATTTGCCGCGAAGACCCTGCCCGTCTTGAAATCGCACCGTGAACATGCGGACGGCTTGAACAAGACATTGAAATAACGGGGCAGCGCTCCGGTGCCGTGAGCACACCGGGCAGGCACGGTCTTTGAAAATGGCGCAGACTTGCGATGTGACACGATGTAACTGTTACAGCGAAGTTGAACGCCATTGAATGCCATTGAACGCCCACCCATGCATGGACTGCGCCTGTCGGAGCTCATTTCCGCCCTGAGCCATGCCCTTGATATCACCGAAGGGCAACCCCAGGGCCACTGCACCCGCTGCTGCTGGATCGGCACGCAGATCGGGCAGCGCCTGGGGCTGGCGGACGAGGAGCTGTGGGGCCTTTACTACACCCTGCTGCTCAAGGATCTCGGCTGCAGCAGCAATGCCGCACGCATCTGCGAGCTCTACCTGACCAACGACCTGGCGTTCAAGCACGACTTCAAGACCGTGGGCGACAGCCTGCCCCAGGTGCTGAACTTCGTGCTGTCGCACACCGGCCTGCGCGCGCCGCTGGCCGAGCGCTTTCGCGCGGTCATGAATATCCTGCGCAATGGCACGGAGCTGGCCGACGAGCTGATCCAGACGCGTTGCCAGCGCGGCGCCGAGATCGCGCGGCTGCTGCGCTTTCCGGAGTCGGTGGCGCGCGGCATCTACCATCTCGACGAGCATTTCAACGGCAAGGGTCGCCCCGACGGTCTGAGCGGGCAGGACATTCCCGTATATTCACGCATCGCGCTGCTGTCGCAGGTGATCGATGTGTTCCACACCAGCGGCGGCCGCGAGGCGGTGATGCAGGAGCTGCAGCGCCGGCGCGGGCAGTGGCTCGACCCGGCCGTGATCGACGCGTTCATCGAGGTGGCCGACGCCGGGTTCTGGGAGCGGCTGGCCAACGAGGACATCGGCAGCGCGGTGCTCACGCTCGAGCCCGCCGCGAAGCTGGTGCCGCTGGATGAAGACTATCTGGACGACATTGCCGCGGCTTTCGGGCAGGTCGTCGATTCCAAGAGCCCCTTCACCAGCGGGCACAGCGCGCGCGTGGCGCTGTATGTCGACCTGATGGCCGAAACCATGGGTGTGGACGAGGAACGACGCCGCTGGCTCAAGCGCGGCGCGCTCCTGCATGACATCGGCAAGCTCGGGGTCAGCAACAGCATCCTGGACAAGCCCGGCAAGCTCGACCCGGACGAGTGGGCCGCGGTGCAGGCGCATGCGATGCATACCGAAACCATCCTCTCGCGCATCGGCGCTTTCGGCGAGCTCGCGCGCATAGCCGGCGCGCACCACGAGCGCCTCGACGGCAAGGGCTACCCGCGGGGGCTGAGCGCGCCGGACATCTCGCTCGAGACGCGCATCATCACCTGCGCCGACATCTTCGATGCCATCACCGCGGCCCGTCCTTACCGCGGCGCGGTGCCCGTGGACGAGACGCTGGAAATCATGGGCGCGACGGTCGGCACCGCGATCGACGCCGAATGCTTTGCCGCGCTCAAGGCCTGCATCCACCGCCTGCCGCCCATGCCGGGGTGATCGGCACCGCGGCGCCCCAATGAAAAAGCCTGCCATGGCAAGCATGGCAGGCTTCGGGGACCGTCAGCTCACTGCGCGCTGACCACGATCTTGCCGGTCGGGCGCGGGCTGTGGCAGTCGTTGTAGAAGTACTCGCCGGGCTGCGTGAACTTGTGCTGCGCCGACTGGCCGGGCTCGAGGCGGAAGTTGAAGGCGCCTTCGAAGAACTGCGTGGCGCAATGCACGTTCTTGTTGTCCTCGGGGTTCTTGAAGGTCACGGTGGTGTTCAGCGGCACGGTCATCCAGGTGGGTGTCATGGCGTTGACGGCTGTCGACTCCAGGGCTCCCGGTGCATTGGCCGCGGTCTGCACGCGCGCCAGGTAGACGGTGTAGGGCGTGGGCAGGCTGGCGCCGCTCACGGCCGCGCCGGATACCGGGCGGCGCACCAGCGGCGGCTTGGGTGCCTCCACCGCGGGCACCTTGCCGCCGACCTTGAACGCCCAGAGGTAGTCGCCGCGCGGCGCATCGCTGTAGGGGATGGACGTGCCGCCGGCAAACACCGCGACGTACTGCTCGCCGTCGATTTCGTAGCTCACCGGGCTGGCGCTGATCGAGGCGCCGGTCTGGAAGCGCCAGACCTCGTTGCCGTTGTCGCCATCCATGGCAATCAGGTTGCCGTCGGGCTGGCCGATGAACAGCAGGTTGCCAGCGGTGGCCAGGATGCCGTTGCCGTGCGCCAGCGAGTAGGGCATGGCCTTCTTCCAGCGCACGAGGTTGGTGCTCGGGTCGACGGCGACGACGCCGCCGGTCTGGTAGGTGCCGGGCGGGCGCAGGCCGTTGCTTGCCTCGGTCAGCGAATGGGCCGCGCCCACATAGCCGTAGCCGGTGTAGACCAGCCCGGTCTTGGGGCTGAAGGACTGGTGGTTCCAGTTCGCGCCGCCGCCGTGGCCTGGCACGGAGAGGATCGGAATGTCCCAGTGCGGATCGAACAGGCAGCCCTTCTGGTAGTTGGGAATCGCGCGGTTCGGGTCGCCCGGGACGGCCGTGCCCAGCGCCTGGTCGACCACGCAGGTTTCGGTCCAGGCGCCCTGGCGCGGGATCGGCTGCGTCGGCCAGGTGGCCTGGCGCGCGTCCTGCTTGACCGGAATCTCGTCGATGCCCAGCGGCGCGGAGCCGTCCTTGCGGTCGAGGATGTAGTACATGCCGGTCTTGCTGCCGTAGATCACGACCTTGCGCTTCACGCCGGCAATCTGGACGTCGGCCAGCACCGGCGACATGACGTTGTCCATGTCCCAGATGTCGTGGTGCACGGACTGGAAGTGCCACTTGTAGGCGCCGCTGGTGGCGTCGAGCGCGACGATGGAGTTGGCAAACAGGTTCAGGCCCGGGCGCTTGGAGCCGTCCTGCGACGAGCCGCCGCGCACGTTGCCGAAGGTCCAGTACACCAGGTTGAGCTCGGGATCGACCGCCGGGTGAATCCATGGCGTGGCGCCCGTGCGGTCCGCTTCGGCGGCATCGCCCCAGGTCTCGGAGCCGCGGGTGCCGGGCTTGGGCACGCCCCAGAACACATTGAGCACGTTGCCATTGGTCGCATCGGCGGTGAATGCCGCGCCGCGGTTGCCGTCATTGGTGCCGATGTACAGCCGCTTGCCGTGGTAGACGATGGCCACCTTCTGCACCGCGCCCAGGTAGTCGGCATCGGTGGTGGCGCTGGGGTACTGCTTGATCCAGGCGACCTCGCCGGTGGCGATCTTCAGCGCCACCAGCCGGTTGCCCGGGGCCACGGTGTAGACCAGGCCCAGGTCCTTGGCCACGCCCACGCCGCGGCGAGTGATCGCGCCGTAGGGCGTTGCCCATTTCCATTTGGTCGCGCCGGTCTTGCCGTCCACGGCAATCACGTTGCCCAGCGCGGTCTCGAGAAAGATGACGCCATCGACCACGACGGTGGTGCTCTGGTTGGTGCCGGTGGTCAGGCCGCCCTCGACGCGGTTGAGCCAGGCGCCGCCGAGCTGGGCGATGTTGCGCTTGTCCAGCGCCGCCAGGCCGCTGTAGTTCTGGTTGCCCAGGTTGCCGCCCACCTTGGGGAAGTCCTTGTCGCCGGGCGTGCAGCAGTCGTCGAGGGCAGCGGCGGGCGCCGGAGCAGGTGCAGGGGCCGGCGCTGGCGCGGGCGCGCTGGCCGGTCTTTCGCTGCCGCCGCAGCCGATCAGCACCACGGGCAGGCAGATGACGGCCGCCGCAATGGCAGAAAGCGTGTAAGAGCGAGTTTTCACGGAGGTTCCCCGAAGTGGTGCTGGGCTCATTTGGTGGCGGCGGCTGGTGCGGTGGCGGCCGGGGCCGCGGCGGCAGGGGTGCTGGTGCAGAAGTCGGTCAAGCCCATGGTCGACTTGACGGCCTGGACCACCATCTTCTGGAAGTCCTTCGCGCCCGGCGCCGCGGAGTCCGCGGTGAAGTGGTCGGCGGCATGGCCCAGCGTGCTGAGCCAGGCGCGGCCGCCGTCGTAGTACTGGCACCAGGCGACGGGGTGGAAGTCCTTGTGACCCGGGTGCGGCGCGGCCGTCAGCGGGTTGAGCGTTGCGGTGTCGACCTTGGCCAGGAACTTCACATTGGTCGGGAAAGGCGCGAGGTTGTACCACTCGTCCTTGAACGGGAAGCTGAGCGAAACGCCGGCGGTGGACGGGTCCTGGGCCACGACCTGCACCGTGCCGTCGCGGTTCGGGCCGTGGTTGTAGAAGTTGGCATTGCCCAGCAGGCCTTCGTAGTAGGGCCAGTTGTATTCGGCGCCAAAGGCGTTGTGCAGGCCGACGAAGCCGCCGCCGCGGCGCATGTAGTTGCGCAGGGAGGTGCGGGCCGCATCGTTGCTGGTGGGTACGGCTTCGTTCCACAGCGTGTCGCGGTTGGAGCTCGCGAAGATGATGGTCTTGTAGTTGTTGATGCGGCCGCTCAGCACTGTGACGTCCTCGGTCCAGTCGGCCTGGATGCCGGCTTCCTCCATCATCCGCTTGAGGCCGGCCTGCATGACGTTGTCGGCGTTCATCGTCGGGTTCAGGCCAGCGGCCATCGGCGTGCCCAGGTTGGCGTGGCGCGGGCCGGCGGTGCGCGAATAGATCAGCACACGGTTGGGCGTGGAGGCAAACGCGCCCCATTCGTTGTAGCACTTGGGGTTGGTGCCGCGGCAGACGTTGTAGTAGGGGTCGAAGCTGTTGTCGACGACCACGGGCTCTTCGACCTTGGGCGGCGTTTCAACCGCGCTGCGATCGCCGTCGCCGCCACAGGCGGTCAATCCCAGAGCCAGGGCCGAGGCAAGGGCGCTATAGGCAAACTTTGTGTTGAATTTTCTCATTCGCTGTCTCCTTTGATGGTTGCAATGCGGGGCCCTGTGCGGTGCCGCAGGCAACGGCAAAGGGACCCCCGGAGCATGAAGTTGTGTGGAAAACATTTCCATTATGGAAATCCCTTCCTTTTATTTTTTTGCACGGCATGCGATGCGCTGTGCCCCTGAACGGGTCATGGCTTGCAGGAAGCTGTATATTTGAACAGTGGAATTGCAAACCAAACTCGCTGTGCTGGCCGATGCCGCCAAATACGATGCCTCCTGCTCCTCGAGCGGCAGCGCCAAGCGCAATGCCGTGGGCGGCGGTATCGGTTCGACCGAAGGCAGCGGCATCTGCCACAGCTACACGCCCGACGGGCGCTGCATCTCGCTGCTCAAGATCCTGCTGACCAACTTCTGCATCTACGACTGCAAGTACTGCATCAACCGCGTCAGCTCGAACATTGCGCGTGCGCGCTTCTCGGTGGCCGAGGTCGTGAACCTCACGCTCGACTTCTACCGGCGCAACTGCATCGAGGGCCTGTTCCTGTCGAGCGGCATCATCCGCAGCAGCAACTACACGATGGAGCAGCTCGTCGGCGTGGCGCGCTCGCTGCGCCTGGAGCATGGCTTCAAGGGCTACATCCACCTCAAGACCATTCCCGATGCCGACTCCGGGCTGCTGGCCGAGGCCGGGCTCTATGCCGATCGCCTGAGCATCAACATTGAGCTGCCCACGGTGCAGGGCCTGGCGCAGCTCGCGCCCGAGAAAAGCAGCGCCACCATCCACCAGGCCATGGGCCAGCTGCACGACCACATCGCGACCTCGAAGGCCGAGCGCAAGGACGCTGGCAAGGCTTCGGTCATCTCCATGCCGCACTCGCGTCGCACCCGGCCCACCGCGCCCAAGGCGTTTGCGCCCGGCGGCCAGAGCACGCAGATGATCGTCGGCGCCGACAGCGCTGACGACGGCGACATCATCGTCACCAGTTCCAAGCTCTACACCGGTTACCGGCTGCGCCGCGTCTACTACTCGGCGTTCAGTCCCATCCCCGACGCCACGGCCGAGCTGCCGCTGATTGCGCCGCCGCTGGTGCGCGAGCACCGGCTGTACCAGGCCGACTGGCTGATGCGTTTCTACGGCTTCGAGGCGCATGAGATCGTGCCTGCGGGCGCGCCGGGCAAGCGCATGCTGTCGCTCGAACACGACCCCAAGCTGGCCTGGGCGCTGGCGCACCGCGAGCGCTTTCCGGTCGACCTGAACACCGCGCCGCGCGAAATGCTGCTGCGCGTGCCGGGCCTGGGTGTGGCCAGCGTCGACAAGCTGCTGGCCGTGCGCCGCTGGCGCCAGCTGCGCAGCGCCGACATCGAGCGCCTGCGCGTGCCGCAATCCAAGGTGCTGCCGTTTGTCGAGTGCCAGGGCTGGAGCCCGGGGCGCAGCCTCGACGACCCGCTGCTGGCGGCGCGGCTGGTGCAACCGATGGCGCCCCGGCCCGTGCAGGCCAGCCTGTTTTGATCCGCCATGATCCGCCACACCTTCATCCTGCCGCGCGACGGCTGCGACTTCGCGCACTGGCGCGGTCTCGCGCGCTGGCTCTGGGCGCGGCAGGTGCCGCCCGAGGCCGTGGTCTGGCACACCGAGGACGACCAGGTGAGGGCGCCCGACCTGTTTGCCCCGCCCACATGCGCGACCCGGCTCGCTGATCTGCCGCCCGCGCCCGAGCGCCCGCTGAGCGTGCCGCGCACCTGGCTGGCCGAGGCCGAGCAATGCCTGCTGCACCGCGCGCCCTCGCGCTTCGCGCTGCTGTACCGGCTGCTGTGGCGCATGCAGCTCGAACCCGGCCTGCGCCACGACCTGCTTGATGCCGACAGCGTGCAGATGCAGCAATGGATCAAGGCCGTGCGCCGCGAAGTGCACAAGACCCATGCCTTCGTGCGCTTTCGCCCGGTGGCGCTGGCCGACGACCCGCTGGACGGCAGCGGCCCGCTGCATGTCGCCTGGTTCGAGCCCGAGCACCATATCGTGCAGGCGGCGGCGCCGTTCTTCGTCAAGCGCTTTGCCAACATGCGCTGGGCCATTCTCACGCCCCAGTGCAGCCTGCGCTGGTGGCCGCAGGCGCCCGATATCGCGGCGCTCGCCGGGCAGGGCGTGCAGCCCGGCTTTGCGGTTCAACCGCTTGCCGGCCGGCCCGGCGTGCTCAGCTGGGGCCCGGGCGCGAGCGCCGACGAAGCGCCCGCGGCCGACGCCGGCGAAGGCCTGTGGCTCACCTATTACGCGCATATCTTCAATCCCGCGCGGCTCAAGATCGCCGCCATGCGCAAGGAAATGCC
>JBEVDH010000128.1:0-42645 GCA_040514115.1 Comamonas sp. | reverse complement strand
CGCAACTTCCCGCCCGCGGCCCAGCGCGGCAAGCTGGTGATCGGCACCATGCCCGAGGTCATGCTCAACGGCAAGCCGATGCGCACCACGCCGGGCTTTCGGCTGTTCAGCACCGAAGGCCGGCTGATCATGGGCCACACCCTGTCCGGCCAGAACCTGCTGGTCAACTATGTGATCGAGCCGAGCACCCAGTGGCTGCATACGGCCTGGATACTGACGCCCGAAGAAGCCGCACTCAAGCGCTGAGCGGCCCAGACCGGTCTTGATACGTCGTTGCGTTGCCTTGCCGTGCTATTCGCACTGTCTGCGGCAACGCGCCTAGTCTCAAGACCTGTCTGATCCGCTCTCATGGCAGAGCACTGCACAGCACCCGCCCAATTTAAAAGAATCCCACGATGTCCAAAAAAGTATTTATCAAGACCTTCGGCTGCCAGATGAACGAGTACGACTCGGACAAGATGGCCGACGTGTTGCACGCCGCCCAGGGCTACGAGCCCACGCAGAATGTCGATGAAGCCGACCTGATCCTGTTCAACACCTGCTCGGTGCGCGAAAAGGCCCAGGAAAAGGTCTTCAGCGACCTGGGCCGCATCAAGCATCTCAAGGAAAAGGGCGTGCTGATCGGTGTGGGCGGCTGCGTGGCCAGCCAGGAAGGCGCCGAGATCATCAAGCGCGCGCCCTATGTCGACGTGGTGTTCGGCCCGCAGACCCTGCACCGCCTGCCCGAGCTGCTCAACGCGCGCGTTGCCAAGGCCAGGCCGCAGGTCGACATCAGCTTTCCCGAGATCGAGAAGTTCGACCACCTGCCGCCGGCGCGCGTCGACGGCGCCTCGGCCTTCGTGTCGATCATGGAAGGCTGCTCCAAGTACTGCAGCTACTGCGTCGTGCCCTACACGCGCGGCGAGGAAGTCAGCCGCCCCTTCGACGACGTGCTGGTCGAGGTCGCGGGCCTGGCCGACCAGGGCGTGAAGGAAGTCACGCTGCTGGGCCAGAACGTCAACGCCTACCTCGGCAAGATGGGCGACACCCAGGAAATCGCCGACTTCGCGCTGCTGCTGGAATATGTGAGCGAGATCCCCGGCATCGAGCGCATCCGCTACACCACGAGCCACCCGAACGAATTCACGCCGCGGCTGATCGAGGCCTACGCCAAGCTGCCCAAGCTGGTGAGCCACCTGCACCTGCCGGTGCAGCATGGCTCGGACCGGATCCTGATGGCCATGAAGCGCGGCTACACCGCCATGGAATACAAGAGCACCGTGCGCAAGCTGCGCGCGATCCGCCCGGACATGGCGATGAGCAGCGACTTCATCGTCGGCTTCCCCGGCGAGACCGAGGAAGACTTCCAGAAGATGATGAAGCTGATCGACGACGTGCGCTTCGACAACAGCTTCAGCTTCATCTTCAGCCCGCGCCCGGGCACGCCCGCCGCCAACCTGCACGACGACACGCCGCACGAAGTCAAGCTGCGCCGCCTGCACGAGCTGCAGGCCGTGATCAACCGCAACATCAAGGACATCAGCGAAGAGCGCGTGGGCACGGTGCAGCGCCTGCTGGTCGAAGGCATCAGCAAGCGCGACGGCAGCGAACTCATGGGCCGCACCGAATGCAACCGCGTGGTGAACTTCGCGGGGCAGGAGCGGCTGATCGGGCAGATGATCGATGTGCGGATCACCGAGGCGAAGGCTTATACCTTGCGGGGCGAGGTGCTGGTGCGGCATTGAGCACAAGCTGACGACGGTTCCCGCGTCGGCAATTTTGTAGCGGGGCCGTCCATCCTTCGACGGGCTCAGGACGAACGTTTCAACCGTTCGCCCTGAGCCCGTCGAAGGGTGAAGGGCCTGTGCTAAAGATCAAGCAACGCCGTAGATAGCGGCACCAATTTCACCCCGCAAACACCGTTCTTGCTTCAGTAAACCGCGTGCTGAAATAAGCACTGTCCATCCCCACCACCCGCACGATGCCCCCGCTGGACGGCGCATGCACGAAGCGGTCGCCCCCGACATAGATACCCATGTGTGAATAGCGCCCGCCCGAGGTGTTGAAGAACACGAAATCGCCGCGGCGCAGGTCGCGGCGGCTCAGCGGGGTGCTCACGCCGGCCCACTGGCTGGTGCTGCGCGGCAGGCGCTTTTCGGTGATGCCCTGCAGCGCGTACTGCACCAGCCCGCTGCAGTCGAAACCGCCGTCGGGCGTGTTGCCGCCATAGGTATAGGGTGTGTTGACCACGAGCATGGTGCGCGCATAGAGCGCGTCGCGCAGCGCGCCATCGAGCGCCAGCGGTGTCACGGCAGGGGGCGCGGGACGGCCCCGGCGCGCGGGCGCCGAGCTGCAGCCGGCAAGCACGGCGGCTGTGGCCAGCGCCGCAGACAGCATCAGCCGGCGCTGCGGCACGGCTGGAGTTTCGGTCGGCATTTGCATGCGGACATTATGGGCATGGGGGGTGGGAGGGACAAATCGTTGGATGAATGCCCGGCGCGAAGGGGTTTTTCCTATTGGTCAGGCCGTCCATCCTTCGACGGGGCCGCCCAGGCAGGTTCAGGACGAACGGCAACCCCCGTTCGCCCTGATCCTGAGCTTGTCGCAGGATCGAAGGGTGAATAGCCTGCCCTCGGAAACAAAAAACCGGCCCTTGCAAGACGCAAGGCCGGTTCTTCTAGGAATCCGCAAAAACTCAGAACGGCAGCTTGGGCATCCCTCCGCCCCCACCCATCATCCCCTTCATCGCCTTCATCCCCCCCATGCGCTTGACCATCTTCATCAGGCCGCCGCCCTTCATCTTCTTCATCATGTCCTGCATCTGCTCGAACTCCTTGAGCAGGCGGTTGACTTCCTGCACCTGCACGCCCGCGCCCATCGCGATGCGCTTCTTGCGCGTGGCCTTGATCAGCTCGGGCTTGCTGCGTTCGCGCGCGGTCATCGAGCAGATGATGCCTTCCTTGCGGCGCATTTCACGCTCGGCCTTGTCCATATCGACCTGACCGGCCTTGGCCGACATCTGGCTCGGCAGCTTGTCCATCAGGCTCGACAGGCCGCCCATCTGCTTCATCTGCTGGATCTGGCCGAGGAAGTCGTTGAGATCGAAACCGTCACCGCTCTTGACCTTGGCCGCCAGGCGCTGCGCGGCTTCCATGTCGACGCCGGCCGTGACCTGCTCGACCAGCGCCACGATGTCGCCCATGCCCAGCACGCGGCCCGCATGGCGCTGCGCGTCGAACACTTCCAGGCCATCGAGCTTTTCCGACACACCGGCGAACTTGATCGGCGCGCCCGTGATCTGGCGCACCGACAGCGCCGCGCCGCCGCGCGAGTCGCCGTCGAGCTTGGTCAGAACAATGCCGGTGAGCGGCAGCGCTTCCTTGAAGGCCTTGGCGGTGTTGATCGCATCCTGGCCCTGCATCGCATCGACGACAAACAGGGTTTCCACAGGCTTGAGCACCGCGTGCAGCTCCTGGATTTCGCGCATCAGCACTTCATCGATGGCCAGCCGGCCCGCGGTATCGACCAGCAGCACGTCGAAGAAGTGGCGCTTGGCGTAATCGAGCGCGGCGCGCGCGATGTCCAGGGGCTTTTGGTCGGGCGTGCTCGGGAACCATTCGGCGCCGGCCTGGGCCGTGACGGTCTTGAGCTGCTCGATGGCCGCGGGGCGGTACACGTCGCCCGAAACCGTGAGCACCTTCTTCTTGCGCTTCTCGATCAGGTGCTTGGCCAGCTTGGCGGTGGTCGTGGTCTTGCCCGCGCCCTGCAGGCCGGCCATCAGGATCACGGCGGGCGGCTGGGCGTTGAGGTTGATGTCGCTGACACCCTCGCCCATGGTCGCGGCCAGCTCGGCATTGACGATCGACACCAGCACCTGGCCCGGCTGCAGCGAGGACAGCACTTCCTGGCCCAGCGCCTTTTCCTTGACGCGCGCAATGAAGTCGCGCACCACGGGCAGCGCCACGTCGGCCTCGAGCAGCGCCATGCGCACCTCGCGCAGCATGTCCTGCACGTTGGCTTCGGTGATGCGGGCCTGGCCACGCATCTCCTTGACGAGGCGCGAGAGTTTGTCGGTAAGAGCGGAGGCCATAGGCAGGAAGTTCCGGTAGGTGCTGCGGCCCGCCGTGCAGGGCATCGCGCCCGTGGGCGCTGCGCCAGGCGGCAGCATGCAAGAGTGAAGGGCCGGATTTTACCCGCTGGGCCGGCGCGCGGCGCCCGCCCATGCCCTTGCCGGCGCGCGCTCGCGGGAATTGGAAATGTGTACGATTTGATACATCGCCATGGACCGGCGCGCGCGGCAGCCCTGCGCACGCGAAGCCGGCCTGCGCCGGTCTATCATTGAGCGATGGTTCCCTTTGCCTCCATGCACACTCCCTCTCCCACCCTGACCTGGCTGCTGGCCCTGGCGGCGGCCTGCGCCTATGCCCTCCCCGCTGCGCGCATCGGGGAAACCGCGGCGCGCACCGCGCTGGCCGTGGCCTGGGCGCTGCACGCGGCCTTCCTGGCCTGGGGGCTGCTGGGCATGGCGCCGCATTTCGGCTTTGCCACCGCGCTGTCCATCACCGCCTGGCTGATGCTCACCGTGTACGGCGTCGAGCAGCAGCTCTATCCGCAGCTGCGCACGCGCGCGCTGCTCGGGCTGCTGGGTGCGGCCGCGGTAGTGCTGGCGGCGCTGTTTCCCGGCATGCCGCTGCAGGTGAACTCCTCGGTATGGTTGCCGCTGCACCTGGCGCTGGGCATTGCCTCGTACGGCATGTTCGCCGCGGCCGTGGTGCATGCAGGGCTGATGAACCACGCCGAAAAACGCATGCGCCTGGCGGCCGAAGATGACGCCGGCATTCCACTGCTCGCGCTCGAGCGCCTGACCTTCCGCTTTGTCTCCGCGGGCTTCTGGCTGCTCACGGCCACGCTGCTCGCCGGCTGGCTGTTTGGCGAGGCGCTCTACGGCCGGGCCTGGCGCTGGGACCACAAGACGGTTTTCTCGGTGCTGTCATGGCTTACCTTTGCCACGCTGCTGATCGGCCGCGTGCGCTTTGGCTGGCGCGGCCGGCATGCGGTGCACATGCTCTATGCGGGGGCGCTGCTGCTGCTTTTGTCCTATGCAGGCTCGCGCTTCGTCATGGAAGTCCTGCTGGAACGTTTGAAATGAAAGCACCCCCTGAGCGGCTATGCCGCTTCCCCCTCTCATCCTTCGGTGGAGGGGGACGACACCATCGCTGCGGGGCGGCCCTTGCTCGGTGTCCCTGGCCTGGACCACGCCAGTTTCAGCTGCTGCAAACAATGCATAGCGCCATGGATAATTGACATGAAATATATTTTGGTCCTGCTGGTCATTGTGGTTGCCATCGGCATCTGGCGCAGCCGCCGCCGCGTCGAGCGGGCGCAGCGCCGCGAAACCCGGCTGCAGCCGCCCCAGGACATGGTGGCCTGCGCGCACTGCGGGCTGCATCTGCCGCGCAGCGAGGCACTGGTGCTCGAGGCGCCGCAGCCGCGCTACTACTGCTGCGTCCAGCACCGCGCGCAGGGCCCGGCCTGAGCCGGCACCGCGCCCTGACCATGTTCCACGCCGTGTCCCGTCCCTTCCCGGCCGAGCCGCAGGTGGTGCGGCTGTGGAACGGTTTCCTCAATGGCCGCGTGCTGGTGGGCGCGGTGCTACTGGTGCTGCAGGGGCTGAGCCTCACGGTGCAGAACCGGAACGCGCCGCTGCTCTGGGCGATCTGCGCGGGCTATCTCGCCTTCACGCTGCTCACGCGCCTGGCCGGGCGCCGCGCGCCGCCGCCGCCGCAGCTCGGCTGGCACTGGATGCCGCTGATCGGCCTCGACATTGCCATCGTCTGCCTGCTGCAGCTGCTGCAGCCCAGCCCGATGAACTACGCGCCGCTGCTGGCGCTGCCGATCCTCATGGCCTCGGCGCTGGGCACGCTGCTGCTGGCGTTCGCGACCACGGCCAGCGTGACGCTGCTGCTGCTGGGCTGGACCGGATGGTCGGGCCGCTCCGGCATGACGGACCTCACGCAGCAGTACTTCCAGACCGCGCTGACCTGCGCCGGCTACTTCCTGATGGCCTACCTCACGCACCAGCTGGCGCAGCGCCTGCAGCGCGAGCAGCAGCTGTCGCAGCAAAGCCGCCAGGCGGCGCACCTGCAGGAGCAGGTCAATCACCTGATCATCCACCACCTCGACGACGGCGTGCTGGCCATCGACCGCCAGGGCCTGGTGCATACCGCCAACCCCGCGGCGCTGCTGCTGCTGGACTGCGCCGCCGGCCTGCCGCTGCCGTTTGCGCTGGCCGCCACCGTGGGCAATGCCCCGCTGGCGACGCTGGTGGAGCAGACCTTTGCCAGCAGCGCGGCGCTGACCGCGGACATGGACCTGGTGCATGCGGGGCGCAATCCCCTGGGCCTGCACGCGCGGACCTGGCTCACGAGCCCGCTGGACACCGAGTTGCCCGCGGCGGCGCAGTGGTGCGTGGTGTTCCTGCATGACCTGCGCGAGATGCAGGCGCGGCTGCGCACCGAGAAGCTCGCGGCGATGGGCCGCATGTCGGCCGCCGTCGCGCACGAGATCCGCAATCCGCTGGCCGCCATCAGCCAGGCCAATGCGCTGCTGGCCGAGGACCTGCACGAGCCGGCCCAGCAGCGCCTGAGCCAGATGGTGGCCAACAACGCCCAGCGCCTGGCGCGCATTGCCGAGGAGGTGCTGGACATCGCGCGCGTGCAGCAGCAGATCCATGCGGCCGAGGCCAGCGCGCTGCCGCTGGACGAGCAGGTCGCGTCGATCTGGGAGGAATGGCGCGCGCAGGGCCCCGAGGCACGCGAGGCGCTGGTTCAGCTGCAGGCCGAGCAGGCGCTGGTGGCCTTCGATGCCGAGCACCTGCGCCGTGTGCTGGTCAACCTGCTGGACAACGCCCAGCGCTTTCGCAGCGGCGCCGCCGACGGGCTGCAGCTGCACACCGGCCATGCGGGCACGGCGCCGGTGGCGGGCACCGCGCAGGTCTGGCTGCAGGTCTGGAGCGACGGCGCGCCGCTCGATGCCTCGGTGCAGCGCCACCTGTTCGAGCCTTTTTTCTCGTCACAAAGCCGCTCCACGGGCCTGGGGCTGTACATTTGCCGCGAACTCTGCGAACGCTACGGCGCGCACCTGGGCTACCAGCGGCTGGCGCGCAGCACCGCGCGCGGCAGCGTCGAGGGCAATGCCTTCACGCTGGTGTTCTATCCCACCGCCGCCCTGGCCACGCCCGCGTACCGCCTCGACACCATTGTCGTCTGACACCTGCCCATGCCTGACATTGCTGCCTCCATCCTGGTCATCGATGACGAACCCGATCTGCGCACGCTCTACGAGCTGACGCTGCTGCGCGAGGGCTACCGCGTGGAAACCGCCGACAGCGTGCAGCAGGCGCGCGCGCAGCTGCAGATCCAGCGCTTCGACGCCGTGCTCACCGACATGCGCCTGCCCGACGGCCTGGGCCTGGACCTGCTGCACGAACTGCGCGCCCAGCAGCGGCCCGAGCGCTGCGTGGTCATCACCGCCCACAGCTCGGCCGAGAACGCCGTGGAGGCGCTGCGCGCAGGCGCGTTCGACTACCTGAGCAAGCCCGTGGACCTCAAGCAGTTCCGCGCCGTCGTGGCCTCGGCCGTGCGCCGGCCCGCGCCATCCGCCAATCCCGCGGCGCGCAGCGCACGCAGCGCCGGCGCGCGCGACACCGAGACGCCCGCGGCCGATCCCGCCGGCGCGCTCGCGCAGCTGGTGGGCGAATCGCCCGCCATGCGCGCCGTCAAGAACAACATCCTCAAGGTGGCCAAAGGCATGGCCCCGGTGCTGGTGCAGGGCGAATCGGGCACCGGCAAGGAGCTGGTCGCGCGCGCGCTGCATGCCTGCAGCCACCGCGCCGACGGCCCGCTGGTGGCGGTGAACTGCGGCGCGATTCCCGACAACCTGCTCGAAGCCGAGTTCTTTGGCGCGCGCAAGGGCTCCTATACCGGCGCCACCCAGGACCGCGGCGGCTACTTCCAGGCCGCGCGCGGCGGCACGCTGTTTCTCGACGAGATCGGCGACCTGCCGCTGGCCATGCAGGCCAAGCTGCTGCGCGCGATCCAGGAGCGGCGCGTGCGCCCGCTGGGCTCGACCCAGGAAGAAACGGTCGATGTGCGCATCATCAGCGCCACCCACCGCGACCTGGCCGAGGAAGTGCCCGCGGGGCGCTTTCGCCAGGACCTGTATTACCGGCTCAATGTCATTGAAATCCGGCTGCCGCCGCTGCGCGAGCGCCGCGAGGACCTGCCGGCGCTGTGCGCGGTGCTGCTGGCGCGCATCGCGGCCGAAACCGGCTGCGCGGCGCCGCCACTGACGGCGCAGGCGCTCGAGCAGCTCGCGCGCCTGCCGCTCACCGGCAATGTGCGCGAGCTTGAGAACCACCTGCACCGCGCGCTCACCCTGGGCGAGGGCCAGCAGCTGGCGCTGGAGGCCGCCGTGGCCGACCCGCTGGCGCCCGCGCCCGTGCCGCTGCCGGGCGCAACGGCATCGGCCCTGCCCCAGGACCTGCAGGCCTGGCTGGACCAGCAGGAGCGCGACATCCTGGTGCGCGCGCTGCATGAAGCCGGCTTCAACCGCACCGCGGCCGCGGCCCGGCTGGGCATCAGCCTGCGCCAGATCCGCTACCGCATCGCCCGCCTGAACATCACCGCCCCCCATGACAACGACAGCACCGACAGCTGAACGGCGCTGGCACGGCGGCTGGTACCAGCCCGCGCAGATCCTGCGCTCGCCCAACTTCGGCCCACGGCCACCGGGCGCCTGCATCGACCTGCTGGTGCTGCACTCCATCAGCCTGCCGCCGGGCGAGTACGGCACGGGCGCGGTGCAGCAGCTGTTCACCAACCAGCTCGATTGGGACGCGCACCCCTATTACCAGGGCATCCGCGGCGTCGAGGTCTCGGCGCATTTCTTCATCACGCGCGCGGGCGTGATCTGGCAGTTCGTCGACTGCGGCGCGCGCGCCTGGCACGCGGGCGCCTCGTGCTGGCGCGGGCGCGGCAACTGCAATGACGACTCGATCGGCATCGAGCTCGAGGGCCTCGAAGGGCTGGAGTTCGAGTCCGCGCAATACCAGGCGCTGGCGCAGCTGTGCGCGGATCTGGTGGCGCACTACCCGATCCGCCATGTGGCCGGACACGAACATATCGCGCCGGGCCGCAAGCGCGATCCCGGGCCGGGCTTCGAATGGGCGCAGTTGCGCGCTGCGCTGGGCACCGGACTCGACTGGCCACCGGGCACCGACGTCGGCACCTGAATCCGCGGCGCGGCACTCCCTAGGACGTTTTTTCGGCAGCGTCAATCAGCCCTGCGCGGACCCCGGCTTTTTTGCCACGCCGGCAAAATTTTTTTTGCGGCAAGCCAGAGCGCCGCGCTTCGCCGCAAGCCCGCACGGGCATTGGCGCTGGCGCCGATGGCACCCCGCAGGAGCCCGCGCTTTTGTTGCCACAGCAAGCTTTTGCACGTCGATCCGTGGCCTTTGCAAGGGCACCGCGCTACACTAGCATCCGAATCAAAGACACTACCTGTAGTGGTCGACACCCTCCACAAACACTACATTTAGTGTTAAAAACTTGTGCACAGCGTGTGTACGGCTTGTGGACAAACGGTCATCCACCCACTGCAGCGCCATCCATCAAACGCCCAAGAGGAATTCCATGCAAGAAGCATTGAACCCCGTATCCACTGCGTCCGTCGACGCGGCGACCCCCTCGGCCAACGAGCAGTACCATGTCATGCGCCGCAGCGGCGATGTCGTGGACTTCACGCCGCAGAAAATCGCCGTGGCCGTGACCAAAGCCTTCCTCGCCGTGCGCGGCGCCCAGGGCGCGGCATCGGCCAGCGTGCGCGAGATGGTGGACGAGCTCACGCAAGGCGTGGTGCGCGCGCTGCAGCGCTCGCGTCCCGGTGGCGGCACGTTCCACATCGAAGACATCCAGGATCAGGTCGAACTCGGCCTGATGCGCGGCGGCCACCATGAAGTCGCGCGCGCCTATGTGCTGTACCGCGAGCGCCGCAACCAGGAGCGCGCCGAGCAGAAGAAGGCCTCCCAGGCCACCGCCGCGCCCGCGCCCGAGCTGCAGGTCACCGACAACGGCCAGCGCGTACCCCTGAACCGCGAACGCCTGCTGGCGCTGATCGACGCCGCCTGCCACGGCCTGAACGCCGACATCAAGTCCGACCCGATCGTGCAGGAAACCCTGCGCAACCTGTACGACGGCGTGCCGATCGACGAAGTGTTCAAGGCCGCCATCCTGGCCGCGCGCACGCTGATCGAGAAGGACCCCGACTACACCTACGCCACTGCGCGCCTGCTGCTGCACACCATCGTGCGCGAAGTCATGGGCCGCGATGTCGCGCCCGCCGACATGGCCGCGGCCTATGTCGATTATTTCCCCGGCTTCGTGCAAAACGGCGTCGACAACGAGCTGCTCAACCCCGAGCTGCTCAACTACGACCTGCCGCGCCTGGCCCAGGCCCTCAAGGCCGAACGCGACCAGCAGTTCGACTATCTGGGCCTGCAGACGCTGTATGACCGCTACTTCCTGCACGTCAAGAAGACGCGCATCGAGCTGCCCCAGTCGTTCTTCATGCGCGTGGCCATGGGTCTGGCGCTGGGCGAAGCCGACCGCAACGCGCGCGCCATCGAGTTCTATGAGCTGCTGAGCTCGTTTGACTTCATGAGCAGCACGCCCACGCTGTTCAACAGCGGCACGCTGCGTTCGCAGCTCTCGAGCTGCTACCTGACCACGGTGCCCGACCATCTCGAAGGCATCTACGACGCGATCAAGGAAAACGCGCTGCTGTCGAAGTTCGCCGGCGGCCTGGGCAACGACTGGACGCGCGTGCGCGCGCTGGGCTCGCGCATCAAGGGCACGAACGGCGAATCGCAGGGCGTGGTGCCCTTCCTCAAGGTGGTCAATGACACCGCCGTGGCGGTGAACCAGGGCGGCAAGCGCAAGGGCGCGGTCTGCACCTACCTGGAAACCTGGCACCTCGACATCGAGGAGTTCCTGGAGCTGCGCAAGAACACCGGGGACGACCGCCGCCGCACGCACGACATGAACACCGCCAACTGGATTCCCGACCTGTTCATGCGCCGCGTGATCGAAAAGGGTACCTGGACGCTGTTCTCGCCCGCCGACGTGCCCGACCTGCACGACCTGTATGGCACCGACTTCGAAAAGGCCTACAACGCCTACGAAGCCAAGGCCGCCAGCGGCGAAATCAAGCTGCACAAGACGCTGCCCGCGACCGATCTGTGGCGCAAGATGCTCTCGATGCTGTTCGAGACCGGCCACCCCTGGATCACGTTCAAGGACCCCTGCAACATCCGCTCGCCGCAGCAGCATGTGGGCGTGGTGCACTCGTCGAACCTGTGCACCGAGATCACGCTCAACACCAGCGACACCGAAACCGCGGTCTGCAACCTCGGCTCGGTCAATCTGGTGCGCCACATCAGGGACGGCAAGCTCGACCACGAAAAGCTGCGCCGCACCATCACGACCGCGATGCGCATGCTCGACAACGTGATCGACATCAACTACTACGCGGTGCAGAAGGCCAAGGACTCGAACCTGCGCCACCGCCCTGTGGGCCTGGGCCTGATGGGCTTCCAGGATGCGCTGTATGAAATGCGCATGCCCTACGCCTCGATGCAGGCCGTGGAATTTGCCGACCAGTCGATGGAAGCCATCTGCTACTACGCCTACTGGGCCTCGACCGAGCTGGCCAAGGAACGCGGCAGCTACTCGACCTTCAAGGGCTCGCTGTGGGACCAGGGCATCATGCCGCTGGACACGCTGGACCTGCTGGAAAAGGCCCGCGGCGGCCATGTCGAAGTCGACCGCTCCATCCGTCTGGATTGGGACGCCCTGCGCAACAAGATCGCCGCCGACGGCATGCGCAATTCCAATTGCGTGGCCATCGCCCCCACCGCGACGATCTCCAACATCGTGGGCGTCGACGCCTCGATCGAACCCTCGTTTGGCAACCTGTCGGTCAAGTCCAACCTGTCGGGCGAATTCACCATCATCAACAACTACCTGGTGCGCGACCTCAAGCGCCTGGGCCTGTGGGATGACGTGATGGTCATGGACCTGAAGCACTTCGACGGCTCGCTGCGCCCCATCGATCGCGTGCCCCAGGAAATCAAGGACCAGTACGCCACCGCGTTCGAAGTCTCGCCCGAATGGCTGGTCGAAGCCGCGTCGCGCCGCCAGAAGTGGATCGACCAGGCGCAGAGCCTGAACATCTACATGGCCGGCGCCTCGGGCAAGAAGCTCGACGACACCTACAAGCTGGCCTGGCTGCGCGGTCTCAAGACCACCTATTACCTGCGCACCACCAGTGCCACGCAGTCCGAGAAGTCGACGGTGCAAACCCGCACGCTCAACGCCGTCTCTTCTTCGGCACCGGCTGCAGCCGCCGCCGCCGCGGTGCCCAGCGCGCTGGAAAAGGCCGCTGCCGCGGCCCTGGCCAGCACGCCGGCCACGGACATCAAGTTCTGCGCCATTGACGATCCGGGCTGCGAAGCCTGCCAGTAAGCCGCTGAACGCCTTCGGGCGTTCGCCCTGTCCGGCTTCGGCCGGCGGGGGCGCGAAAAGTGCGGCACCATGCCGCGCCTTCTGCAAAAATAAGAACGCAAGCCGGCCCTGGAGATCCACAGGCTCGCTCCACGGACCACCTCGCGCCTCGCGCTGGCCGTGCCTCGCCGGCCGCGCCCTGGCCGCACCCATTGCGGCCCACTTCAGGAACACACCATGCTGACCTTCGACGACGACATCACCCCCAGCGCCCCCGCCGCCAACGACACTCCGGCCGCGGCGCCCCAGACCTTCAAGCGCGTCAATGCCGCCGACAAGCGGATCATCAACGCCAAGACCGACGTCAACCAGCTGGTGCCGTTCAAGTACAAATGGGCCTGGGAAAAGTACCTCGCCACGTGCGCCAACCACTGGATGCCGCAGGAAGTGAACATGACGCGCGACATCGCGCTGTGGAAGGACCCGAACGGTCTGACCGAAGACGAGCGCCGCATCGTCAAGCGCAACCTGGGCTTCTTTGCCACGGCCGACTCGCTGGCCGCGAACAACATCGTGCTGGGCACCTACCGCCACATCACGGCGCCCGAATGCCGCCAGTTCCTGCTGCGCCAGGCCTTCGAGGAAGCCATCCACACCCACGCCTACCAGTACATCATCGAGTCGCTGGGCCTGGACGAAGGCGAGATCTTCAACGCCTACAACGAAATCAAGTCGATCCGTGACAAGGACGAGTTCCTGATCCCGTACATCGAGGCGATCATGGATCCGAACTTCCACACCGGCACGCCCGAGAACGACCAGACGCTGCTCAAGTCGCTGATCGTTTTCGCCTGCCTGATGGAAGGCATGTTCTTCTACGTCGGCTTCACGCAGATCCTCGCGCTGGGCCGCCAGAACAAGATGACCGGCGCCGCCGAGCAGTACCAGTACATCCTGCGCGACGAGTCCATGCACTGCAACTTCGGCATCGACCTGATCAACCAGCTCAAGCTCGAGAACCCGCACCTGTGGACCAACGAGTTCAAGGAAGAAATCAAGGCGCTGTTCCACAAGGCCGTGGAGCTCGAATACCGCTATGCCGAAGACACCATGCCGCGCGGCGTGCTGGGCATGAACGCATCGATGTTCAAGGGCTACCTGCGCTATATCGCCAACCGCCGGGCCACGCAGATCGGTCTCGAGGAACTGTTCCCGGGCGAGGAAAATCCGTTCCCCTGGATGAGCGAGATGATCGATTTGAAGAAGGAACGTAACTTCTTTGAGACACGCGTGATCGAGTATCAGACCGGCGGCGCACTTTCCTGGGATTAATCGCTTTCCTGCAGGCACAATGGCACATCAACCGCTTCATGCAAATCGCCTTGTGTCAAGGTAAGCGTGGGGCGATTCCGAGTTCATTGCGATGCGTCACTCCAAATCGCTATGGATCGCTTCCTGCCGATGCGCAGTCGAAGTGTTTTGTGCAAATCGACCAAGGAGAAGATGATGGCAACTGCGAAGAAAACGGCCGACAAGAAGGCCTCGACTGCGACCCCGGCAGAGTCCGTGAAAAAGGCGGCTCAGGCTGCGGCGGCACCTGCCACCAAGGCTGCGGCGCCGAAGAAGGCGGCTGCGCCCAAGGCTGCAGCCAAGTCTGCCACGGCAGCTGCCCCCGTTGCCGCGGCCCCGACCAAGGCTGAGCCCGCCAAGCCCGCAACCGCCAAGAAGACCTCTGCCGCCAAGCCGGCTGCAACCTCTACCAAAGCCGCGGTGACCAAGACCTCCACGGCTTCGGCCAAGGCTGCCGCTCCGGCCAAGAAGGCACCGGCACCGGCCAAGACGGCGGCAACTGCCAAGGCTGCTGCGCCCGCGAAAAACGCCGCTGCTCCTGCCAAGGCTGCGGCTGCTCCTGCAAAGAAGGCTGCCGCTCCTGCCAAGGCTGCCGCTCCTGCCAAGGCCGCAGCTCCTGTCAAGGCTGCCGCTCCTGCAAAGAAGGCTGCTGCTCCTGCGAAATCCGCTGCTCCTGCAAAGAAGGCTGCTGCTCCCGCCAAGGCTGTCGCTCCTGCAAAGAAGGCTGCCGCTCCTGCCAAGGCTGTCGCTCCTGCAAAGGCTGCCGCTCCTGCAAAGGCTGCTGCTCCGGCAAAGAAGGCTGCTGCTCCTGTAAAGGCTGCTGCTCCTGCAAAGAAGGCTGCTGCTCCTGTAAAGGCTGCCGCTCCTGCGAAGAAGCCCGCCGCTCCTGCAAAGGCCGCCGCGCCCGCGCCGAAGGCTGCTGCGCCCGCAAAGACCGCCGCTTCCGCCAAGGCTGCTACGCCTGCGAAGAACGCTGCCGCTCCTGCCAAGGCTGCTGCGCCCGCCAAGAAGGCTGCCGCTCCAGCCAAGGCCGCTCCCGCCAACAAGGCTGCTGCAAAGAAGCCCGCAAAGGCTGCAGCTCCCGCTGCCGTTGCCGCTCCCGTGGCACAGACCGCGCTGAACCCGCAAGCCGCCTGGCCCTTCCCCACGGGCACCAAGCCCTGAGGCATGACGCCCTGCAGCAAAGCCCGAAGCCACCAGGCCTCGGGCTTTTTTCATGGGTGTTTCATTGGTCCGGCCGGTGCCAGATGCGCTGCCACAGCTCCCTGAGCGCCTCGCCCACCGGCAGCTGCAGCGCCTGCTGCTCGATACGGCCTTGACCGGCGGCGAGCTGTGCCGGACTGCCCAGCAGGAAGCGGAAGCTGTAGCGGCCTTCGCTGCCCATGCGCAGGTCGCTCAGATACAGGCCATCGCCCTCCTGCTCGAGCTTCACGAAGCCATCGGCAAAGCGTGCGAGCTGCTCCACTGCGGGCGCCGGCGCGGCGTACTGCGCCTGCAGCGCCGTGCCGCGCGCATGGCGGGTCCAGGTCATTTCGCGGTCCGCATCGAACAGCGAATAAAAGCCTTCCCAATAGTGCGTATCGTCGAGTGCCACCACGCGCCACAGCAGCGTGTTGAGCGGCGTGGGCGTGACCAGCAGCGCGGGCGCCGCGAGGCGCTGCGCTGCCAGCGATTGGCGCGCCACACCGCTCACATATTGCTGCGCCAGCACGCTCCAGGCCAGGTACAGGCAGCTGAGCAGCAGGCCGATCTGGTTGGCGCGCAGCCCTGCAAAGGATTTGCGGCACAGCGCCACGCCGATGCCGACCAGCAGCGGCAATGTATAGAGCGGATCGATCACGAACACGCTGCCCAGACCATAGGCTTCGTTCGAAAACGGGCGCAGCAGCTGCGTGCCGTAGATCGTGAACCAGTCGAGGATCGGGTGCGTGACCAGCACCAGCGCCATCGCCAGCGCCCAGCGCCGCCAGTGCGCGCCCTCGCGCTGCAGCCGCGCGATGCCCCATCCGAGCAGCGGCGCCAGCATCAGCAGATAGAGCAGCGAATGGCTGTTGCCGCGGTGGTTGATCATGTTGGCCAGCGCGTTGCCATGGTCGATGAACACATCGAGATCGGGCAGCGTGCCCGCCACCAGGCCCCAGAACGCGGCCTTCCAGACGGATGTGCGCCGCCCCATGGTGGCAATGGTCAGCGCCGAGCCCAGCGCGATCTGTGAAACGGAATCCATGGTGCTCCAGGCTGAAAATCAGTTATGCACAGCAAACAAGGTACTACCCAAGGAGCGTGCCTGCAGCGGTGTCTGCCCCGTTCACCGCCTATGAAACCGGCGTGGCCCAGCAAGGGGGCACCGAGCAAGGGCCGCCCCGCAGCGATGGTGCCGTCCCTACGCGGGCCGCCCTCTCCACCGAAGGTTGAGAGGGGGAAGCGAGGGCCCGCCGAGGGCGAAGTCGCTCAGGGGGTGAAATCCAGCCGGTAATTCTGCGGCCCCCTGCTCGCGATCTTCAACGCGCCCACGCGGTTGCCCAGCTCGGCGCAGCGCACCAGCGGCCAGCCTTTTTCCAGGCCGAACAGCAGCGCGCCGCGCCAGGCGTCGCCGCAGCCCGTGGGATCGACCACCTGCCTGGCCACGACCGGCGCGACCAGCGTTTTCTCGCCCTGCTCCCAGACTTCGCAGCCGTCGGCGCCCAGCGTCACGATCAGGCCCTCGACCTGCTGCGACAGCGCCGCGAGGTCCATGCCGGTGCGGTCGCACAGCACCTTGGCTTCATAGTCGTTGACGGCAATCCAGCTGGCTTGCGCGATGAACACCTTGAGTTCGTCGCCATTGAACATCGGCAGGCCCTGGCCCGGATCGAACACAAAGGGAATGCCCGCCTCCTGGAACTGGCGCGCATGCTGGATCATGGCCTCGCGCCCGTCGGGCGCGACGATGCCGACGGCCGCGCGTGTCTCGCCTGTGATCTGCAGCAGATGGGCATGCGACATCGCGCCGGGGTGAAAGGCCGTGATCTGGTTGTTGTCGATGTCGGTCATGATCATCGCCTGCGCGGTGTAGATCTCGCCGCTTTCGCCGACATGGCGCGTCGAGATGCCCTGCGCGCGCATGTGCTCCAGATAGCTTTCGCCATCGCTGCCGAGCATCGCCATCGGCAGCGGCTCGCCGCCCAGCAGCTTGAGGCTGTAGGCGATGTTGCCCGCGCAGCCGCCGAAATCGCGGCGCAGCGTGGGCACCAGGAACGACACATTGAGGATGTGCAGCTGGTCGGGCAGGATCTGGTCCGCGAACCGACCCTCGAAGGTCATGATGGTGTCAAACGCGAGCGATCCACAAATGAGGGCGGCCATAGGGTGAGGTTTCCAGGAATCAGGGATAGAAGACAAGCGCACGATAACCCGCGATGCGGGTTGGCGTGGCGGCAACGGCCAGTGGAATGCGCACACTCCACTCGGCCTGGGCCCCGAGGGTCGGGGGCGCCTGCAGATCGGCGGGCAGCAGCACCCGGCGCAGCACCGGCTGGTCCTGCGGGTCGGTGAGCGTGAGCTCCACCGCGGGCATGGCCAGCTCGGTGGTGGCCTGGTTTTCAATGGTGAGCGTGAGCAGGTAACCGTCGGGCTGCGCGGTGCGCGTGAAGGCCGAGCCGGCAATCACCATCTGGGCGATGTCCTGGCGTGCCGACAGCGTGCAGCCGGCCACCGCGCACAGGCCCTGCAGTGCGGGGCGCAGCGACGGCTTCCAGGCCGCCAGCGCATTGCGCTCCTGCAGCGCGACCTGCAGCGCCAGGGCCAGCAGCAGCGCCGCGCTGCCCAGGCCCAGCGCCAGGCGCACGCCCGGTGCATGCCACAGCGCGCGGCGTCGCGCGGCACGGATGAATCCGGGCTCGGCCGCAGGCGGCGGCGACGCGGGATCATGGTGCGACACGGCAAACGGGTCGGACTCGGACGCCGCGGAAGCGGCCCCTGCGGGTCCGGACTCCGGCTCGAGCCTTGGTTCCGGTTCCGGTTCCATTTCAGGCTCAAATTCAGGTTCCAACTCCGGCTCCAACTCCGGTTCCAACTCCGGCTCCGGCTCCAACTCCGGCTCCGGCTCCGGCTCCGGCTTGGGCACGACGGGCATCGGCCCCCGCGGTTCGGGCACACGCTCCGACTCGGCAGCCACCAGCGGCAGCGCCTCATCGTCTTCGTCATCCAGCGCCGCGGGCAGCGCATAACCGGCGGCCTCCACCGGGGCCGAAACCGCCAGCGCCACGGCAGCGGGCGCAGGCGCATCCAGCGACAGCGTGGCGTCAAACACCTCGCTGCACTGGCCGCAGCGCACCCAGCCCTGGGAGATGCGCAACTGGTCGGCCACCACCTTGAACTTCGTTCCACAAGAAGGGCAGCGCGTCGTCTGGCTCATCGGCAGTTCCTGTAAAAAGTGGGTGGCCGTGCTGCGCCGGGTCAGCGCGAAGCGGTCATCAGGATCCAGCCGTCTTCGCTGTCCGCGACTTCAAGCTGGATCCAGGGCGCATAGGCTTGCTTGAGCTCGTCCGCCTGGCGCTCCAGGATACCGGCCAGCACCAGATTGCCGCCCTCGGCCACATGCGCGCACAGCAGCGGCGCCAGCACTTTGAGCGGCGACGCCAGGATATTGGCCAGCACCGTGCCGTATTCGCCGCGCGCCTTGTCGGGCAGACCGGCGGACAGCTGCACTTCATTGGCCTGGGCATTTTGCAGCGTCGAATCGACGGCCGCGGTGTCGATATCGACGGCATCGATGTCCACCGCGCCGAACTTGGCCGCGCCGATGGCCAGGATGCCCGAGCCGCAGCCGTAGTCCAGCACGCGGCCCAGCGACCCCTGGGGCTGGCGCGCGATCCAGCGCAGGCACATGCGCGTCGTCGGATGGGTGCCGGTGCCAAAGGCCAGGCCCGGGTCCAGGCGGATGCTGACCTTTGCCTGCGCGGGCAGCTCGTGCCAGGTCGGCACGATCCAGAACTCGGGCGTGATGTCCACGGGCGTGAACTGCGACTGGGTGAGCCGCACCCAGTCCTGCTCGGGCACATGGTTCACGCCCAGCACCGTGCAGCCTTCGAAGAAGTCCTGCAGGCTCAGCAGCTGGCGCGCTTGCTGCGCCAGTTCCTCGCCGGGGAAAAGCGCCACGACGCGGCTGCGCTGCCAGCCATCCTTGGGCGGGGGCATGCCGGGTTCGCCAAACAGGGCCTGCTCGGCCTCGGTCTGTGCGTCGGCGTCTTCGACCGACACGCTCAATGCGTCCAGCGCATCCAGTGCGTCGCTGATGGTTTCCACCCGGTCTTCCGGGCACAACAGGCTCAGTTCAAACATGACGCCGTTCCTTGTAAAAATGAAAATGCCGGCCCCCGTCGCCAGGGGCCAGCATGTGCGGTCACAGCCCTCGGGCCCGACTCATCGCTTGGGATTGCGCAGCTGCAGCCACTCTTCCAGGTAATGGATGTTGGTGCCGCCTTCCATGAACTTGGCATCCACCATCAGGTCCTTGTGCAGCGGCACATTGGTATTGATGCCTTCGATCACGGTTTCCAGCAGCGCCGTGCGCATGCGGGCCAGGGCCTGCTCGCGGGTGTCGCCATGGACGATGATCTTGCCGATCATCGAGTCGTAGTTCGGGGGCACGAAGTAGTTCGTATAGACATGCGAATCGACGCGCACGCCCGGGCCGCCGGGCGCATGCCAGGTGGTGATCCGGCCGGGGGACGGCGTGAACTTGTACGCGTCCTCGGCGTTGATGCGGCACTCGATCGCATGGCCGCGCAGCTCGATCTGGCGCTGCGTGAACGGCAGCTTCTCGTCGGCCGCGACCATGATCTGCGTCTTGACGATGTCCACGCCCGAGATCAATTCCGTCACCGGGTGCTCGACCTGGACACGGGTGTTCATCTCGATGAAGTAGAACTCGCCGTTCTCGAACAGGAACTCGAAGGTACCCGCACCGCGGTAGCCGATCTTCTTGCAGGCTGCGACGCAACGCTCGCCGATGCGCTCGATCAGCCGGCGCGGGATGCCGGGCGCGGGCGCCTCCTCGATCACCTTCTGGTGGCGCCGCTGCATCGAGCAGTCGCGCTCGCCGAGGTAGACGGCGTTCTTGAACTTGTCGGCCAGCACCTGGATTTCAATGTGGCGCGGGTTCTGCAGGTACTTTTCCATGTAGACCGCAGGATTGCCGAACGCGGCGCCGGCCTCGGCCTTGGTCATCTGCACGGCGTTGACCAGCGCGGCTTCGGTATGCACCACGCGCATGCCGCGGCCACCGCCCCCGCCTGCGGCCTTGATGATCACGGGATAGCCGACAGCCTTGGCAATGCGCCGGATCTGCACCGGGTCATCGGGCAGCTCGCCGTCGGAGCCAGGCACGCAGGGCACGCCGGCCTTGATCATCGCCTGCTTGGCCGAGACCTTGTCGCCCATGATGCGGATCGACTCGGGCGATGGGCCGATGAACTGGAAGCCGCTTTTCTCGACGCGCTCGGCGAAGTCGGCGTTCTCGCTGAGGAAACCGTAGCCGGGATGGATCGCTTCGGCATCGGTCACTTCGGCCGCGGAAATGATGGCCGGCATGCTGAGATAGCTCAGCGAGGACGGCGCGGGGCCGATGCAGACGGCTTCGTCGGCAAGCTTGACGTACTTGGCGTCGCGGTCGGCCTCGGAATAGACCATCACGGCCTTGACGCCCAGCTCGCGGCAGGCGCGCTGGATGCGCAGGGCAATCTCGCCCCGGTTGGCCACCAGAATTTTCTTAAACATGGAAGTCCTCGCAGCGCAGTGCCTGCGTATGGGCGCACGCCACAGTCATGGGCTCAGCCGGGCGACAGGCACGGCTGCTACTTTTTGCTTCACGCAGCATCACGGCGCGCCGATCACTCGATAACGAACAGCGGTTGTCCGTATTCCACCGCCTGGCCGTTCTCGCCCAGGATGCGGGTGATCTTGCCCGACTTGTCGGCCTCGATCTCGTTGAGGATCTTCATGGCTTCGATGATGCAGATGGTCTCGCCTTCCTTGACTTCCGAGCCGAGTTCGACAAACGGCTTGGCTCCGGGGCTCGAGGAACGGTAGAACGTGCCCACCATCGGCGACTTCACGACATGGCCGGACTCGGCGGCTGCCGGTGCGGGCAGTTCGGCGACGGGTGCGGCGGCAGGCGCGGTGGCCAGGGGTGCGGCGACCGGAGCGGCAACATACTGCTGCTGCACCTTGCCTTCGCTCTTGACGATACGTACCTTGCCTTCGGCCTCGGTGATTTCCAACTCTGACACGTTGGATTCAGAGACCAGATCAATCAGGGTCTTGAGTTTTCGCAAATCCATGGAAGCTCCAGCGACTAAAACTTAGTAAGGGCGCGAATTTACTCCAATTTCGCCTTACTTCGCGTTTCGCGAGACATTTTTCACAAACATCGCAAGGTAGATTGGGGGAAAACGAGGGAAAACAGGCTAGCTGCGAGCCCATTGCGCGAGATCCTGCGCGCTCAATTCGCCTATTTTACGTTGTCGCAACTTGCCATCGCGGTCGAGAAAGACCGTGAATGGCAAGCCGCCGTTGAGGTTGCCGAGCTCGCGTGTCAACTGGCTGCCATCGGCGGCCATGCCCACCGGAAACGCCAGCGGCTGGCGCTGCAGGAATTTCTGCACTGCGGGCTGCTTGTCGACCGCCAAGCCTACCACCTGAATGCCATGCGCGGCCTTGCGGCCCGCAAATTCGCTCAGCAGCGGCAGTTCGCGCACGCAGGGCGGGCACCAGGTGGCCCAGAAATTCACGATCAGCGGCTGGCCGCGCCAGTCGGCCAGCGCCAGCGGCGCGCCCTCGGGCGTCACGAAGCTGCGCAGCCAGAGGGACTCCTCCACGCCGGGCTGCGCGGCGCCGGGCGCGAGCCGCCACCAGGCAAAGCCCGCGCCAGCCACCGCCGCCGCGCCGGCCACGCCCGCGCCAAGCCACAGGCGCCGGCGGGGCGAGCGGGGGGAAGAAGCGTCAGGGGGTGGATTCAGGGGTTTCGTCATGTTTTCCATTGTCTTCGGACAGCAGTTTGCGCACCGCCGCCATATCCCCGCGCGGGCTGCGGCCGCGCGCGTCGGCGCGCAGCGCGCCGCGCAGATCGTCGAGGTCGTAGACCAGCAGATGCACCCCTACGACCACGCCCAGCTCGCGGCACATCGCGCCCAGGCTCAGCGCCTCGACGTCCTCGCCGTGAAAGCCCGTGACCGTGCTCGGGTCGTAGTCGATATGGTGGTTGATCAGCGCGATTTCCGCCGACTTGCAGTCGTCGCAGAACAGCTGCAGGTAGATGTCGGACTGCCGCGTGGCGGTGCCGCGCCACACGGCGCCGCCCAGATGCGGGCGAAACTGCGCCATGCGCTCCATCCACTCGAGCGCAAGCTGGCGCAGCGCGCGCAGCTCCGCTGGCTGGGTATCGGCGCAAAACAGCGCAATGTATTCGCGCACCGCATCCTCGACGCGGTCGTTGTCGGGCAGCGCTGTGCGCACCGGCAGGCCCAGTTCGCGCAGCGCACGGCGCTTGGCGGCGCCCCAGTCCAGACCGTCCTCCACGACCAGGCGCGCGGCGGTGTGGGCGATTTCATCCATGAGTGAATCCTGCTGCATATCGCCCCCCGAAAACCGCCAAACCCCAAACCACCTGCAGCGCATGCCGACAGGCCCCTGCCGACAGAATACCGGCACGCAAGCGCCCCGGCATGTCAGCGGTGATTGCAAACGCCGCTGCCCCGGCGCTAGTGCCATTAAATGCCGGACGCCGCCTTTTTTGCAACCCCCTGTCACGCGGCCAAGCGCGAGCGGCCCCCACGGCTGCGCCAAACGTAGAATCGCGTGCCATGCACATACATATATTGGGGATTTGCGGCACCTTCATGGGCGGGCTGGCCGCGCTGGCACGCGAGGCCGGCCACCGCGTGACCGGCTGCGACACCGGCGTCTATCCCCCGATGAGCGACCAGCTGCGCGCGCTGGGCATCGAGCTGATCGAAGGCTATGACGCCGAGCAGATCGCCTTGCGCCCCGACATGTTCGTGGTCGGCAATGTCGTCAGCCGCGCGCGCCTGCCCGACGGGCGCGCGAAGTATCCGCTGATGGAAGCGATTCTCGACGCCGGCGTGCCCTACACCAGCGGCCCGCAGTGGCTCAGCGAGCATGTGCTGCGCGGGCGCCATGTGCTGGCCGTCGCGGGCACGCACGGCAAGACCACGACCACCTCGATGCTGGCGTGGATCCTGGAATGCGCGGGCCTGCAGCCGGGCTTCCTGGTGGGCGGCGTACCGCTGGACTTTGGCGTTTCCGCGCGCCTGGGCGCCGCGGTGCGCCCCGTGACCGGCCCCGGGCCTGCGGGCGCCGAGGCATTGTTCGTGATCGAGGCCGATGAATACGACACGGCGTTCTTCGACAAGCGCAGCAAGTTCGTGCACTACCGACCGCGCACGGCCATCCTCAACAACCTGGAATTCGACCACGCCGACATCTTTGACGACCTGGCCGCGATCGAGCGCCAGTTCCACCACCTGGTGCGCAGCGTGCCGTCATCGGGGCGCATCGTCAGCAACGCGCTCGAGGAAAGCCTCACGCGCGTGCTGCACCAGGGCTGCTGGAGCGATGTCTGCGACTTCGGCTCGGCCGTGAGCGACTTCGGCGCCCAGGGCGAGCCCCAGGCTTTCGATGTGCTGCGCCGCGGCAAGGTGGTGGCGCGCCTCGAATGGACGCTTTCGGGCGTGCACAACCAGCTCAACGCGCTGGCCGCCATCGCCGCCGCCGAGCATGTGGGCGTGACGCCGAGCGAAGCCTGCGCGGCGCTGGCGCGCTTCCAGAACGTCAAACGCCGCATGGAGCTGCGCGGCACGGTGCGCGGCATTGCGGTGTTCGACGACTTCGCCCACCACCCCACGGCCATCCGCACCACGCTCGATGGCCTGCGCCGCATTACACCGAGCGGCCAGCGCATCCTGGCGGTGTTCGAGCCGCGCAGCAACACCATGAAGCTCGGCGCCATGAAGGCGCTGCTGCCCTGGTCGCTCGAGAGCGCCGATCTGGTGTTTTGCCACACCGCGGGCCTGGACTGGGATGCCGCTGCCGCACTCGCACCGCTGGGCGAGCGCGCACAGACGGCAGCGAATATCGACATTCTCATGGCGCAGGTCGCGGACGCAGTGCAGCCTGGGGATCAGGTGGTTTGCATGAGCAATGGAGGGTTTGGGGGAATTCACGCCAGGCTGCTGGAGCGGCTGGGGGCCTGAACTTGGCGGAGGGAGAAAAACCCCTTATTTGTAGGGTAGGCCGTTCATGGTTCTACAGGCTCACCACGAACGGAAAAACCGTTCGCCCTGAGCTTGCCTGGGCGGCCGCGTCAAAGGGTGAAGGGCCTGCTTTATAGGTCAGGCCGTCCATGGTTCGACAGGCTCACCACGAACGGAAAAACCGTTCGCCCTGAGCCTGTCGAAGGGTGAAAGGCCTGCCCGATAGTTCAAGACAAACTGTTTCCGTCAATACCCCACCGTCATCCCCGGCACATCCACCCGCACCACCGGCCGCCCCGTCACCCCCGTCGCCGCGCGCGCATAGGCGTGCAACCACTCGGGATCCGCAAGAAGCCTCATGCCGGCCGCATGCGCCACGGTGAGCAGCTTGTCGGCCAGCAGCACCTTGCCGCTGGCGCGCAGCGGTTCGCAGTCAAGCGCGATGAATTGTTCGTCGAGCCACTGCCGCGCGGCTTCATGGCCCAGCGGCTCGGCGCTGCGCAGATCGGCATGGAATTCCTGTTCGGGAGCCAGAGTCACGGTCACTTCACTGTGCATGGAAAAGCCTTTGGTCAACTGGCGCCAATGCGCCCGGGCAACCAGCTTAAACCCAATCCCGGCGTGGGCGCCAGCGGGGCAGCGAGCAGTCGCCGCGCGCTCTGGCTAAAATCGCGCTCCTCTTTCTCAAGACAGGCCATCCATGTCCCTTACTGCCCAGCATGCGGAAATCCGGGAGCATCTGCAGTTGCTGAAAGTGCAAATGCAGTCCCTCGGCCTGTGGTCTGCCACACCGCCCAGCGCCGAGGCGATGGCCTCGGCCATGCCGTTCATGTATGACACGCTGGAGTTCCATCAGTGGCTGCAATGGGTATTCGTGCCGCGGCTGCATGCGCTGATCGAAGCCGGCAGCCCGCTGCCTGGCAATTGCCACACCCATCCACTGGGCGAGCATGAGTTCGCACGCCTGGCGCCGCGCGACTGCACGCCGCTGCTGGCGGTGCTGCAGCGCATCGACCAACGCCTTAACGCAGGCGCCAGCGCGGGCTCTGCCGCGCACTGAGCTATCGCCAGGTGCGCGGCGCCCACCGCCAGGCGCACGGCGCCGGGCGTCAGGCCAATTCAGCGGCCTCGGCCGGTGCCTGCTGGCGCACGCGGCGCGCTTGCACGGCCTGCGACAGCACGGCCAGGGTCTGCAGCGAATCGTCCCAGTCGATGCAGGCATCGGTGATGCTCTGGCCGTACTTGAGCGCCGAGACTTCATCCTTGCCGGGCGTGAATTTCTGCGCGCCGCCATGGATGTGGCTTTCGATCATCAGGCCGAACACCGAGTCCGAGCCGCCCGCCACCTGGCCGGCGATGTCGCGCGCGACGTCCTTCTGGCGCTCGTGCTGCTTGGAGCTGTTGGCATGGCTGCAATCGACCATCAGCGTATCGGGCAGACCGGCGGCGCGCAGGTCGGCGCAGGCCGAGGCCACGCTGGCCGCGTCATAGTTGGGCGCCTTGCCGCCGCGCAGGATCACGTGGCAGTCCTGGTTGCCGGTGGTGTTGACGATAGCCACCTGGCCGTTCTTGTGCACCGACAGGAAGTGGTGGCCGCGGCTGGCCGACTGGATCGCGTCGGTGGCAATGCGGATGTTGCCGTCCGTGCCGTTCTTGAAGCCGATCGGCGCCGAGATGCCCGAAGCGAGCTCGCGGTGCACCTGGCTTTCGGTCGTGCGCGCGCCGATAGCGCCCCAGCTGATCAGGTCGGCAATGTACTGGGGCGAGATCACGTCGAGGAATTCGCTGGCCGCAGGCAGGCCCAGGCGGTTGATGTCGATCAGCAGCTGGCGTGCAATGCGCAGGCCCTCGTCGATGCGGTAGCTCTGGTCGAGGTAGGGGTCGTTGATCAGGCCCTTCCAGCCCACGGTGGTGCGGGGCTTCTCGAAGTACACCCGCATCACGATCTCCAGGGTGTCCTTGTACTGCTCGCGCACCACCGCTAGGCGGCGCGCGTAATCGAGCGCCGCCGCTGGATCGTGGATCGAGCAGGGGCCGATGATGACCAGCAGCCGGTCGTCCTCACGCGCCATGATGCGGTGGATGTTGTGCCGCGTGTTGGCAATCAGCGCTTCCACCGGGGTGCCACAGATCGGGAAAAAGCGGATGAGATGCTCTGGAGGGGGTAACACAGTGATGTCCTTGATACGTTCGTCGTCAGTCTGGCCGGTCTTGTGGACAGAGCTGCGATACCAGGAATCGCTGGATGCGGTAGGAGCGGTCATCGTGGGCTTTCTGGGATGCGTGGAAAACAGGGACAAAAAAACCGCCGGGCTTTTCAGCTTCGGCGGTTTTGAGGAGGTGTTTTTGGTGCTTGCGCGCTTGCCTCTCATCCGCCGGGGACCGAGAACCAAAAATAGGCAAAGTAAGCGCGCGCTGCATTCATAAGCTCAAAATGTAGCACAGTCCCGGCGGTTGACGCCCTCGGGAATCGTTGCCGACGAGCAACATCCATATCAATAAACCTGCAATATCGGCATCCAAAAAACCATTGGCGCAGCTTTATTGCATCTAATCACTGATTAACGTATGAAATCAGCTTTTGCCGTAAAAATTAAAAACCCAAGTGCAGCCGCAACCCCTGTCATGACATGTATTTCTGCACTGGCAGCGGGCACAAAAAAAGAGGGCCGAGGCCCTCTTTTTTATTGTCTTGCGCATCAATCAATGGCCAACCATCTGGATTGAGCGAGTGGCCCGGGGAACTAGCACCACCCCTCTCAGAGACACCGAGCAAGGGCCGCCCCGCAGCGATGGTGTCGTCCCCCTCCACCGGAGGTTGAGAGGGGGAAGCGGGGGCCGGCCATCCGGCGTAGCCGCTCAGGGGGTGCTTTCAGTTCAGGCCGTGCCGCCCACCGTGAGGCCGTCGATGCGTATCGTTGGCTGGCCCACGCCCACGGGCACGCTCTGGCCTTCCTTGCCGCAGGTGCCGACGCCGGGGTCCAGGCGCATGTCGTTGCCGATCATGCTGATCTTCTTGAGCGACTCGGGGCCGCTGCCGACGATCGTTGCGCCCTTGACCGGGTACAGGATCTTGCCGTTCTCGACCCAGTAGGCTTCGCTGGCCGAGAACACGAACTTGCCGCTGGTGATGTCGACCTGGCCGCCGCCGAAGTTGCTCGCGTACAGGCCCTTCTTGATGCTGGCGATGATTTCCTCGGGCTCACGGGTGCCGTTGGTCATGTAGGTATTGGTCATGCGCGGCATCGGAATGTGCGCATAGCTCTCGCGCCGGCCGTTGCCCGTGGGCGGCACGCCCATCAGGCGCGCATTCATCGAGTCCTGGATGTAGCCCTTGAGGATGCCGTCCTCGATCAGCACGTTGCGCTGGCTGGCGCACCCTTCGTCATCGACATTGAGCGAGCCGCGGCGGTCGGCAATGGTACCGTCGTCCAGCACGGTGACGCCCTTGGCCGCCACGCGCTGGCCGATGCGGCCGCTGAACGCGCTCGAGCCCTTGCGGTTGAAGTCGCCTTCGAGGCCATGGCCCACGGCCTCGTGGAACAGGATGCCGGGCCAGCCCGGGCCAAGCACCACGGTCATCTCGCCAGCCGGCGCGGGGCGCGACTCGAGGTTGACCAGCGCCGCATGCACGGCTTCGTCGACATACTGGCTGATCTGCTCTTCGCTGAAATAAGCCAGGCCGAAGCGCCCGCCGCCGCCGGCCGAGCCGACTTCGCGCCGGCCCTTGTGCTCGGCAATGACGGTGACCGACAGGCGCACCAGCGGGCGCACGTCGGCGGCCAGCGTGCCGTCGGCACGCGCCACCAGCACCACGTCGTATTCGCTGGCCAGACCGGCCATGACCTGCTTGACGCGCGGGTCCTTGGCGCGGCCGAGCTTTTCGACCCGGCCGAGCAGCTCGACCTTGGCCGTGCTGTCGAGCGAGGCAATCGGGTCGATGCCGGGATACAGCGAGCGGCTGGGGGCGATTTTCGGGCGCACCACCTTGGCGCGCTGGTTCAGCGCGCTGCTGGAGATGCTGCGCACGGTGCGCGCCGCGTCCAGCAGCGAGGCTTCGGAGATATCGTCGGAATAGGCAAACGCCGTCTTTTCGCCGCTGACCGCGCGCACGCCCACGCCCTGGTCGATGCTGAAGGAGCCGGTCTTGACGATGCCCTCCTCCAGGCTCCAGCCCTCGGCGCGGGTGTATTGAAAGTACAGGTCGGCGTCGTCGACCTGGTGCGAGCGGATCTCGGCCAGGGCGCGTGCGAGGTGGGATTCATCCAGGCCGAAGGGTTCGAGCAACAAGCTGCGGGCCGTGGCCAGGCGTTCGATGGTGGGTTCGCGGGAGATCATCTGCATATTGTAGGGACCATGCCCCAAGCCAGCGCTGCGGGCCGGCCCGCGCCACGCGGTTTATCGGGGCTTTGAGCGCCCCAGCACGGTGTCCTGGGGCAGCTGGCGCTGCGAGCGCGCCACCGACATCAGCACGCCCAGCGCCAGCCCCAGCGTGACCATGGCCGTGCCGCCATAGCTCACGAAGGGCAGCGGCACGCCGACCACGGGCAGGATGCCGCTGACCATGCCCATGTTGACAAACGCATAGGTGAAGAAAATCATCGCCACCGCCGCCGCCATCAGCCGCGCAAACAGCTGCTGGGCGCGCATCGCGATGATCAGGCCGCGCCAGACCAGGAACAGGAAGGCGGTGATCAGCAGCAGGTTGCCCAGCAGGCCGAACTCCTCGGAGAAGGCGGCAAAGATGAAATCGGTGGTGCGCTCGGGAATGAATTCGAGGTGCGTCTGCGTGCCCGCCATGAAACCCTTGCCCCAGACCCCGCCCGAGCCGATGGCAATCATGCCCTGCAGGATGTGGAAGCCCTTGCCCAGCGGATCGCGCGTCGGGTCGAGCAGCGTGCAGATGCGCGTTTGCTGGTATTCATGCAGCACCGGCCAGCGCACGCCGTCGGCGCACAGCTGCGGCTCGAACCAGACGATCAGCATGATGCCGATCAGCCCGAGCACGACCGGCGGCAGCACCAGCTTCCACGGCAGGCCGGCAAAGAAGATCACCGACAGGCCCGCGGCCATGACCAGCAGCGAGGTGCCCAGGTCGGGTTGCTTCATGATCAGGCCCACGGGCACCATCAACAGCACCAGCGCCAGCGCGAAATCGGTGCGGCGCAGCTGCCCCTCGCGGCGCTGGAACCACCAGGCGAGCATCAGCGGCGTCGCGATCTTGAGCAGCTCGCTGGGCTGGATCACCACCCCCACGTTGACCCAGCGCTGCGCGCCCTTCTTGGTGATGCCGAACACCGCCACCGCCACCAGCAGCGCCACGCCCAGCAGGTACAGCGGCACCGCCACCTTCATGATGTGCTGCGGCGGCACCTGGGCCACGACAAACAGCAGCGTCACGGCAATCAGCATGTTGCGGCCGTGGTCGATGAAGCGCGTGCCGTGGTCGAAACCCGAGGAATACATGGCCGTGAGGCCGATCGTGGCCAGCAGCAGCACCAAAAGCACCAGCGGGCCGTCAAAGCCGCGAAACAGCGGCAAGATGCGTTGGAGGAGCGAAGGCTTGTCGAATTCTGCTGCGGACATATGGGCGCGATTATCCGTTGCGGCGCAAATCCAGCGCCCGGCACCGCACAATCCGCAGATCCCCTGTCCACCCCCCTTTCTCCCTGTTCCCCCATGGCCACCACCCATCTGCTGTACCTGCATGGTTTTCGCTCCTCGCCCGGATCCGCCAAGGCGCGGCTGATGGCCGCGCATGTCGCGGCGCACCATCCGGGCGTGCACTGGTGGTGCCCGCAGCTGCCGCCCTCGCCGCGCGCGGCCGCGCAGCTGCTGCTCGACGGCACGGCGGACTGGCCGCGCGCTGCGACCGCGGTGATCGGCTCGTCGCTGGGCGGCTTCTACGCGAGCTGGTTCGCGCAGCAGCGGCGCTGCCCGAGCGTGCTGCTCAACCCGGCGGTGTTCCCGGCGCGCGACCTGGAGAAATACATCGGCGAGCAGACCGGCTGGCACGATCCCGAGGCGCGTTTTTTCTTTCGCGCGGAATTCATCGATGAGCTGCAGGCGCTCGACACGCGCGAGCAGCCGGCTGCGGCGCCAGAGCTTGCCGTCATTGCCAAGGGCGACGAAGTGCTCGACTGGCGCGAAATGCGGGCGCGCTACCCCGAGGCGCAGATCGCGCTGCTCGAAGGCGGCAACCATGCGCTCGATGACTTCGCCCTGCACATCGGGCGCATCGACCGCTTTCTGGCACTGATCTGAACGGTGGCGTTCCGGTGCAACCGCCTAGGGAAATGCCGCGCGCCAATCCCGTGCCTCATGGGACAATTGCGGCCATGCACGCATTGTTTGAAGACGCCGGCAAATTCCTCGCCGGCCGCATCCTGTCCGAAACCGACACTTCCGCCCAGGTCGAACTCGACACCGGCAAACGGGTCAAGGTCAAGGGCGCCCATATTCTGATCAGGTTCGAAAAGCCGACACCGGCCGAACTGATGGCCCAGGCCCAGGCCCAGGCCGACGGCATCGAGCTGGACCTGGCCTGGGAATTCGCTCCCGAAGAGGAGTTTGGCTTTGCCGAGCTCGCGCGCGACTATTTCTCGGAAAACGCCACGCTGGCCCAGCAATCCGGCACGCTGCTGGCGCTGTACGACGCGCCGCACTACTTCCGCCGCGCCGGCAAGGGACGCTTTCGCAAGGCCTCGGCCGAGATCCTGCAGCAGGCGCTCGCTGCCATCGAGAAGAAGAAGCTGGTCCTCGCGCAGATCGATGACTGGGCCGCACAGCTCGGCCGCGGCGAATGCCCGGCGCCGGTGCGCGAGCAGCTCTACAAGATCCTGTTTCGCCCCGACAAGAACGCGCCCGAATACAAGGCCGTGGTCGAAGCCAGCCGCGCCACCCACCTCGCGCCACTGGACCTGCTGCAGCGCGCCGGCGCCATCGACTCGCCCTACGAGTTCCACTGGAAACGCTTCCTGCTCGACAACTTCCCCAAGGGCACGGGCTTTCCGGCACTGGCCGCGCCCCAGCCGCCGCAGGAGCTGCCGCTGGCCAACGTCCAGGCCTACTCGATCGATGATTCGCAGACCACCGAAATCGACGATGCGCTGTCGGTGCAGGGCCTGGGCACCGGCACGGTGACGCTGGGCGTGCACATTGCCGCGCCGGGCCTGGCCATCGTGCCCGGCTCGCCGCTCGACCAGCTCGGGCGCAACCGCCTGTCGACGGTCTACATGCCGGGCTACAAGGTCACCATGCTGCCCGACGAGGTGGTGCAGGTCTATACGCTCGACGAAGGCCGCGCCAACCCGGCGGTCTCGCTGTATGTGCAGATCAACGAGGAAACGCTGGAATTCATCGGCAACGAGACGCGCCTGGAGCGCGTGCCGGTGCAGACCAACTTCCGCCACGACCGGCTCGACCACATCGTCACCGAGGAATGGCTGGCCGACCCGACGCTCGAAGTCGAGGGCACGCCCGCCGCGCTGCAGGAAAAGCGCAGCGAGTTCACCTTCCTGCACCGCCTGGCCAAGCATCTGAAGGCGCAGCGCGAAGTCGTGCGCGGCAAGCCCGAGAACTTCAACCGCCCGGACTACAACTTCCGCCTCGTGGGCGGCGCTGGCGGCGAGCCCACGGGCCACGAGCAGGTGCAGATCACGACGCGCAAGCGCGGCGCGCCGCTGGACCTGATCGTGGCCGAGGCGGCGATCGTCGCCAACAGCACCTGGGGCAACCTGCTGGCCGAGCACGGCGTGCCCGGCATCTACCGCAGCCAGGCGAGCCTGTCGCCCGGCGTCAAGGTGCGCATGGGCACCAAGGCGCTGCCGCACGCGGGCATCGGCGTCAAGAGCTATGCCTGGGCGACCTCGCCGCTGCGCCGCTACGTCGACCTGGTCAACCAGTGGCAGATCATTGCCTGCGTGCGCCACGGCAGGGCCGCGGCCCTGGCCGCGCCCTTCAAGCCCAAGGACGCCGACCTGTTCGCGATCATCAGCAGCTTCGACACCGCCTACAGCGCCTACAACGGCTACCAGGCCGGCATGGAGCGCTTCTGGACGCTCAAGTACCTCGAGCAGAACGGCATCACCGAAATCGAGGCCAGCGTCATCAAGGAAGGCCCGGGCGGCAGCTTCCTGGTGCGCGCCGAAGCGCTGCCGCTGGTGCTGCCGGTGCTTGGCGCCCAGGGCCTGCCGCGCGGCGCGCGCATCAAGGTGCGCCTGGGGGAAATCGATGAGATCACGCTGGATGTCAACGGCACGCTGATCGAGCGCCTGGACAGCCCCGAAACCGCGGCCACCGATGCCGCGGCAGCCGATGCCGCCGAGGAAGCGGCGGAGGACGAAGACGACGCAGTTGCCGGCCCGATTGCGATTGCCGTCGATATCAACGAGGCCGACAGCACCACGCCACCCGCACCGTGAAAGCTCCCGCCGCGCTCCGCTCCTTGACCACCCTGCAGCTTGCGCTCGGTATCTCGCTGGCGCTGCATGCGGCGGTGCTTTCGGTGCGCTTCATCCAGCCACAGGCCTTCGAGCGCGTGTTCCAGGACACGCCGCTTGAAGTGATCCTGGTCAACGCCAAGACGCAGGAGGCGCCGGACAAGGCGCAGGCCATTGCGCAGGCGTCACTGGCCGGCGGCGGCGACGCGGCCTCGGGCCGCGCCACCAGCCCGCTGCCCTATTCGGCGCTCACCGCGGTGGGCGATGATTTCGAGGAAGCGCAGCGCAAGCTCGACGCGATGCAGGAGCAGCAGGCCGTACTGCTGACCCAGCTGCGCCAGCGCGTGGCCACGATGGCGCCGCTCGATCCGCGCGAGACCGCGCCCAACCCGCAGCAGCTCAGCGAGCAGGAGCGGCGCCTGCAGCTGGTCAAGCTGCTGGCCGAGATCGAAAAGCGCATCAACGAGGAAAACGCGCGGCCCAAGAAGCGCTACATCAGTCCGGCAACGCGCGAGGAGGTGTATGCGGTCTACTACGACGCGCTGCGCCGCAAGGTCGAGGACAAAGGCACGGACAATTTCCCCGAGCAGGCCGGGCGCAAGCTCTACGGCGAGCTGACGATGATCGTCACCGTCAACCACGACGGCCAGGTGCTTGGCACCGAAATCGTCCAGGGCTCGGGCAACCTGCTGCTCGACAGCCGCGCCGCGGCCATTGCGCGCGCCGCCGGACCTTTCGAGCGCTTCAGCCCGGCCATGCGCGCCAAGGCCGACCAGATTGCCGTGGTGTCGCGCTTCAAGTTCACGCGCGAACAGACGCTGGAGACCAGCGTGCGTTGATGCGTGGGGGTCGGGCGCGCATTGTGCCGCCCTGGCTATTGCCTATTTTTTGTTTATTGCCATGCCATCCACCGTCGATCTCTACTGCGTCATGGGCCACCCCGTCGAGCACAGCCGCTCGCCCTGGATCCACGCGCGCTTTGCCGCCCTCACGGCGCAGACCCTGCACTACACGCGCGAACTGGTCGCGCTCGATGGCTTTGCGGCCGCGGTGCAGGCGTTTGCCGCCGGCGGCGGGCGCGGCTGCAATGTCACCGTGCCGTTCAAGCTGCAGGCCGCGGAGCTTGCCGACAGCTGCAGCGAGCGCGTGCAGCTCGCGGGCGCGGCCAACACGCTGGTGCTTGCCGAGGGCCGCATCCATGCCGACAACACCGACGGCCTGGGCCTGGTGGCCGACATCCGCGACAACGCCGGCCAGCCCATCGCCGGCCGCGATGTGCTGCTGATCGGCGCGGGCGGCGCTGCGGCGGGCGCGCTCGGGCCCCTGCTGGCCGAGCAGCCGCGGCGCATCGTGGTCGTCAACCGCACCCTGGAAAAGGCGCAGGCGCTGGTCGAGCGCCACGCGGCGCTGGCCGCACGCCATGGGGTCGATCTCGCCGCCCAGGGCCTGGAAAGTGCGGGCCACTTCGATCTGGTGATCAATGCCTCGGCCAGCAGCCTGGGCGGCGCCGCCGTGCCCGTGGCGGCCAGCGTGCTGCGCCCGGGCTGCCTGGCCTACGACATGATGTATGGCCCGGCCGCCCAGGGCTTTCTCGACTGGGCCGCCCAGCATGGCGCGCGCGGGCGCGACGGTCTGGGCATGCTGGTGGAACAGGCGGCCGAAGCCTTTGCGCTGTGGCGCGGCGTGCGCCCGGCGGGCGCGCCGGTGCTGGCCGAGCTGCGCGCCCTGGTCGGCCAATGAGCATGCGGGCTGTCTGGCGCTTGCTGGCCCTGCTGCTGTGCGGCGCGCTGCTGCTCGAGCTGTTCTTTGTGGTCCGGATCGCGGCCATGGCGGTGATCGATCCCGCATCGACCACCTTCCAGCGCTCCGAAGCCTTGCAGCAACTCCAGGCCGGCAAGCTCGACCAGTGGCGCCAGCAGTGGGTGCCCTATGCGCGGATCTCCAACCATCTCAAGCGCGCCGTGATAGCCGCCGAAGATGACGGTTTTGTCGACCATGGCGGCATCGAATGGGACGCGATTGAAAAGGCCTGGGAGCGCAACCAGCGCTCCGAGCAGCGCGCGCAGGCCGCGGGCCGCGCGCCCACCAGGATCTATGGCGGCTCGACCATCACCCAGCAGCTGGCCAAGAACCTGCTGCTGTCGGGCGAGCGCCAGTTTGCGCGCAAGGGCCAGGAGCTGGTGCTGGCCAAGCTGCTCGAGCTGTTCCTGACGAAGCAGCGTATCCTCGAGATCTACCTCAACCATGTGGAATGGGGGCCGGGCATCTTTGGCGCCGAGGCCGCGGCCGGCCATTATTTCGGCAAGCCTGCCGCCCGCCTGAGCGCCGCCGAGGCCGCGCGCCTGGCCGTGATGCTGCCCCAGCCCAAGCGCTTTGCGCTGCAACCCGGCTCCCCCTACCTGGCCCAGCGCGCGCGCTCCATCATGCGCCGCATGGCTCACACTGCCTTACCCTGAGAATCCTTGCATGCGCATCCTTGGCATTGACCCCGGCCTGCAGACCACTGGCTTCGGCGTGGTCGACGTGGACGGTCACCGGCTCAGCTACGTCGCCAGCGGCACCATCCGCACGACGGCGCTCGACCGCGGCGACCTGCCCGGCCGCCTCAAGCTGCTGTTCGACGGCATCACCGAAGTCGCGCAGCGCTACCAGCCCGACAGCTCGGCCGTGGAAATCGTGTTCGTCAACACCAACCCGCAATCGACCCTGCTGCTGGGCCAGGCGCGCGGCGCCGCGCTGGCGGCGCTGGTCACCAGCTTGCTGCCCGTGGCCGAATACACCGCCTTGCAGATGAAAAAAGCCGTGGCCGGCCACGGCCGCGCGGGCAAGGACCAGATCCAGGCCATGGTGCAGCGCCTGCTGCAGCTCCCCGGCCTGCCCGGCCCCGACGCGGCCGATGCGCTGGGCATTGCCATCACCCATGCGCATGTAGGGGCGGCGATGGCGCGGTTGGCGGAGGTGGCGCCGCTGCAGAGGAAGCAACATGCGATGTACAAGGGTGGGCGGGCGTATTGAGATGCGTTGGCTTTACTTCAGCTGCAAGGTTGTTTTGAGGGCAGGCCATTCATGGTTCGACAAGCTCACCACGAACGGATTTTTGGACGCAGCGCTTATTTCCCGTTCGTCCTGAGCCTGTCGAAGGATGAACGGCCCACCTATGGATAAGGCATGCCCAACCCTTCCTCCACATAGAGCAGCAACGCAAAAAACCCGCCCCACATAACCGCAGGACGGGTTCCATGACCAGCTCGGATCAACCGATCAATTCGTCAGAATGATCTGCGCAATCAACCCCGTGGCAATCGCCACCAGCAGGTAGTCCCCGCCGTTTTGCACCCAGTGGTAGCCACGTGGCGGCGCTGCGAGGCGGTGGCCGCGCCAGTCATTGACGACATAGTGGCGTGTGCGGTACTGCGGCGGGATGCGCGAGCCGCGCACCCAGTTGTGGTTCGGGCCGGCGCCGTGGCGCCCGCCATGGGCGTGCGACGGCGGGCCAGAGCGGCGCATGTCGCGGTCATGCCGGTCATTGCGATCATTCCGGTCAAAACGGTCATTGCGGTCATTGCGGTCATGGCCATGACCCTGCGAGTGGCCCGGTGGGCCGCGGCGGTCATCAGGCTGGGCCTGGGCCACGGTGGCACCCAATCCCATGGTGAGCGCCAAGGCAGTGGCCAGCACGGAGGTATTCCAACGGTTCATGGTGATTCCTTTTCAAGGATGAGGAAGAAAACCGCGGGCCCGGGCCTGCGGCAGACACGCATTGAACTCAATGCGTGATGACCTGGGCAATCACCCCAGTGGCGGCTGCGACCAGCAGGTAATCGGAGCCGAGCTGCACCCAGTGCTGGCCGCGCGCGGGGCGCTGCAGCCCATGGCCGCGCCAGTCGTCAACCACGTAGTGCTTGGTGCGGTAATGCGCGGGCAGCTTGGCGCCGCGGTTCAGGTTGTGGTCGGGGCCGGCGCCGCGGTGTCCCCTGTCGGACTGGGCATGGCCGGGCTTGGCGGCCGGATGGTGCGCATCGCGCTGGGCCGACGGACGTGCCTGGGGGCCGGGCTGCTGCATGTGCGCGCCGTCGCGGTGTGACTCGGCGGGCCGCGGCTGCGCCGAGGCCAGTGGGGCGAGAACGGTCAAGGCAATGCCTGCAGCCGCGGTCCAGATACCTGTTTGAATCGATTTTTTGTCTGTCATATGGGCCTATGCAGTGGTTGGTTGACTGCATGATGGCCCATCCTCCGGGCCAGTGGGGGTCGGACAGGAGCGCTTTACACAAGTTTTGCGCGGCCCTTGCGTTCATTCACATGCGCAGCGGATCGACACAATGGCAGCGGCTCAAACGTTGCCAGATGCAACGTCCCCGGCAGGTTCAAACAATGTCGCCGACGATCAACACCGCGAAGAAGGCCAGCGCCGCAACCACCATCCATTTGAGGATCAGCAGGCTCCAGCGTTTGTAGCCCGGCTGGCCGGTGCCCAGGTAAAACGCAAAGCACAGCAGCGAAGCCACGAGCAGAAAACCGACCAGCGCGCGAAAGATCAGCATCGACGCACCCTCACCAGGCGCGCACGGGCTGCGCAAAGCCACGCGGGGCCTGGCGCTCGTTCTCGAAGGTCACGATCTCCCAGGCATCGGGCTGCGCGAGCAGCGCGCGCAGCAGCTGGTTGTTCATGCCGTGGCCCGAGCGGAACGCGCTGTAGGCGGCCAGCAGCGGCTTGCCGATCACGAACAGATCGCCGATCGCATCGAGGATCTTGTGCTTGGCGAACTCGTCGTCGTAACGCAGACCGTCGCTGTTGAGCACCTTGTAGTCGTCCATGACAATCGCATTGTCGAGCCCGCCGCCCAGCGCCAGGCCGCTGGTGCGCAGCATCTCCACATCCTTGGTGAAGCCGAAGGTGCGCGCACGCGCGATGTCGCGCACGTAGTTGTCCTCGCCCAGATCGAACTCGACGCACTGGCCCGTGGAGTCGACTGCGGGGTGGGAAAAATCGATCTCGAAGCGCAGCTTGAAGCCATGGTAGGGATCGAAGCGCGCCCACTTGAGGCTCTTGCCTTCGCCCTCGCGCACCTCGACCGGGTGCTTGACGCGGATGAAGCGCTTGGGCGCGTTCTGCAGCTCGATCCCAGCGCTTTGCAGCAGGAACACGAACGACGCCGAAGAACCGTCAAGAATCGGCACCTCCTCGGCGGTGATGTCGATGAACAGGTTGTCCAGCCCCAGGCCGGCAATGGCCGACATCAGATGCTCGACGGTATGCACCTTCGCGCCTCCGACACCGATCGTCGATGCCATGCGCGTATCCGTGATCGCATATGCGGAGATCGGGATATCGACGGGTTCGGGCAGGTCGACGCGCCGGAACACAATGCCCGTGTCCGCGGACGCGGGACGCAGGGTCAGCTCCACGCGCTGGCCGCTGTGCAGGCCCACGCCCACAGCACGGGTCAAGGTCTTGAGGGTGCGTTGCTTCAACATCCCGGTATTTTAAGTTCGCCGACCAAATCCTGGGGGATGCCGGGGCACCCGTTGTCGCTATGAGGGGGATGAATTCCGCAGGGGGCAAATCGCTTGACCAGCGCGTCGCCGTGTGAACAGCGCCTGATCTTGAGGACTGGCCGTCCATCCTTCGACGGGGCCGCCCAGGCAGGCTCAGGACGAACGGATAAATCAGCGCCGCGTCCAAAGAAACCGTTCGTGCTGAGCTTGTCGAAGCATGAACGGCCTACCTTCGGAAAAAGGCAAGCCGCTCATCCCTCGACGGGTCTGCCCAGGCAGGGAGAGGACGAACGGATCAACACCGTTCACTCCAAGCCTGCCGGGTGCTCAATCCGCCTGCTTGCGCAGGAACGCCGGAATTTCCAGATCTTCCATCCCACCCGACGCCAGCGCATCGACACGCGCTGCCGCCTGGGTGCGGTTGGTGCGCCAGACGCTGGGCACGGACATGTTGCCCATGTTGCCGAAGTCGGTGCCGTTGCCGCCCAGGCCCTGGGTGCTGCCCAGGTTGCCGGTGGGCAGCTGGTAGCTCAGGTTGTCGGTGCCGGTGCGCAGGCCGCCTTGCAGCACGGCCATGTTCTGGCGGCGGGCGTTGGGGCGGGCCAGGCCGGTGGCGACCACGGTGACGCGGATTTCGTCGCCCAGGCTGTCGTCATAGGCGGCGCCGAAGATCACATGCGCGTCGGGCGAAGCGTAGGCATTGATGGTGTTCATGGCCAGGCGCGACTCGGACAGCTTGAGGCTGCCCTTCGACGCCGTGACCAGCACCAGCACGCCCTTGGCGCCCGACAGGTCGATGCCTTCGAGCAGTGGGCAGGCGATGGCCTGCTCGGCAGCGATGCGCGCGCGGTCGGGGCCCGCGGCCGTGGCCGTGCCCATCATGGCCTTGCCGGGCTCGCCCATCACGGTGCGCACGTCTTCGAAGTCGACGTTCACCTGGCCGTATTCGTTGATGATTTCAGCGATACCGCCGACGGCGTTCTTGAGCACGTCATTGGCGTGGGCAAAGGCTTCGTCCTGAGTGATGTCGTCGCCCAGCACGTCCAGCAGCTTTTCGTTGAGCACCACGATCAACGAGTCGACATTGGCTTCGAGCTCGTTGAGGCCGTTGTCGGCGTTGGTCATGCGGCGGCCACCTTCCCAGTCGAAGGGCTTGGTCACCACGCCCACCGTGAGAATGCCCATTTCCTTGGCCACGCGCGCGATCACGGGCGCAGCGCCGGTGCCGGTGCCCCCGCCCATGCCGGCGGTGATGAACAGCATGTGCGCGCCGTCGATGGCCGCGCGGATGTCTTCCACCGCAGCTTCGGCGGCTTCGCGGCCCTTTTCGGGCTTGCTGCCGGCGCCCAGGCCGCTTTGGCCCAGCTGGATGGTGCGGTGCGCGGCGCTGCGGATGAGCGCCTGGGCATCGGTGTTGGCGCAGACGAACTCGACGCCCTGCACATTGCGGGCAATCATGTGCTCGACGGCATTGCTGCCGCCGCCGCCCACACCGATCACCTTGATCTGTGTGCCCTGGTTGAACTCTTCGGCTTCGATCATTTCGATGGTCATGTTGCTGCTCCTGAAACTCTTAAATTGGGGGTCACGGCCGTAAAAAGGGGAAATCCTGGAATCACGCGTATTCGGACATCCGTGGGCGGACCGGTGATGCGCAGACGGGCGGCGCTCATGGCTAGAAGTTTCCCACAATGAAGTCTTTGAAACGGCCAAAAGCGGTCTTCATCGACCCACTCTTTTGTGCCACCTTGAAACCGCGCAGCCGCGCCAGGCGTGCTTCGTCAAGCAAACCCATGACTGTAGCCGACCTCGGCTGGGCCACCATGTCAGCCAAGGCGCTGGAATACTTCGGAATACCGCGGCGCACCGGCTTGAGGAAGATGTCCTCGGCCAGCTCGACCATGCCCGGCATGACCGAGCTGCCGCCGGTGATCACGATGCCCGAGGACAGCAATTCCTCGTAGCCCGACTCGCGGATCACCTGCTGCACCAGCGAGAAGATCTCCTCGACGCGCGGCTCGATCACGCCGGCCAGCGCCTGCTTGCTGATCATGCGCGGGCTGCGGTCGCCCAGGCCCGGCACTTCGACCTGGCTGTCGGGGTCGGCCAGCAGCTGCTTGGCGTAACCGCTCTCGACCTTGATGTCCTCGGCGTCCTTGGTCGGCGTGCGCAGCGCCATCGCGATGTCGCTGGTGATCAGGTCGCCGGCGATCGGGATCACCGCGGTGTGGCGGATCGCGCCGCCGGCGAAGATCGCGACATCCGTCGTGCCCGCGCCGATGTCGACCACGGCCACGCCGAGCTCGCGCTCGTCATCCGTGAGCACCGCCTGGCTCGAAGCCAGCGGGTTGAGCAGCAGCTGCTCCACCTCGAGGCCGCAGCGGCGCACGCACTTGATGATGTTCTCGGCCGCGCTCTGCGCGCCGGTGACGATGTGGATCTTGGCTTCGAGGCGGATGCCGCTCATGCCGATCGGCTCCTTCACGTCCTGGCCGTCGATCACGAACTCCTGCGGCTCGACCAGCAGCAGCCGCTGATCGGAGGAAATGTTGATCGCCTTGGCGGTCTCGACCACGCGCGCCACGTCGGTCGGCGTGACTTCCTTGTCCTTGACGGCCACCATGCCGCTGGAATTGAGCCCGCGGATATGGCTGCCGGTAATGCCGGTGCACACGCGCTGGATCTTGCAGTCGGCCATCAGCTCGGCTTCCTTGAGCGCCATCTGGATGCTCTGCACCGTGGCGTCGATGTTCACCACCACGCCGCGCTTGAGCCCGTTGCTGGGCGCCACGCCCAGGCCGGCGAGCTTGAGCTCGCCATTGGGCAACACCTCGGCCACCACGGCCATGACCTTGGCGGTGCCAATGTCCAGGCCGACAACCACATCTTTGTATTCTCTAGCCATATCAGAGTCCGCCCTCAGTTGGTCCCGTCTTGTCGTTCTGTTGCATATGCCAACCTTTCAGCGCCGCACCGCAGCCGGCTTCGGCAGGGGTTTGGGGCGCGGCGGGGGCGGCATCTTGCCTTGTACTGTGCTCACGCCATGCAGCCGCAGCGCATAGCCGTCTTCGTAGCGCAAATCCGCTGATTCAAGCGCGTCGGCGCGGCGCTGGTACTGCGCCGTCACCGCGACCAGCGTGCGCACGAAGCGCTGCACGCGCTGCAATACCTGCTCCACGGTCCCACCGCCGAGCTCGAGCTGGGCGCCATTGGCCAGGCGCGCCTTCCAGCTGCCGCGCTCGCTGAGCGCCAGCTCGTCGATCTCCAGCGTCAGCGGCGCGAGCGCCGGCGCCAGCATGCGGTAGAACTGCAGCACCTGCTGCGAGCTGCCCGCGGGGCCCTGCAGCCGCGGAATGCCCTCGCGTTCGACTTCGCCGATGTTCGCCTCGAACACCTCGCCAAAGCTGTTGACCATCTCCGCGCCGGTGTCCGGGCCCCAGAAGGCCTCGGCCACATGCTCGTGCAGTTCCACGCGCAGGCTGTTGGGATATTCGCGCCGCACCTGCGCCTCGCGCACCCAGGGCACATCTTCGAAAGTCTCGCGCGCCGCGCCCAGGTCGATGGTGAAGAAGTTACCCATCAGGCTGGGCGCCACGTTGGCGCGCAGCGTCACGGCGTTGTTGTGTACCAGCTCGCCTTCCACAATGATGCGGCTGATGGCGAACGCCGGATGGCGCACCACCCACCAGCTGGCCGCCGCCAGCATCAGCGCGGCGCAGCCCAGGAACAGGACCGTGGCGGTCACGTTCATGAGCTTGACGTCGAGCGGAGCGGGCAGCGTGCGCTTCATGGTCGGCCAGCGCCTCCATCCAGGGCGGCATTGGCCAGGATGCGCAGGCACAGGTCCTCGTAGCTGATGCCCGAGGCGCGTGCCGCCATCGGCACCAGCGAATGGCTGGTCATGCCGGGCGAGGTGTTGATTTCCAGCAGGAAAGGCTGGCGGTCGCTGGCGCGGATCATGATGTCGGCGCGCGCCCAGCCGCGGCAGCCGAGCGTGCGAAACGCCTTCTCGACGATGCGCTGGATTGCCTCTTCCTCGGCCTGCGGCAGGCCGCTCGGGCAGTGGTACTGCGTGGTGTCGGTGAAATACTTGTTCTGGTAGTCGTAGTTGCCTTCGGGCGCGACGATGCGGATCACGGGCAGCGCACTGGCCCGGCCGGCGCTTTCAAGCACCGGGCAGGTGGTCTCGTCGCCGGCAATGAACTGCTCGCAAAGCACTTCGGGGTCGTACTTCGACGCCAGCGCATAGGCCTGGGCGCACTCCTCGACGCTCATGACCTTGGTCAGGCCTATGGTCGAGCCTTCGCGTGCGGGCTTGACGATCATAGGCGCGCCCAGCACGGCCAGCGCCTGGCTGGTTTCCTCGGCGCTGGCGACCAGGCGCCAGTCGGGCGTGGGCAGACCCTCGAAGCGCCAGATGCGCTTGGTCATGATCTTGTCCATGGCGATGCTCGAGGCCATCACGCCCGGGCCGGTATAGGGGATGTCGAGGAGTTCCAGCGCGCCCTGCACCGTGCCGTCTTCGCCAAAACGCCCGTGCAGCGCGATGAAGCAGCGCGCAAAGCC
>JBEVDH010000020.1:0-10285 GCA_040514115.1 Comamonas sp. | reverse complement strand
CGGCCACGCTGGACGGCATCTCGCTCAACGAGGCGATGTCGCATGCCGATGGCTACTTCGATCTCAACGTGGTGGTGCCGCTCGAGCTCGAGGAAGTCGCGGTGCACCAGGGCCCGGTGTCGGTGCTGCAGGGAAATTTCAACCGCGCGGGGCTGATCGAGCTGCGCACGCGCCGCAGCGGCGAATACAAGGATGTGGCGCTGCAAGCCGGAAGCCACCACAGCCTGGACGCGCAGGCCGCGCTGGGCCTGCGCCTCGATGCCGCGAGCGAACTGTTTCTTGCCGCCCAGCATGCGCGCGGCGACGGCGCCCGGCCCGATTCCAGCCACGAGCGCAGCACGCTGAGCGCGCGCTGGCAGCGCCAGCTCGATGCCGGTCTGCGCATCGCGCTGTCGGGGCGCGTGCATGCGGCCGAGAGCGATTCGCCCGGCTATCTGGGCTTTGCCCCATGGCGCGCCGACCCCCAGGGCAAGGATGCGCGCGTGCAGGGCGATGGCGCCGAAAAGCACTTCCAGACGCTGCGCTTCGATGTCAACTACGACCTGGGCCGCGACACGCGGCTGCTGGCCTATGCCTATGGCACGCGCCAGGATTTCGTGCGCTGGTTCACGCGGCCCCGGGGCGGCAGCTGGGCGCAGCGCGAGGAGCGCTATGCGCGCCGCGTGGCCGGCACCGGGCTCAATCTCAGCGGCGACGCGCGCTGGGCCGGCCGCCCCGCGCAATGGACCCTGGGTCTCGAAGCGCTGCGCGAGTCCACCGACTACGGTTACTGGGACGATCTGCGCAATCGCCAACGTTCGGCCGGCGCGATCAGCGACCGCGAGGCCACGCTGAACAATGCCGCGGCCTTCGCGCAGGTGGCCTGGCAGCTGCACCCGCTGTTCGCGCCCGGCATCGGCCTGCGCCACGACCGCTTCACCGGCGACTGCCAAAAGCGCGGCCCCGAGATCGGCAACGACCCCTGCGCGCGCCTGCAGCCCGTCGCGCACACCAGCCCCAAGCTGGGGTTCAGCGCGCGCCTGCACGAGCAGCTGACGCTGCGCGCGAGCTGGAGCGAGGGCTTTGCGCTGCCGAGCAACTTCGCCAAGTACGCGCTGGACGCGGCGCAGCTCGATCCCAATGTGTTTCGCCAGACCGAGCTGGGGCTGCAGTGGCGCGCGGGCCGCCAGCTGTGGCTGGACCTGGCGCTGTACCGCATGCAGTCGAGCCAGGAGATCCGCAATCTCGCGCCCGGTGTCTACGAGAACTTCGGCCAGACGCTGCGCCGTGGCGCCGAACTCCAGGCCGTCTGGTCCCCCGCCAGCGCCCTCGAATTGCGCTGGAACTACGGCCGCGCGCAGTCGCGCGTGACGCACAACGCCAACGCAGCGCTGCTGGGCCGCCAGGTCGCGGCCGTGCCGCGCTACACCAGCACGCTGCAGGCGCGCTGGCAGATGCATGCCGACTGGGCGCTGCAGGGCGCGCTGCGCCATGTGGGCCGCATGGCCGTCGATGCCGCCAACAGCACCTGGGCCCCGGCTTATCACGTGGCTGATCTGGGCATGCAGTACCGTCTGCCCGCATCGACGGGGCTGCAGGGCGGCACGCTGAGCCTGATGGTGCGCAATCTGGGCAACAGGTCGTATGCCTCGAACAGCTCGGTGATCGGCGGCGGACTGCTGGTCGCGCCCGGCGCGCCGCGCACGCTCGTGCTGGGCCTCAACTTCTCTCTCTGACCAGGAATCCAAGATGCAGACACTGCAATCCCTCGCGCGCCTTGCGCTGTGCAGCGCCGCGCTGCTGGCCGGCGCGGCCCAGGCCCACAATGTCTGGCTCGCGCCCGATGCCCAGGGCGGCTATCTGATCCAGTTTGGCGGTCATGCGGGCCAGCTCGAAGCCTTCGATCCGGCCAAGCTGCAGAGCGTGCGCGCTTTCGACCAGCGCGGGCGCGGCGTCGAGGCGCGCGTGCAGCAGGCTTCGCAAGGGCTGCGCGTGCTGCCCTCCCCCGAGGCGGCCATGATTGCCGTCGAGCTCGACAATGGCTTTTTCAGCGGCCGCTCCGGCGCCATGCGCAATGTGCCGATGGACCAGAACCCCGGCGCCACACGCGGCGTGCATGCGCGCAAGTTCCACAAGACCGTGATCGTGTGGAATGCGCTGACCCAGCGCACGATTGGCCAGTTGTTTGAAGTGACGCCGCTGCAGGGCCGCGCGCCGCATGCGGGCGACTGGCTTGAATTGCAGGTGCAACTGCAGGGCAAGCCGCTGCCCGGCGCCACCGTGAGCCTCGGGGAAAAAGGCCCGCCGGCCGTGACCGATGCGAAGGGCCACGCGAGGATCCAGACCGCGCGCGGCACCAACCATGTGCAGGTGATCTACCGCCAGCCGGTGCCGGGCCAGGCGCAGATCACCGAACGCAGCTACGAAGCCTTATTGAGCTTCGCAGTGCATTAACAGAGGGCGGCGAAGCGCCAGCTGTAGCTAAGGCGTGACGCATGAAACTGGCGTGCTCCAGCAAGGGGGCAGCGAGGAAGGGCCGCCCCGCACCTAGGCTGCCGTCCCTAGAGCGGGCCGCCCTAGAGCGGACCTCCCCCTCCACCGAAGGTTGAGAGCGGGAAGCGAGGGCGGCCCGTGCCGCGAAGTCGCTCAGGGGGGCCCGCCTAGGGGGGCCCGCGTAGGGGGTGCGTTACTTTTCAGCAATCCACTCGTAGCCGGCACCCTGCTTGCGGATGCGACCCAGCGAAGGCATAGGGAAGTGGAATCCGCCGACCAGGCCGCCTTCCTGCGCCATGCGCGCGAGCAGCGCGTGGCGCGTGGTGCGGGCCTGGGCCGGGTCCATGTCGAACTGCACCTGCCAGTCGGGGTTGCGCACGAACAGCGCCGGGAAATGCGCGGTATCGGCCAGATAGGTGAAACGCTCGTTGCCCGAGCGCAGCGTCAGCGCCGTATGGCCCGGTGAATGGCCGAATGCCGCAATGCTCTCGATGCCGCCGACCACGGCCGTGCCGGGCTCGAACAGGCGCAACTGCTCCGCGGGATAGTTCTGGAACACGCGCTGCACCGCCATGAAACCGCCGCGCGCGGCCTCGGGCGCGGCATTGCGCCGATCGGCATCGAGCCAGTACGCATGCTCGGGCGCGGGCACGTAGACCAGCGCCTTGGGATAGACCAGGCTGCCGTCCTTGCGGCGCAGACCGTTGACATGGTCGCCGTGCAGATGGCTCAGGATCACGGCATCGATCGATGCGGGATCGATGCCCGCCGCGCGCATGCTCGTATGCAGCTGCCCCGTGCCCGCCGGGCCGTTGTCGGCAAAACCGGTGTCCAGCAGATAGCGCTTGCCGTCGACTTCGAGCACGAAGCAGGTGTAGGGCACGTCGAGGGTGTCGGTAGGCAGGCCCTGCGCCGCCAGTGCGGCCTGCACCTGCGCCAGCGTCGCGTTGCGCACGAAGCCTTCGGCCAGCGGCCTGCGGCCGACGCCGTCGCTCAATGCCACCACGCGGGCGTTGCCGACCTTGTGACGGAAAAATCCCTGCGAAAGGCCTGGCGCCGGCGCGGGCGCAGGCACGTGCGCGCAGCCGGAAATACCCGCGGCCGCAGCTGCGCTGCCCGCTCCCCAGACCAGCCATTGACGGCGTGTTGCTTGCATAGTCGATCGTCCTTGTGGTGTGCAGACAAAGAAATACCCGCCGCCGGAAAAGCCGGCACGGGCCACGTTCGCGGGCCGCCCGCGCGGGCAAACCCTGTGTCGGCCCAATGTAGCATTGCCGCAGACTGGCCTGCTGTTTTTTGCTGCCTGGAATTTTGATGACCGCATTTCCCACGTCCCTCGACAGCGCCTGCCCCGACCGCCGCCAATGGCTGCAATGCGCGCTCGCCGGCGGCCTGGCCGCCGCGATCGGCCCGGCCCTCGCGCAGGCCCCCTATCCCGCCAAAGCCATCCGCATGGTGATTCCGTTCACGCCCGGCGGCTCGGCCGACATCCTCGGGCGCGCGATCGGCCACGAACTCACGCTGGCCTGGGGCCAGTCGGTGGTGCCCGAGAACATCGCGGGCGCGGGCGGCAGCATCGGCGCCGACCGCGTGGCCAAGGCGCCGGCCGATGGCCACACGCTGCTGATGGGGCATGTGGGCACGCTGGCCATCACGCCCGGCCTCTATCCCAAGCTGCCCTACGACCCGATCAGGAGCTTCACGCCCATTGCCTGGGTGGCGCGCGTGCCCAATGTGCTGGTGGTGCACCCGTCGCTGCCGGTCAAGGACCTGGCCTCGTTCATCGCTTATGCCAAGGCGCACCCGGGCAAGGTCAACTACAGCTCGGGCGGCAACGGCAGCGCCGCGCACATGGCGATGGCCTATCTGGCCCAGCAGACCGGGCTCGAGCTGCAGCATGTGCCCTACAAGGGCACGGCGCCGGCCGTCAACGACCTGGTCGCGGGCCAGGTGCAGGCGCTGTTCACCGGCATTCCCGCGGTGCTGGCGCAGCTGCGCGCGGGGCAGATCAAGGCCATCGCGGTGTCTTCATCCCAACGCGTGGCAATCCTGCCCGAGGTGCCGACGGTGGCCGAGGGAGCGGTGCGCGGCTTTGAAGCCGACCAGTGGTATGGCGTGGTCGGCCCCGCGGGCATGCGCCCCGAAGTCGTGGCGCGCATCAATGCGCAGATCAACGCCTCGCTCAAGAGCCCGGCCATTCTGGAAAAGCTCCAGGCCGAAGGCGCGCAGCCCATGCCCGGCAGCCCCGCGGCGTTCGCCCAGCTGATTGCCAAGGACCTCGCGCGCTGGGGCAAGGTGATCAAGGACAGCCATATGACGCTGTGAGCCCGCCGGCAGCCTGTTCGCGCAGCCACCCCAGGCCGTCGCGCGTGCCGCGCGCCGGCAGATACTCGCAGCCCACCCACCCCTCGTAGCCCAGCTCGTCGAGCAGCGCGAACAGATAGGGGTAGTGGATTTCGCCGACATCGGGCTCGTGGCGCCCGGGCACGCCCGCGATCTGCAGGTGCCCGACCCGACCGCCGGGCAGGTACTGGCGCAGCTTCGTTGCCAGGTCGCCTTCGCTGATCTGGCAGTGATAGAGGTCCATCTGCACCTGCACATTGGCCGCGCCGATCTCGGCCAGCAGCGCATGCGCCTGCTCCTGGCGCTGCAGGAAATAGCCGGGCATGTCGCGGCCGTTGATCGGCTCGATCATCAGCGTGACGCCCCGGGGCGCGGCCCGCGCGGCGGCTTCGCGCAGGTTGGCCACATAGGTGGCGTGCGCATCGCCGGCCTGCGCCGCCGCGATACCGGCCATCACATGGATGCGTGGGCAGGCCAGCTGCTGCGCATAGTGCAGCGCGCGTTCGATGCCGGCGCGGAACTCCGCCTCGCGCCCCGCGAGGCACGCCAGGCCGCGCTCGCCCGCGTCCCAGTCGCCGGGCGGCGCGTTGAACAGCACCTGCACGAGGCCGTGCTCGCGCAGCAGCGCCGCAATCGTCTCGGGCGCGTGGTCATAGGGGAACAGGAACTCCACACCCTCGAAGCCATCGCCCGCGGCCGCGGCAAAGCGCGCGAGGAAGTCCACTTCGCGGTACTGCATGGAGAGGTTTGCGGCAAAGCGGGGCATGGCGTTTCTCTGGTGGGGTAATCCGCCGATTATGGCGAGCGGGCATCGGCTCCGGAGCCAGACGCTTCAGCCGACGACGGCCAGCGCAAGAGCGGATTCGGGCAGCGCCAGCAGCACCCGACCGCGCACGCGCAACCCGCTGCCCGCTTGTGCGAACCCCACCATATGCACCCCCGCATCGAGCTGCGCCGCCACCTCGTCGCCGGCCGCGCCGCGCGCCACGCGCGTGATGCGCGCGGGCCAGCGGTTCTCGCCCAGGTCCTGCTCCGGGGCGTGCGCCAGCCGCTGCACCTGCACCGCCGTGGCCTTGGCCAGCACCAGCACCGGCAGGCCGGGCGCCAATCCCAGCAGCTCGGCGCTTTCCTGCGTGATGCGCGCGGCCAGGCGCAGCGCCGCGGCCGAGGCATCCGCGCCGCGCAGCTGCACGCGCACCAGCGGCCCCTGGGCCTGCAGCGCCTCGACCATGCAGGGCCACTGGTTGCGCATGCTGGTGCGCAGCGCCAGCCGCGCGGCCACTGGCGCCTGGCCGCTCAGGCGCGCGAGCACCTGGGCGCGCGCCGCGTCCATGGCGACGGCCGCGTCCAGCAGGGATTGGCCCGCGGGCGTGAGCACCGCGCCGCCCCCGCCCGCGCCACCGACCACGCGCTCGACCAGCGGCACGCCGGCGAGATTGGTCAGCGTGTCCAGCGCCTGCCAGGCGGCCTTGTAGCTCACGCCGACGCTGCGCGCGGCCTCGGAAATCGAGCCGCCGGCGCCGATCTGGCGCAGAACGGCAATGCGCTTGTCGGCGGGGCCATGGTCCAGCGCCGCGGCCAGCGACAGGGAGGGGGACGGATGTTGCATGGCGACATCATGCCCGGCCCCAGGGGAAACCCGCAGCACCCCGGCGGGCTACACTTCGCTATTCACAAAAGGAATAGCGACCATGACCCAATCCATCCGCTTTGCCGCGCGCCTGGCAGTCCTTGCCGGCGCCTGCCTTGCCGCCTGGCTGCCGGCCCAGGGCGCCGAAGTCGCCGTTGCCGTGGCCTCGAACTTCACCGCGCCGATGAAGCAGATCGCCCAGGACTTCGCCAAGGACACCGGCCACACGGCGCAGCTGTCGTTTGGGGCCACGGGCAAGTTCTACGCGCAGATCGTCAACGGCGGCCCGTTTGACGTGCTGCTCGCGGCCGACGACACGACGCCCGAGAAGCTGGTGCGCGAAGGCCATGCGGTGGCTGCCTCGCGCTTCACCTATTCCATTGGTCAGCTGGTGCTGTGGAGCCCGCGCGCCGGCTATGTGGACCACCAGGGCGCGGTGCTCAGGAGCGCCGATTTCAAGCACATCGCGGTGGCCAATCCGCGCCTGGCGCCCTATGGCGTGGCGGCCATGCAGACGCTCGACAAGCTGGGCCTGACGGCCGCGCTGCAGCCGCGCATGGTGACCGGTGAGAACATTGCCCAGACCTACCAGTTCGTCGCCAGCGGCAATGCCCAGCTGGGTTTTGTCGCGCTGTCGCAGGTCATGGAAAACGGCAAGGTCAAGGCGGGCTCGGCCTGGCAGGTGCCGGCGAGCATGCATGACCCGATTCGCCAGGACGCGGTGGTGCTGAGCAAGGGCAAGGACAGTGCAGCGGCGGCGGCATTGATGGACTACCTGCGCGGCGAGAAGGCGCGCGCCGTGATGAAGTCCTTCGGCTACAGCTTCTGATCCTGCATGTCCCTTTCCTCCGACGACCTGTCCGCCATCGCGCTGACGCTGGAGCTGGCCGCCACCACCACCGTGCTGCTGCTGCTGCTGGGCACGCCGCTGGCCTGGTGGCTGGCGCACACCCCCTCGCGCTGGCGCGGCGCCGTCGGCGCGCTCGTCGCGCTGCCGCTGGTGCTGCCGCCCACGGTGATCGGCTTTTACCTGCTGGTCACGATGGGCCCGCATGGCGCAGTCGGCCAGTTCGTGCAGTGGCTCGGCCTGCCGCAGCTGCCGTTCAGCTTTGCCGGGCTGGTGATCGGCTCACTGGTCTACTCCCTGCCGTTTACCGTGCAGCCGCTGCAGCGCGCCTTTGAAAACCTGGGCCGGCGCCCGCTTGAAGCCGCGGCCACGCTGGGCGCGGGCCCGCTCGACCGCTTTCTCACCGTCGTGCTGCCGCTCGCGCGCCCGGGCTTCATCACCGCCGCGGTATTGACCTTCGCGCACACCGTGGGCGAATTCGGCGTGGTGCTGATGCTCGGCGGCAATATCCCCGGCGTGACGCGCGTGGTCTCGGTGCAGATCTACGACCATGTCGAAGCGATGGAGTACACCCAGGCGCATTGGCTGGCCGGCGGCATGGTGCTGTTTTCCTTCCTGGTGCTGATGGCGCTGAACCTGCTGCAGCCGAGGCGGCGCGAATCATGAGCGCGCGCATCCATGCCCGGCTGCAGCTGCAGCGCCCGGGATTTCTTCTCGATGTCGATCTGGACCTGCCCGGGCGCGGCGTGTCGGCGCTGTTCGGGCCTTCGGGCTGCGGCAAGACCAGCTGCCTGCGCGCGATTGCCGGGCTCGAACGCGCGCAGGGCCGGGTCGAGGTCAACGGCCAGCTCTGGCAGGACGACACCCACGGCCTGTGGCTGCCCACGCACCGCCGCCAGCTCGGCTATGTGTTCCAGGAAGCGAGCCTGTTCAGCCACCTCACGGTGCAGGCCAATATTGCCTATGGCGCCAGGCGCCAGCCGCTGGCGCGCGTGGCCATCGCGCAGGCCGTCGAGCTGCTGGGCATCGGCGCATTGATGGCGCGCATGCCGGCCAGCCTGTCGGGCGGCGAGCGCCAGCGCGTGGCGATCGCGCGCGCGCTGGCGTCCAGCCCGCTGCTGCTGCTGATGGACGAACCGCTGGCCGCGCTCGACGCACCGCGCAAGGCCGAGGTGCTGCCCTATCTCGACCGGCTGCAGCGCGCGCTGGATTTGCCGATCCTCTACGTCAGCCATGCGCTTGACGAAGTGGCGCAGCTGGCCGACGAGCTGGTGCTGCTGCAGGACGGCCAGGTGCTTGCGCAGGGCGCGACCGACAGTCTGCTGTCGCGCCTTGACCTGCCGCTGAGCCATGGCGACGCGGCCGCCGCCGTGGTGTCGGGCATCGTGACGGCGCATGACGCTGGCGACCATCTGAGCACAGTGGATTTCCCCGGCGGGCCGCTGCACCTGGTCGCCTCCCATCCGCACCCCGTGGGCGCGCGCGTGCGGCTGCGCGTGCCGGCCAGCGGCGTGAGCCTGGCGCTCACCGCGCCCCGGGGCAGCAGCATCCTCAACATCCTGCCGGCGCGAGTGAGCGCCCTGCGCGACGACGGGCCCGGCCTGGTCATGGTCGCGCTGCAGGCCGGCCCGACCCCGCTGCTGGCGCGCATCACGCAGCGCTCGGCGCGGCATTTGGATCTGCTGCCTGGGGTGGAGGTGTATGCGCAGGTCAAGGGGGTGGCGTTGGTGGATTGACCGCGGCATTCGATAATGCCCCATGTCCTCTGCCCCGCCCTTCATTGCCCCCCTGCACCAGCACCCCGCCGCCCTGCACTGCCTGCCCGATGGGGCCGGCATGCCCATCCAGGTCATTACGCAGCAGCGCACGCTGGCCAGCGAAGTGCCGATCGCGCTGGTGTTCAACGGCATCTCGCATGCCGTGATGCTGGGCACGCCGCAGGACCTCGAGGATTTCGCACTGGGCTTTGCGCTCAGCGAAGGCCTGATCGACAGCGCGGCCGACTGCTTTGGCGTCGAAGTCGCGCCGATCGCGGCCAGCGCCGCCGGCCTGCCCGCCGGCATGAACGGCATGGAGGTGCAGATCGAGATTTCCTCGCGCTGCTTTGCGCGTCTGAAGGACCACCGGCGCAGCCTCAGCGGGCGCACCGGCTGCGGGGTCTGCGGGGTCGAAAGCTTTGCGGCGCTGGACCTGTCGTTTGCACCGCTGCCCGCGCGTGACTGGATCGGCGCGATTGAACTGCCGCAGGTGCTGCGCGCGATGGACGCGCTGCGCGGCAAGCAGCTGCTCAACGCGCAGGCCGGCGCGATCCACGCGGCCGGCTGGGCGCTGGCCGACGGCCAGCTGCAGGATGTGGTCGAGGACGTGGGCCGGCACAATGCGCTCGACAAGCTGCTGGGGCGCCTGGCGCGCACCGGGCGGCTGGGCGAGCCGGGCTTTGCGGTGCTGTCGAGCCGCGGCAGCCACGAGCTGGTGCGCAAATGCGCCAAGCTCGGCGTGGGGGCGCTGGCGACGGTTTCCGCGCCCACGGCGATGGGCGTGCACATGGCCGAGCTCACCGGCCTGCGCCTGTGGGGCCTGTGCCGCACGCCCGGCGCGGTGCTATACGCGCCCGGCGCGGGCCAGCCGCCCATCGCCCCTTAGGCGGACATTGCCCGAGTGCGCCGCTGCCTGACGGCCAACTCCGTAGAATCGCGGCCTCAGCCACTGGATATACACCATGCACCGCTGCCTTCCTTTCCCCTTTGTGAGCGCTTTCACGCGCGCGCTTGCCGCCAGCCTGGTGCTGCTCGGCACGGCCGCGGCGCTGCCGGCCCAGGCCCAGGCCACCGCTGGCGTCTCTGCCGCCGCCGCCGGCACACGCAACTTCCCGCCCGCGGCCCAGCGCGGCAAGCTGGTGATCGGCACCATGCCCGAGGTCATGCTCAACGGCAAGCCGATGCGCACCACGCCGGGCTTTCGGCTGTTCAGCACCGAAGGCCGGCTGATCATGG
>JBEVDH010000013.1:0-57973 GCA_040514115.1 Comamonas sp. | reverse complement strand
CGCCGCGCCATAGACAAAGGGCTTGAAGGTCGAACCCGGCTGGCGCCGCGCCTGCTGCACATGGTCGAAGCCGTCCAGGCTGAAGTCGCGGCTGCCGACCCAGGCGCGCACCGCGCCCGTGGCCGGGTCCATGGCCAGCAGGCCGGCCTCGAGCCGCAGCTTGTCGGCGCGCAGGCGGCGCATGAAGGTCTTGTCGCTCAGCAGCGCCTGCAGCGCCGCGTCGGGGTCGAGCGTCGACCGGCGGTATTCGGCGGATTCGCGCACCAGCGTCTGGACCAGCGGGTTGTCGGCGTTCCAGCCATCACGCTGATTCCAGCCCGCGTTGGCAATGCCCTGCAGCGTGCGGCCCTGGCGCGCCACGGCCTGGGTGGCCCAGGCCTGCAGCCGCGTGTCGAGCGTGGTGTGCACCACCAGGCCGTCGGTGTGGATGTTGTAGCCGTTGCTGTCGGCCCAGGCGATGAGCCACTTGCGCAGCTGCTGCGTGAAGTGGGGCGCGGAGCCCATGGGTTCTTCCTGGCGCTCGAAGTCGATGCGCAGCGGCCGTTTGTGCAATTGCGCGAATGTCGCTGCGTCCAGCTCCTCGCGCTTGACCATCTGCGACAGCACGGTGTTGCGCCGCGCAATCGAGCGCTCGGGGTTGAGCACCGGGTTGTAGTAGCTCGTGCCCTTGAGCATGCCGACCAGCGTCGCCGATTCCAGCACGTTCAGCTGGCGCGCGGACTTGTCGAAATAGGTGCGCGCGGCCATCTCGATGCCGTAGGCGTTGTAGAGGAACGGCACGGTGTTGAGGTAGGTCTCGAGGATTTCGTCCTTGGTGTAGAGCGCCTCGATCTTGAAGGCTGTGATCGCTTCCTTGATCTTGCGCGTGAACGTGGGAGCGCGGCCGATCTCCGCGGGGTAGAGGTTGCGCGCGAGCTGCTGGGTGATGGTCGAGCCGCCCTGGCGGTCGCCGCCCAGCGTATAGACCAGCGACGAGGCCGTGCGCCGCCAGTCCAGCCCATGGTGCTGGTAGAAGCGGTGGTCTTCGGTGGCAATCAGCGCCTTGACCACGGCCGGCGCGATCTGGTCGAGCGCCACCCAGTCGCGGTTGCTGCGCTTGAATACCGCGAGCTCCTTGCCGTCCTGGCTCAGGATCTGCGCCGGCTGCTCGAGCCGCGCCTTGCGAATGTCGCGGATGCCGGGCGTGAAGGGAATCAGCACCAGCACATACAGCAGGCCCAGCGCCGGCAGGGCGCCCAGGCCCCAGGCCAGCTGGCGGCGCGTGGGGCGGCGTGCCGCGTGGCGCAGCGCGGCCAGGCGCTCGCGGGTCGGCCAGTGGGGCAAGGTCTGCGCATGTTGCCACGCGGCCGCCACCCGGGCGGGCAGCTTCAAGTCATTCACGGAAAAGCGCACGATGCTGAGCAGGCCAAGCTGCTGGAAATCCAAAGCGCGCAGTGTGGCTGAAAAAGCCGCAAGCTGCTGCGCCGCGCCCGCTTGCCTCTGGGGCCAGTCGTTTGGCCCTGTGCGGCGTGGCGTTATGCCGGGGTCAGCCAGCTGGCCAGGGCTTCGGCGTGGCGCTGCTCCTGCGCGAGGATGGATTCCAGCAGGCGGCGCGTGGTCGGGTCCTTGTCGCCGATCAGGACCACCATCTGGCTGTAGGCCTCGATGGTCACGCGCTCGGAGATCAGGTTGGCGCGCAGCATGGACTGCAGCTCGCGCACCGCGCTGTAGCTTGCATGGCTGCGCTGGCTCAGCGTGTCGGGGTTGAAGTCGGGCTCGCCGCCAAGCTGCACGATGCGCCGCGCCAGTTGGTCGGCATGCAGCATCTCGTCGTTGGCATGCACCAGGAATTCGCTGGCGATGGCCGACGCGGCCAGGCCGCTGGCGGTGAAGTGGTGGCGCCGGTAGCGCATCACGCAGACCCAGGCGGTGGCCAGCGCGTCATTGAGCAAGCCGATGATTTCATCGCGCCAGGGGCCCAGTTGCGGCGTCACGGCGCCGGCATGCAGATCGTTCTTGGCGGCCTCGAGGCCGGCCTGGTTCAGGGCCAGGCGTTCGCGCAATGCCGAAGCCGCACTGCCCGGATGCGGCTTGGGCGCTCGAGGCACTGGACTGGACGATTTCATGGTCGGGTCTCCATTATTGCCTCGAGCGTAGGCGCCGGCGGTCGCGACGTCTGTGAGAAAAGCGCGCATGCCCAACCCTGAAAAAACCGCGATGCGCTGGCGCAAAGACCCGGCGCGGGCGCGCGCGCCGGGCCCTCGGTGATACTCGCAGGCCGGCAAAGAGCGAGGAGTGGGCGTGAAATCTGCAAGTGACAGTTGGTTCGACGAGGCGTATTACGAGCGCTACTATTTCGACAAGAAAACCAGCGTGGTCGACCCGCAGCACATGGAGCGCCTGGGCAGCTTTGTCTGCAGCTACCTCAAGTACCTGCGCGTGCCGGTGCGCCGGGTGCTCGACGTGGGCTGCGGCATCGGCCTGTGGCGCGACATCATCGCGCGGCACTTTCCACAGGCCACGTTCCATGGCGTTGAATACAGCGAATATCTGTGCGGGCGCTTTGGCTGGGAGCGCGGCTCGGTGGTCGATTACCGCGCCGGCGAGCCCTTTGATTTCGTGATCTGCCAGGGCGTGCTGCCTTATCTGAGCGCCGTCGACCTCAAGCGCGCGCTGCACAATTTCGCGCGCCTGAGCCAGGGCGCGCTGTATATCGAGGCGGTGTCGCACGAGGACTGGGAGCGCGACATCCTCGACGAAACGCTGACCGACCCGCGCCTGTTCCGCCACCGCGCCGAGCTCTACCGGCGCGGCTTGTCGCAGGGCTTCATCGAGCTCGGTGGCGGCATCTGGCTGCAGCGCGACGCCGAGGTGCCGCTGTTCGAGCTTGAATGCGCGGCGCGCTGATGACCGAGGACGCCACGCCCCATGCGGTATCGCGCCTGCGCAGCGCGCGCCTGGCGCGCAGCGTCAAGCCGTTCATGGCGCGCGGCGGCCCGCGCGGCGAGCGCTGTGCGGGCTGCCGGCTGCGCCCGAGCCATTGCCTGTGCGCGCTGCGCCCGACGCAGCCCACGCGCGCCGGCGTCTGCCTGCTGATGGCCGATATCGAGCCGCTCAAGCCCAGCAACACCGGCTGGCTCGTGGCCGATGTGGTGCAGGACACCTTTGCGTTTGGCTGGGCGCGCACCGAGGTCGACCCGGGCCTGCTGGCGCTGCTGGCCGATCCGCAGTGGCAGCCCTATCTGGTGTTTCCGGGCGAGTACGCGGCGTCCGAGCGTGTCGTGCATGCCGTGGCGCCGGTCGAGGAATCTGGCCGGCGCCCGCTGTTCGTGCTGCTGGACGCCACCTGGCCCGAAGCGCGCAAGATGTTCCGCAAAAGCCCCTATCTCGATGCTTTTCCGGTGCTCAGCCTGCTGGCCGAGCAGGTCTCGCGCTACCGGCTGCGCCGCTCCACGCGCACCGACCATTTCTGTACCGCCGAGGTCGCGGCGCTGTGCCTGGAGCTGGGCGGCGACACGCGCGCCGCGCAGACGCTCGAAGCCTATTTCGACGTGTTCACCCACCATTACCTGCAGGCCAAGCACCAGCTGCCGCCCGACCTGGGCAGCGCGGCGCACCAGCAACTGCGTGCGCTGGCCGCGGCCATGCCCGAGCGCTGAGCGGCGCGCTTTTTCACCCTGCCCGGCACTCTGGCGTGGGGGTTGCGGCACAATCACGCCCCTTGCGGTCTTTTGTGTGCCGCGCCTGCCCCCCGCCACTTGAGCACCCACATTCCATGACCCAAGACAGCTCCCCCACGCCCGACAACACGCCTGCGCTGTGCGCCCCCTGCGCCGGCATCCAGCGCAACTGGCGCCGCGCGCCCGGCCATGTCGAGCTCCAGCAGCACGGCAACCGCAAGGAAGAGCGTGCCTCGGGGCCGGTGACCATCACGCGCTACCAGTGCGACCGGTGCGGCACGATCTGGGATTACGAGAACGACAAGCAGAACCTGCACGCCGGCTGGTCGATCGTCTCGCGCTGAAGCGCCGCGCATGGACCGCGCCGTCCATGCCGCATCCCCCTGGCGCCCGCAGGGCCGCCCGCAGCCGGCACTGCTTTGGCAGCCACGTTGCATCATCTTTCATTCGATACAGGTTGCACCAGGCGTGCGCCCACCCGAAGGCCGCAGCGGCATTTCTCCCGGCTGCGCGGGTCCGCGGGTTGCCTACTATTGCTTACAAGCGTTGTAGGATTTTTCCCGTGTTGGATGCTTTGGCCGGACGTTAAATTTCGTAGCACGGACCTGGGCAGAACCGTAGTTAGAATGAAAAAACGCTGATCCCATCAGCCGGCCAGATACACACCAGGCAGCAACGCTGTGCCACCGCGCCTCGCGGGCCACAGCATCTGCAAGACCTGTGAAGTAGAGGAAACATTCATCCGCTGCTCCGCCCTGTGCCGTAATTTTCCGCACTGTCCCCATTGAATGGCGGCAGCGCGGCTCGAGCATGTCTGTGTTCAGCGGTTGCTGTCCCCATGCTCCCCCCTGATTTGGTTGTCCCCGGGCTGCGCCCGGAAGAATGGAAAGGTTCTCCGGGTTTGGCTCTGCAAGACTTGAAAATGCGTTACAATCCCGCCCTCGATGGCTTGCGGGGCGTGGCGATCGTGCTGGTGCTGCTGTCGCACGCACATGTGCCCATGTTCGAGGGCGCATTCCTCGGTGTGGACCTGTTCTTCGTGCTCAGCGGGTTCCTGATTACCTCGCTGCTGCTGCAGGAGTTTCAGGACACCCAGCGCCTGGACTACTGGCGCTTTTACCGCCGCCGCTTTTTCCGGCTGATGCCCGCGCTGCTGCTGTTCCTGGCGGCCTATTGCCTGATCGCGCCGCTGCTGTGGCCGGACCTGGAGGACATCCACCAGGATGCGCTGGTCTCGGCCCTGTACCTTGCCGACTACGGCATTGCCTTCTTCGACAGCCCCGAAACGCTGCTGCACATGTGGTCGCTGTCGGTCGAGGAGCATTTCTATCTGGTGTGGCCGCCCCTGCTGGTATTGCTGCTGCGCAAGACCCAGACGGGCAACCTGTGGCGCCCGATCCTGCTGTTGTGGGTGCTCGGCACGCTGTGGCGCCTGTTCTGGGTTGGTCAGGGCCAGCATTTCTATGAGATCTTCTTTCGCTTCGATACCCGCGCTTCGGGCCTGCTGGCCGGCAGCCTGCTGGCCGCGCTGGTGATCGAGAAACCGCAGTGGATCCAGGCGCTGCAAAAGCGCATGCCCCATGTCATGTGGCTGCCGCTGATGATTCCGCTGCTGATGCGCCTGGAGTGGGACAACCAGGCGGTCATGGTCTGGGGCCTGACGGTGGTTGAATGCGCGGCGCTGGTGCTGCTGGTCGCGGTGCAGCAGCAGCGCGGTCTGGTCTACGAGATGTTCCGGGCGCCGGTGCTGGTGTACCTGGGCCGGCTTTCCTATGGCGTGTACCTGTGGCACTACCCGGTGGTGCGCTATCTGCGCGCCGATTATTCCTGGCCCGTGGTCGTGGTGGTCGGCCTGGCGATTTCGCTGGCGCTGTCGGCGCTGTCGTTCTACACGATCGAGCGCTGGGCCATGCGCTGGCGCGACCGTCCCAAGGACGCGGCCAACGAGCGCCGCGTTCCGGTCACGGCGGGTTGAGGGTCAGAAACCCGCGCCTGGCTGGGCCAGGTACTCGCGTTCAGCGGGCGTGCTTTCCCGGCCCAGGATCGGGTTGCGGTGCGGAAAGCGGCCAAAGCGCGTGATCACCTCCTGGTGCTTGTGCGCGTAATCCAGGGTGCCGGCAAAGAAGCTGCGCGTCTCGGGCGTTGCCAGCTCGTGCAGCTTGTTGAACAGCGCCACGCTCTGCGCCTGCAGCGGGCCGTCCTCGGCATGCTCCAGCGGCAGATAGCAGAAGATGCGCGCCACGCCGGGCACGCTCGGGTGCATGTCGTGGCCTTCGAGAATCCCGTCCAGCGCCAGCTGCAGCGCCTGCGTGTCGCCCGCAAAGCTCCGGGGCGTGCCGCGGAACAGATTGCGCGTGAACTGGTCGAGCAGCACGATCAAGGCCAGCCGGCCGCGCGGTGCCTGCGCCCAGCCATCGAGCGCGCCGGACAGCGCCTGCTCCACCAGCGGACCGAAGCGCGCGCCGATCTCGGCATCGGTGGCCGAGGACTTGGTGAACCACAGCGACTGGCGCGCGAGCGCATCGGCATCGGTGGGCTCGGGCGCTCCAAGCCAGTAGGTCAGCAGTTCGGCGATGCGTGGATCAGCGGTGGGAGATGCAGCAGGCATGGGACAGTGTTCCAGGAAGCAAAGAGAGCTTCATTGTGCCTACGCAGCCGCGTGATAGCCTGCGAAATCAGACGAAGGATGACACCCATGAAATTCAAGCATCTGCTCGGCGCCCTGGTAATGACGGCGCTGATCACCCCTGTGGTTCGGGCCCAGGATTTCCCCACCAAGCCGGTGCGCATCGTGGTGCCGTTTGGCGCGGGCGGCGTGGCCGATGTGACGGCGCGCGTCGTAGCCCAGAGCATGGCCCGGACGCTGGGCCAGCCGGTGGTGATCGAGAACAAGCCGGGTGCGGGCGGCATCGTCGCGGGCGACGCCGTGGCCAAGGCCGCGCCCGATGGCCATACCCTGCTGCTGATGTCCAATGCCACCGCGGTCAGCGAAGGCCTGTTCAGGAGTTTGCCGTTCAAGGCGCTGCAGGACTTCGCGCCGGTCTCGACGCTGGGCTACTTCGACCTGGCCGTGCTCACCGCGGCGAACTCGCGCTTCAAGACCCTTGGCGAGCTGCTGGCGTTTGCCAAGGCCCATCCCGGCCAGCTCAACCTGGGCTCGATCAATGTCGGCAGCACGCAGCATCTGACGGCCGAGATGTTCAAGTCGGCGGCCGGGGTGCAGGTGCAGGTCGTGCCCTTCAACGGCACGCCGGCCGTGGTCACCGCGCTGCGCGGCGGCCAGATCGACGCGGCCGTGGAGATCGTCGCGCCGGTGCTCACGCAGATCCAGTCTGGCGCCCTGCGCGCGCTGGCCGTGACCAGCGACAGGCGTGCGGGCGCGCTGTCCGAGGTGCCCACCACGCGCGAAGCCGGGCTGCCTGGCTATGTGGCGCGCAGCTGGAACGGCCTGGCGGCGCCCGCCAAGACACCCGCGCCGGTCATTGCCCGGCTGAACCAGGCCATCGTCGCGGCGCTGAACACACCCGAGGTCAGGAAAAAGCTCCAGGAGCTGAATGTCGATGCGCAGTCCAGCACCCCGCAGGAAGCATCGGCGCTGCTGGCGTCGGAGGTCAAGCGCTGGGGCGAGGTGATCAAGGCCGCGAAGATACCGCCCCAGTGACGCGTGGGCGTTGACCCTTGCGGCACAAGGCAGATTTTTTTGTGCGAAAAGCGTTCACGGTGCTGCGGTGCGGAACTTTATGGGTGTCTTCGAGTACGAATGGCATGTCTGCCGCGCCGGCTTGCTTTCCTGGCACCGCCGCTTTTGTTTATTGTTGATTTCTATAAATTTCCCGTCATGCTGCGCCGCTGTTTTCTGCTTGCCTCCCTGGCGTCCACTGCCTTGCTGTCCACCGCCTGTTCGGGCAAGTCGCTGCCGCGCCATGTGATCGTGTCACCCGAAAAACTCCAGCAGGCCGTGGCCCAGCGTTTTCCGCGGCCGTACCCGGTCGCAGGGCTGCTGCAGCTGGAACTGCAGGCGCCGCGGCTGCAGCTTCTGCCTGCAACCGATCTGCTCAAGGCGCAGCTGACGGCGCGCCTCTCGGGCCCGGTGCTCAAGCAGCAGACCTATGACGGGCGCATGGAGGCGGATTTTTCGCTGCGCTACCAGGCTTCGGACCGCACCGTGCGCGCGCAGCGCGTCAAGGTCCACAGCCTGGCGCTCGACGGCCTGCCGCCGGCGCTGGCCGAAATGCTCAATACCTATGGCCCGTCCATTGCCGAGCAGGCGCTGGGCGACCTGCTGCTCTATCAGATGGAACAAAAGGACCTGGCGCTGATGGATGCGCTGGACATGCAGCCCGGCGCGATGCGTGTCACGCCCCGGGGCCTGGAGATCGCGCTCGAGCGCAAGCCGCAGGCGCGCTGAGGACGCTACCATGTACCCAGGCCGGCGATACGCGCCGACCTGCAAGGACTGCCGTGCCCGCGGCGTCAGTCGCTTGCCCATGCCGCGCTGTCTCGATGTCCATGACCGATCTGTCCATCTTTCCCGTCACCCGCAAATGGCCGCCCCGGCACCCCGAGCGCCTGCAGCTGTACTCGCTGCCCACGCCCAATGGCGTCAAGGTGTCGATCATGCTCGAGGAAACCGGCCTGGCCTATGAGGCGCACACGGTGCGTTTCGACAGCCAGGACCAGCTGTCGCCCGCCTTCCTGTCGCTGAACCCGAACAACAAGATTCCCGCCATCCTCGATCCGCACGGCCCGGGCGGCCAGCCGCTGGCGCTGTTCGAGTCGGGCGCGATCCTGATCTACCTGGCCGAGAAGACCGGGCAGTTCATGCCGCTGGACGCCATTGCGCGCTACGAGACGCTGCAGTGGCTCATGTTCCAGATGGGCGGCATCGGGCCGATGTTCGGCCAACTGGGCTTTTTCCACCGCTTTGCCGGCAAGGAATACGAAGACAAGCGCCCGCGCGACCGCTATGTGGCCGAAGTGCAGCGCCTGCTCAAGGTGCTGGATCAGCGCCTCGAGGGCCGCGACTGGATCATGGGGCGCGACTACACCGTGGCCGATATCGCCATCCTGCCCTGGGTGCGCAACCTGGTCGGTTTCTACGAGGCCGCGGACATCGTGGGCTGGGAGCAGTACGGCCAGCTGCGCCGCGTGCTCGAAAACTGGCTGGAACGCCCAGCGGTGCAACGCGGGTTGGAAATTCCGGGGCGCGCCTAGCGGGGCGCGCCTAGCGGGGCACTCTCCGTTCGTCCTGATCTGAGCTTGCCCAAGGATCGAAGGACAAATGGCTCCGTGCCTTGAACCGTTCGTCCTGAGCCTGTCGAAGGATGAGCGTCCCTGCGTCGACAAGCTCAGCCCGAACGGGGGGAAGAGCGCAATCTTGTCATCGCCCCCGCGCGACACACCGTCCCACCGGTGGCTCTTCTCTTTGGCCCTGGCGCTCGCATCTAATGGCATATCTTCAGTTTGGCCTGCGGCATGCCTGCCCCGGGCCCGCCATTCAAGGAGCCGCCCATGACCACCCCCATCCAACCCGTTCTCCAGGCTCAGCCGCTGGGCCCGCAGTGGCCCACGCTCGATCCCTTTTTGTTCTGCGCCCACCATGACGACAGCTATCCGGCCGGCGACGGCAGCATGGGCGTGCAGGCCGTGGAATTCGAGGGCCGGCAGATGGGCAGCGACTTCAGCCGCAAGGACGGCTGGAGCATGTACCACGGCGACAGCGTGCCGGGCTTTCCGGGCCATCCGCACCGCGGTTTCGAGACCGTCACGCTGGTGCGCAAGGGCCTGATCGACCACGCGGATTCGCTGGGCGCCGCGGCGCGCTTCGGCCGTGGCGACGTGCAGTGGCTCACCGCCGGCCAGGGCGTCGTGCACTCGGAAATGTTTCCGCTGCTCAACACCGACGGCCCCAACCCGCTGGAGCTGTTCCAGATCTGGCTGAACCTGCCCGCGGTTTCGAAGATGGTCGCGCCGCACTTCACGATGTTCTGGGACGAGCGCATTCCGCGCCTAGTGCATGCCGGCGAGAACGGCGCGCGCACCACGGTGACGGTCGTTGCCGGTACGCTCGAAGGCGCCGATCCGGCGCTGGCGCCACCGCCCGAGTCCTGGGCCGCTAAGGACGCGTCGGACCTGGCGATCTGGACGCTGCTGCTGGAGCCCGGTGCCACCTGGACGCTGCCTGCGGCACGCGGCCAGGGCACGCGCCGCATGCTGTATTTCTTTGCTGGCGAGCAGCTGCAGATCGGCGACCAGCGGGTCGATGCGCACGCGGCGCTCGAGCTGGTGGCGGGCCAGGACTGGCAGCTGAGCAACCATGGCAGCACGCCGGTCGAGTGCCTGCTGCTGCAGGGCCAGCCGCTGAACGAGCCGGTCGCGCAATACGGGCCGTTCGTGATGAATACCCAGCAGGAAATCATGCAGGCGCTGCAGGACTACCGCCGCACCCAGTTTGGCGGCTGGCCCTGGCCCGCGCAGGACCCGGTGCATGGCAGCGCGCCGCACCGGTTTGCGCGCTATCCGGGCGGTGGCGAGGATGAATTGCCGCCCGCGGGTTCCGCAATCGGGGACAATTCAGGCGCCGGGCTGGACGCAGCCCTTTGAACGGACACTTTTCAATGAACATCAGCAAAGACACCGCGGTCACCATTCATTACACGATCACCGATCTGCAGGGCAAGCGCCTGGACGACGGCGATGTGGCCTACCTGCATGGCGGCTATGACAACCTGTTTGCCAAGGTCGAAGAGGCGCTCGAAGGCCAGTCCGTCGGCGCCACGCTCACGGTGGACCTGGCCGTGGAGGACGCATTCGGCGAGCGTGACGAAAGCCTGCAGCGCAGCATCCCCAAGGCCGAGTTCCCCCCGGGCGTCAAGGTCGGTGGCCAGCTGCGTGGCAGCAACGACCAGGGCGAGCCGCAGATCTACCACGTGGTGAAGATCAAGGGCCCGGAGGTGCTGCTCGACGGCAACCACCCGCTCGCCGGCCAGGCGCTGCGCTTCACCTGCAAGGTCAACGAAGTGCGCGCCGCTACAGCGGAGGAAATCACCCACCGCCATGTGCATGGGGGGCATGGGCACCATCATTGATGGAGCGCTGAAGAGCGCTTGCATTAGCGCCCCCTTACTTGAGGGAGGACGTTCACCCTTCGACCGGGCCGCCCAGGCAAGCTCAGGGCGACCGGTAAGGGCGCCGTGCGATCCAGCAGGGTGCTCTCAGCGGGACAGGTTTTGCCGCCGGGCCGCCCCAAGGTAAAACGCGGTGGGGGGCTTTGCCCTCCATTGGAGCAGAGAGCCACACGCAGTGGGCGACCGTGGGGGCCATTTATCTCCGCCGCAACAACGCCCTCTTGAGCAACCTCGCCGCCCGGTCCCGAATCTGAAACGGGCTGTGGCTCGGGAACGGGAAGGTGCGGCTGCGGCTGCAGGCCTGCAGGAAGTCGTTGAGTAGCGCGGAATCGTCGAGCGTGCTGCCGTCTTCGCTGCGAAACTCCGGGTGCCACTGCGTGGCCGCGATATAGCCGCCGCCCGGGCGCGGCGCGCGGCGGATGGCTTCGGGGATATGGTCGGGAATGCTCCAGGCTTCGACCTCGAAATTCGGCGCGATCTGCTTGATGCCCTGGTGGTGGATGCTGTTGACGCGCGCGCGCATCTGTCCCGGGTAGAGCTGTGCCAGGCGTGAACCGGATACCAGCGCGATGTCATGCGCGTGGCGGTCGTATTGCTGGGCATCGCGGTGCACCTGCGCGCCCGGCACCTGGGTCAGCAGATCCTGGTAGAGCGTGCCGCCAAACGCCACGTTGATCAGCTGCAGGCCGCGGCAGACGCCGAAGATCGGCTTGCCGGCCTGCGAGAAGGCCTCGACCAGCGCCAGATCGTAGAGATCGCGCACGCGGTCGCCCAGCCATTCGGGGCGCAGCGGCTCCTCGCCGTAGCTGCCGGGCCAGACATCGGCGCCGCCATGCATCACCACGCCATCGAGCCAGTCGGCGTAGTGCGCCAGCGTCACGTCGCCGCGCGCGGTCTCGCCCGTGGGGCAGGGCACCATCACCACCATGGCCCCGGCCGACATGATCCAGTGCGCAATGGATTGCTCGACGTATTGCAGCGTCTTGCCGGTGAACAGGGAACGGTCGGGGTCGGCGTGCGAAAAGCAGGCCGACAGGCCGATCTTGAGGCGTCGCGAGGCAGGCTGGGACATGGTGTTGGGGCGGGCGCTGGGCGCCGGGTCGCTGCGGATGGATGGAATTATGGTGCCGACCTGGACTTGTGCGTGTAGGCCAAGCCGAGGTCAGCGACCGCCACTACCTTCTGTCAGGTCAATGACGCCCACCCCTTTTGGGGCTAGGATGGGTTACCGAACCAACCAGGCCAAAGGAGCAAGCATGCAGATTCAGGTGCACACGGACCATCTCATCGAAGGCGGAGAATCGCTCGCGCAATGGGTACAGGGAGAACTCCAGACGCGCTTGTCGCGCTTCAAGGAACACACGACGCGGGTGGAAGTTTTCCTCTCGGACACCGATGCACGCAAGACCCAGGGTGGCCTCAAGCGCTGCGTGCTCGAGACCCGCATCAGCGGCCGCCAGCCGATCGCGGTCAATGCCGAAGCCGAAAAGATCGCTGATGCCGTGACGGCAGCCACCGAGAAGCTGATACGCGCGGTGGAAACCGATCTGGGCCGCCTCAAGGACAAGAACGGCCGCGAAACCATCCGCACCCAGGAACCCCTCGACGAGGAGTAAGACCTACCCCGCGCGCAGCCGGCCTTCGAGCGCCGGCGCGCGCAGCGGCGCCAGGGGCGAGGCCACGGGCGGGCCGAAGCGCCCCGTGCCCGCCTCCCAGTCCGCAAGTGCCTGCGCAATTTCCTCCTGCGTGCGGCCGACGAAATTCCACCAGACCAACACATCCTCATGCATGGGCGCGCCGCCCACCAGCAGCAGCCTGGTGCCGGGCGTGCACTGCAGGCGCAGCAGGCTGCGGCCCGCGGGCATGAACAGCAGCTCATCGGGCACGGCGGGCAGGCCGTCGACCGTGATCTCGCCCGTGAGTCCGAGCACTGCATATTCGAAATCCGCGCGCAGCGGCAGTTCGGTCGTGACCGCAGACGGTGCATCGGCGCGCAGGTTCAGGTCCAGGGCCACCAGCGGGCTGTGGACCTGCACCGGCGAGACATGGCCCAGCGCCTCTCCGGCCAGCACGCAGATGTCGAGGCCGTCCTGGCTGCAGCGCGGAATGTCGGGGTAGTGCTGAAAGCGCGGCGGCATGGCGCGCTCGCCGCCCGGCAGCGCGATCCAGAGCTGGGCCGCATGGATGCGCGGGCTGCCCAGGCTTTCCTCGGAGTGTGCGATGCCCTGGCCGGCGGTCATCAGATTGACCTGGCCCGGGCGGATCACCTGCTCCGAACCCAGGCTGTCGCGGTGCAGCACCTCGCCCTCGATCATCCAGGTGAAGGTCTGCAGCCCGATATGCGGGTGCGGTCCGACCTGGAGGCTGTGGTCGCCGCGCTGCACCGCCGGGCCGAGATGGTCGAGAAAGCACCAGGCACCGACCTTGCGCAGCGCGCGCTGCGGCACGGCGCGGTGCACCGGTAGTCCGCCGACATCGGCCATGCGGGTGCCCAGGCGTTCGGGCGGGGGAAAGGCAGCAGGCATGAGTTTTCCTTTGGATGGGCATGAAAAAGCGCATGGCTGACAAGCAGTCGGGCGCGCAGGCATTAAATTAACAGATGCATCCAGATCTTTCAGCTCCGGCCTGCTGCCGCGCTGGCAGGACCGGACTTTCGGTGCCTTTCGGACCCAGCGCATTTCCATTCTTCAGGAGACTTCCATGACCACTCCCAGCACTGAGCCTCGCACCGTTTTCCCCGAGCATTTCCAGGCCTTCATCCGCGGCCATGTGCAGCACCGCGTCGGCGATGGTGCGCTCGAGGATATTCCTGTCGGCCAGACGGTCGAAGTGGCCACCGCCATTGCCAGCCTGGTGCTGTCGTGGGAATCGGAAGGCCAGCCCGTCACTGTGACCCTCGCCAAGGAAGAGTTCGAGCTGTATGTGTCCCAGGGCGCCATCGAGGTGCAGGGTGCCAACGAAACCACCGCCGCAGCCTCGGCCTGAGGCCGGGCGGTTTGCCCAGTGACAGGAGCCCCGCGAGGGGCTTTTTTTTGGTCTGGGGCCGGGACAGCCGCAGGGGCCTTTCTCTGACAGACCCAGGTCGGGAGGATCAATAGAGTGAAGCTTTCACCCGTTCACCAGGAGATGCATATGTCCGATGACAACAATCCACGCGAAACCCTTTGGAAGCTGGTCAAGGAAATCCGCTTTGCAATGATCACCCATCGCCACCCGGACGGCGCGCTGCATGCCTGCCCCATGACCATGGCCAACAAGGAAGGCATGGACGAGCATGTGCATTTCTACTTCCTGATCAACAAGCAGCATGATCTGGCGCATTGCGTGGGGCACGACGGCCATATCCAGATCAGCTTTGCCGATCCGGACGAAGACACCTATGTCTCGGTCAGCAGCACCGCCCATCTGAGCGATGACCGTGCGCTCAAGGAAAAGCTCTGGTCCACGGCCGCCCAGGCCTGGTTCCCCGGCGGCGTCGAGGATGCCAACCTCTCGGTGCTGGTCGCGCCCGTGGCCTCGGCCGAATACTGGAACGTCAAGGAAAACCAGCTGGTGCAGCTGTTCAAGATGGCCAAGGCCGCAGTGACCGGCGAGCCGCCCAAGGGAATGGGCGAGCACAAGACGATTAAGCTCTAAGTACTCAAACCTACGGGGGTGGCGTCTCGACGCTGTGCCCGTCATCCTTCGACGGGGCGCCCAGGCAGGCTCAGGACGAACGGTTGTTTGCGTTCGTGGTGAGCCCGTCGAACCATGAACGGCCTGCTCTATCGCAGGAAACCTTTCACTCCACCCTTGCCCCCGAAACCCGCACGACATTCCCCGCAGTGATCCAATCCTTCGCCAGCAGCGCCTTGAAGCCTGCCGGCGTATCGGTCGCGGCTTCCGCACCCAGCTTGCGCACGCGTTCCTGCACGATCGGGTCCGACATCACCTTGTTGACGGCCGCATTGATCTTGCGCACTTCCTCTGCCGGCGTGCCGGCCGGGGCCAGCAGGCCGTACCAGGTATCGAACTGAAAGCCCGGGAAACCCGATTCAGCCACCGTCGGCAGGTCGGGCAGGAAAGGCGAGCGCTTCGGGCCGGTATAGGCCAGCAGTTGCACGCGCGCATCATCCTTGAAGGCAATCAGACCCGTGGTGGCGGCAGTCACCCCCTGCACGCGGGCGGCCAGCAATTCCCGTACGGCGTCGCCGGTGGACTTGTAGGGAACATGCTGCTGCTCGATTTTCGCCTGGGCCAGGAACGATGCCATGCCCAGATGCGAGGCGCTGCCGTTGCCGGCCGAGGCGTAGTTCCAGGGCGTGGGGCTGGCCTTGGCGGCCGCGACCCACTGCCCCAGCGTGCGGGCCTGGCCGGCGGGCGCGGCGATCACATAGCCCGACGAGGCCACCAGCGCCACGGGTTCGAAGTCGTTGACCGGGTGGAATCCGAGCTTGGGGTACATGTGGCCCGTGAAGTGGTGGCTTGCAGCCGCCATCACCAGCGTGTTGCCATCGGGCTTGGCGCGCGCCACGCCCTGCGTGCCCAGCGTGCCGCCGGCGCCGGGCTTGTTCTCGATCACGATGCTCGCCTGCAGCGCCTGGCCCAGCTCGTTGCTGAAGGAGCGCAGCACCGTGTCCTGCACGGCACCGGCGCCAAAGGGCACGATGATATGGATGGTGCGATCGGCGGCATGGGCCAGGCCGGCACCGCCCATGCCCCAGGCAAGGGCGGTGGAGGCGAGGAGGCGGCGGCGGGTCAGGGCAGGCAGATACATGGGCGTGGAAGTAAAGCGTAAAAGGATGCAAGGCGGCTGTGCCTTTGAACCGTCCAGTCTATGCAGCGCAGTGCCTGCGCCCAACGCATTGTTTCGCATGAGCAAATGCGTAAAACATTCTTGGCCCATGAAAAAAGGCGCCAGCCCCTTGCGGGACCGGCGCCTGTGTCGTTCATTGCACTCGTCAGTGCAGCGAACCTCCTGCCTCTTACTTGGCTGCGACCACGCGCACCATCTCGAGGCACTTGTTCGAGTAGCCCCATTCATTGTCATACCAGCTGACGATCTTGACGAAGGTCGTGTCCAGCGCGAGGCCGGCTTCGGCGTCGAACACCGAGGTGCAGGATTCACCGCGGAAGTCGGTGGCCACCACCTTGTCTTCCGTGTAGCCCAGCACGCCCTTGAGCGCGCCTTCGGACTGGGCCTTCATTTCGGCGCAGATCTCGGCGTAGGTGGCTTCGCTGTTGAGTTCCACCGTCAGATCGACCACCGACACGTCGGAAGTCGGCACGCGGAAGGACATGCCCGTGAGCTTCTTGTTGAGCTCGGGAATCACCACGCCCACGGCCTTGGCGGCGCCAGTGCTCGAGGGAATGATGTTTTCCAGGATGCCGCGGCCGCCGCGCCAGTCCTTGTTCGATGGGCCGTCGACGGTCTTTTGCGTTGCCGTGGTGGCATGCACGGTGGTCATCAGGCCGCGCTTGATGCCCCACTTGTCGTTGAGCACCTTGGCCACGGGGGCCAGGCAGTTGGTCGTGCACGAAGCGTTCGAGATGATCGCTTGGCCGGCGTAGGTCTTGCAGTTCACGCCGAACACGAACATCGGGGTGTCGTCCTTGGAAGGCGCCGACAGGATGACCTTCTTGGCGCCCGCGTCGAGGTGCTTCTGTGCGGTTTCCTTGGTCAGGAACAGGCCCGTGGCTTCGATCACGATGTCGGCGCCGACTTCGTTCCACTTCAGGGCGGCCGGGTCACGCTCCTGCGTCAGGCGGATCGGCTTGCCATTGACCACCAGCGTATTGCCTTCGACGGCGATGGTGCCCTGGAAACGGCCATGCACGCTGTCGTACTTGAGCATGTAAGCCAGGTAATCGGGTTCGAGCAGGTCGTTGATGGCGACGATTTCAATATCGCTGCCGAAGTTCTGCACTGCTGCGCGGAACACCATGCGGCCGATGCGGCCGAACCCATTGATACCTACTTTGATGGTCATATTTGCCTCTTGAAGTGAAATGACGAAACCTGCTTACTTTTTCTTCTGCTGGCGCAGCACGGCCTGGACCGTGCCCGCGACATTTTCCTCGGTGAAGCCGAAGTGCTTGAACAGCACGTTGGCCGGCGCCGATTCACCGTAGCTGTCGATGCCGACGACGGCCGCGCAGCCATACTTCCACCAGAAGTCGGTCACACCCATTTCCACCGCGATGCGCGGCAGGTTGGCGGGCAGCACCTTGGTCTTGTAGCGGACGTCTTCGCGGTCGAACGTCGTGGTGCTGGGCATCGAGACCACGCGCACGGCGATCTTCTTGATGGCCAGCAGCTTTTGCGCCGCCAGCGCCAGCTGCACTTCCGAGCCGGTGGCGATGATCACGGCCTGGGCGGCTTGCTTGAGGCCGATGTCGGCGGGCTCGCTGAGCACATAGGCGCCGCGGCTGATGTCGCCGGCGTCGCGCTTGTGCGCATAGGCCAGGTTCTGACGGCTCAGCAGCAGCGCCGTGGGCTTGTCGCGCTGCGACAGCGCGGCGCTCCAGGCGACCGCGGTTTCGGTGGTGTCGCCCGGACGCCAGACATCCAGGCCAGGGATCAGGCGCAGGCTCGCGGCGTGCTCGATCGACTGGTGCGTCGGGCCGTCTTCGCCCAGGCCGATCGAGTCGTGGGTGAACACGTGGATGACGCGCTGCTTCATCAGCGCGGCCATGCGGATGGCATTGCGGCTGTAGTCGCTGAACGTCAGGAAGGTACCGGCATAGGGGATGAAACCGCCATGCAGCGCGATGCCGTTCATGATCGCGGCCATGCCGAATTCGCGCACGCCGTAGTTGATGTGGCGCCCGCCCACACCGTATTCGTTCTTGATCACGGCGCCGGCTTCGTCGAAGCGCAGCGGCGGCGTGCTCTTGGTGTTGGTGAGGTTCGAGCCCGTGAGGTCGGCCGAGCCGCCGAGCATTTCGGGCAGCGCGGCGGTGAAGGCTTCGAGCGCCATCTGGCTGGCCTTGCGGCTGGCCACGGTCTCGCCCTTGGTGATGGTGTCGACCACGGTGTTGACCGCGACCTGGGCAAAGTTCTTCGGCAGGTCACCGGCCATGCGGCGCGTGAACTCGGCCGCGAGTTCGGGGTAGGCCTTGGCGTAGGCGGCGAACTTCTTGTTCCACGCGGCTTCGGTCTTGGCGCCGACGGACTTCGCGTCCCAGTCGCCGTAGACATCGGCAGGGATCTCGAAGGGCGTGTGCGACCAGCCCAGCGCCGTGCGCGTCAGGCCGATTTCCTCGCCGCCGAGCGGCTCGCCATGGGCCTTGGCGGTGTTCTGGCGGTTGGGCGAGCCCTTGCCGATGCTGGTCTTGCAGATCACCAGCGTGGGCTTGGTCGCGCTTTGCTTGGCATGGGCAATGGCGGCGTCGATGGCTTCGACGTCATGGCCGTCCACGGGGCCGACCACGTTCCAGCCGTAGGCTTCGAAACGCTGGGCGGTGTTGTCGATGAACCAGGGCGCGACCTGGCCGTCGATGGAGATGCCGTTGTCGTCGTACAGCGCGATCAGCTTGTTGAGCTTCCAGGCACCGGCCAGCGCCGCGGCCTCGTGCGAGATGCCTTCCATCAGGCAGCCGTCACCCATGAACACATAGGTGCGGTGGTCGACGATGTTGTGGTTGTCGCGGTTGAACTCGGCGGCCAGCAGCTTTTCGGCCAGCGCGAAACCCACGGCATTGGTGATGCCCTGGCCCAGCGGGCCGGTGGTGGTCTCGACGCCCGGGGTCACGCCGACTTCGGGGTGGCCCGCGGTCTTGCTGTGCAGCTGGCGGAAGTTCTTGAGCTCGCTCATCGGCAGGTCGTAGCCGGTGAGGTGCAGCAGCGCATAGATCAGCATCGAGCCGTGGCCGTTCGACAGGATGAAACGGTCGCGGTCGGCCCATTGCGGATTGACCGGATTGTGCTGCAGGTGGCGGCTCCACAGAGCCACGGCCATGTCGGCCATGCCCATCGGGGCGCCGGGGTGACCGGAGTTGGCTTGTTGAACGGCATCCATTGCGAGTGCGCGGATCGCATTCGCCATTTGTTGAGTGTTGGCCATCAGGGCGCTCCGAAAAAGGAGGGTGTTTGTCAGGGGAAGCCGGCCATTTTAAGCAGCAGCTGGTTTTGCTCGGTAACGCGGGGCAATGCACTACAGTGCAGCCCATGGTCAAACCCCTGTCCAGCCTGCATTTCCGGAGTTCCCAGCGCATGTCTTTCGCCCCTGCTTCCGCGCCTTCGGTGGCGCCTTTGTCCACGCTCCAGCCCCCCGCCATGCTGCTGGCCGCGGGCCGCGGCGAGCGCATGCGGCCGCTGACGGACCACTGCCCCAAGCCGCTGCTGCAGGTGCAGGGCCAGCCGCTGCTGCAGTGGCATCTGCAGGCGCTGGCGCGCGCCGGCGTGCCGCGCGCGGTGATCAACATGGGGTGGCTGGGCGCGCAGATTCCCGCGCGGCTGGGGCCGCATTTCGAGCAGGGGGGGGCCGTGCTGCCCCTGGTCTATTCGGATGAGGATCCTTCGGGCCAGGGTTCGGCGCTCGAGACCGCGGGCGGCATTGCCCGCGCTTTGCCGCAGCTGGCGCCGGTGTTCTGGCTGGCCGCGGGCGATGTGTTCGCGCCCGATTTCACCTTCGACGCCGGCGCGGCGGCCGATTTCACGGCTGGCGACCAGCTGGCGCATATCTGGCTGGTGCCCAATCCCGAGCACCATCCCCGGGGCGATTTCGGCCTGAGCGAAGGTGGCCTGGCGCTGGACCTGCCCGCGGACGATCCACGCCCGCGCTGGACCTACAGCACCATCGCGCTGTTGCGTGCCGAGCTGTTTGCCGCGCCCTGGTGCGATATTCCCGCCGGCAACCCCGAGGGCACGCGCGCCGCGCTCGGGCCGCTGCTGCGCCGCGCCATGGCGGCGGGTCGTGTGGGCGCTTCGGTGTATTCCGGGCGCTGGACCGATGTCGGTACGCCTGAAAGACTGCAGCGGTTGAACGCCGGGGCGGCCGATTCCTCCCTGTAGGACAACATCGCGTACTGGACCGCAGTCTGCGAAGATTACAAATAGTGGTCAATCCCCCAATGGAGGGGATACATTTGCAAGCAACTGCGCAGTACGATACCCGGCATGAATTCTGTTTATGCCCAACGCCGCGCGCGCCTGGCTGCCCAGCTCGGCGCCCATGACGTGGCCATCATTCCCACTGCACCGGTGCGCCAGCGCAACCGCGACACGGATTTTCTTTTCCGGCATGACAGTTACTTCTATTACCTGACCGGCTTTACCGAGCCCGATGCCTGCCTGGTGCTCAAGGGCAATGGCGAGAGCACACTGTTTTGCCAGCCCAAGGACCTCGAGCGCGAGATCTGGGACGGCTACCGCCTGGGCCCCGAGGCCGCCGTCGCCACGCTGGGCGTGACCGAGGCCTTTTCCAGCACCGACACCCATATCCGGCTGCCGCGCCTGCTCGAGAACACGCAGTGCGTGTGGTTTCCGTTTGCCACCCACACTGGCCTGGCCGCGCAGGTCGAGGTCTGGCTGGCCCAGGTGCGCAGCCGCGTGCGCATGGGCGTGCAGTCGCCGACCCACCAGGGCGACCTGTGCGCGCTGCTCGATGAAATGCGCCTGGTCAAGGACGCGCACGAGCAGGACATCATGCGCCGCGCCGCGCGCATCAGCGCCGGTGCCCATGTGCGCGCGATGCAGCGCTCGGCGCGCATGCTGCGGGCCGGCCAGGAGGTGCGCGAATACCATCTCGATGCCGAGCTGCTGCATGAATTCCGCCAGCATGGCTCGCAGTACCCGGCCTATGGCTCGATCGTTGCGGCGGGCGCCAATGCCTGCGTGCTGCACTACCAGGCCGACAAGGCGCTGGTGCGTCCCGGCGAGCTGGTGCTGATCGACGCGGGCTGCGAGCTCGACGGCTACGCCAGCGACATCACGCGCACCTTTCCCGCCGACGGCAGGTTCACCGGCGCGCAGCGCGCGGTCTATGACCTGGTGCTGGCCAGCCAGGACGCGGCCATTGCGGTCACGCGCGCCGGCCGGCGTTTCAGCGATCCGCACGATGCGACGCTCGCGGTGCTGGCCCAGGGCCTGCTGGACCTGGGCATCCTTGACGCCAACCGCGTCGGCACCGCCCAGGACGTGATCGACACGCGCGCCTATTTCCCCTACTACATGCACCGCACCGGCCACTGGCTGGGCATGGACGTGCACGATTGCGGCAGCTACGTCGAGCCCGGCGCCGAAGATACCGCCCCGGCGCGCGTCGATCCGCTGTCGGGCGAGGCGCTGCGCCAGCGCCCGAGCCGTATCCTGCGCGCGGGCATGTGCACCACCATCGAGCCGGGCCTGTATCTGCGCGCGAGCGCCGATCTGCCCGAGGCATTCCACAATATCGGCATTCGCATCGAGGACGACGCCATCGTCACCGAGGACGGCTGCGAATTGATCACGCGCGATGTGCCCGTGAAGGCCGACGAGATCGAGGCGCTGATGCGCGATCTGGCGTGAGCCACCTCCCTTGCGGCGCATGCCGCGGCTTGCGCCTTCTTCTTTCCTGACTGTTCCCATGCCCGACGTTTCCAGTACGCCCTCCGCGCCACCGCGCCTGCAGTGGCGCATTTTCATGGTGCTCTGGCTGCTGGGAATGCCGGGCGTGTCGGTCTTGATCTGGTCCATCATTCCCGAGTGGCGCCACATCCACGCGCTGGCGCCGCAGTGGGGCTATTCCCCGATGCTGCAATGGGTGACGCTGTCTGCGCTGCTGGCGCTGGCCGTGGGCATGGGCGTGCTGCTGGCGCCGCGCGTCGGCCTGGCGGCGCCGATTCTGACCACCTGGATTGCCGGGCGCTCGCCGCGCCAGGCGCTGCGGCGCGTGTGGCTGCCGGGCGTGGCCGGCGGCGTGGCCGGGGCGGCCTGCCTCGTGACCCTGGCCATCCTCTGGCCGGAAAGCCTCAAGGTGGCCGAGCCGCTGTACACGATGCCGCTGCTGTCCAAGCTGCTTTTCGGCAGCCTGACCAACGAGCTGCTGCTGCGCTGGGGCATGCTGGCCTGCGTGTTCTGGGGCGTGTGGCGGTTTGGCGGGAGCGACACGCCGCCGTCGCCGACGATGGGTTGGGTGGCGGTGGGGCTGACCGCACTGCTCTGGGCCGCCGCGCATTGGCTGACGGCGCGCTGGCTGCTCGGCCCGTTGCCCGGCCTGCTGCTGCTGCATGTGATGCTGGGCAAGCTGACCTACGGGTTGCTGGCGGGCTTCCTGTGCTGGCGCTTCGGCCTCGAAGCCGCCATCCTGGCGCATGTGGTGACCTATGTGCTGTCGCACGGCCTGATCGGTCCAGTGCTGTAAACCCGACCCCGTTTTCGTACCCGGTATGTAACCGCTTCCGTGTGAGAATCGAATTCCGATCACTCTCCTGCGAAAGCCTTATGACCAAGCCGTTGACCCGCGCCACGAAGATTGTTGCCACCCTGGGGCCCGCCTCGAGCGACCCCCAACTGCTTGAACAGATGGTGCGTGCCGGCGTCAACGTGGTGCGTCTGAACTTCAGCCATGGCACGGCGCAGGACCATATCGACCGCGCCGCGATGGTGCGCGCCGCCGCCCAGCGCGCGGGCCGCGAGGTGGCCATCATGGCCGACCTGCAGGGCCCGAAGATCCGCGTCGGCAAGTTCGCCGAGGGCCGCATCATGCTCGTGCCCGGCGCGCCCTTCATCCTGGATGCCTCGCGCACCGAGCCTGGCGATCTGCAGGGCGTGGGCCTGGACTACAAGGAACTGCCGCGCGACGTCAAGCCCGGCGACCTGCTGCTGCTCAACGACGGCCTGATCGTGCTCACCGTCAACGCGGTGCTGGGCGAGGAGGTGCACACCACCGTCAAGCTCGGCGGCGAGCTGTCCAACAACAAGGGCATCAACAAGCAGGGCGGGGGGCTGACGGCGCCGGCGCTCACGGGCAAGGACATGGAGGACATCAAGACCGCGATGGGCTTCCAGGCCGACTACGTGGCCGTGAGCTTCCCGAAGAACGCCACCGACATGGAAATGGCGCGCCAGCTGTGCAATGTCGCCGGCTCGCCCTGGCGCCACAAGCCGGGCCTGATCGCCAAGATCGAGCGCGCCGAAGCCATTCCGCACCTCGAGGACATCCTGCGCGTGTCGGACGGCATCATGGTGGCGCGCGGCGACCTGGCCGTGGAGGTCGGCAATGCCGCGGTGCCGGCGCTGCAAAAGAAGATGATCCGCATGGCGCGCGAGATGGACAAGGTGGTCATCACGGCGACGCAGATGATGGAAAGCATGATCACCAACCCGGTGCCGACGCGCGCCGAGGTCAGCGACGTCGCCAACGCGGTGCTTGACGGCACCGATGCGGTGATGCTCAGCGCCGAGACCGCGGCCGGCAAGTACCCGCTGGAAACCGTCGAGGAAATGGCGCGCATCTGCACCGCCGCCGAGGCCGCCGAGGACGTCGAGCGCGATGCCGACTTCACGGGCCGCACCTTCGGCCGCATCGACCAGAGCATTGCGATGGGCGCGCTGTTCACGGCCCACCACCTGGGCGCCAAGGCCCTCGTGGCCATGACCGACAGCGGCTCGACCGCGCTGTGGATGAGCCGCCGGCGCATCCACATTCCGATCTACGCGCTCACGCCCAAAGTGCAGACCCAGCGGCGCATGGCGCTGTACCGCAACGTGCGTCCGCTGCTGATGGACACCTCGGCAGACCGCGACACCGCGCTCGAGCAGGCCGAAGCCCATCTCAAGGCGCGCGGCATCGTGCAGCAGGGGGATGTCTATGCGATCACCTGCGGGCTGCCGATGGGCCAGCCGGGCGGCACCAACATGCTGCAGATCTGCCGGGCGAGCTAGGCACCCCGCAAGCGGTCTGCCCGAGTAGCTCAATCCCACCCTTCGACAGGCCCAGGGCGAATGGGGGGCAGGGAGCGGGCGCGTTATCCGTTCGTCCTGGGCTTGCCTGGGAGGCCCCGTCGAAGGAGGGCCGCACGCTGCCCATGCTTTGACTGGCATGCCCTGCGCAGCGTGACTGACGGGATTGCCCTGGCGCGGGCATTGCAGTCGAGATAAAATCCCGGGTTACATAGCGGTTACCGCCGCTGGGCCCGGGCTTGCGCCGCGGCGCGGGTGGGCCGCGTGCGGCAGGGTTGGGCCGCTGTTTACCCACCTGAATTGGATCCATCACATGTCCCTCGTCTCGATGCGCGAACTGCTCGACCATGCTGCTGCAAACGGCTATGGCATTCCTGCTTTCAACGTCAACAACCTGGAGCAAGTCCAGGCCGTGATGGCTGCGGCCGATGAAGTCGGCGCTCCCGTGATCCTGCAAGCGAGCGCCGGCGCGCGCAAGTACGCGGGCGAAGCCTTCATCAAGCACCTGATCCAGGCCGCGATCGAGCAGTACCCGCATATTCCGCTGGTCATGCACCAGGATCATGGCCAGTCGCCCGCGATCTGCCAGGGCGCCATCGACCTGGGCTTCTCCTCGGTCATGATGGACGGCTCGCTCGAAGAAGACGGCAAGACGCCGGCTTCGTTCGACTACAACGTCAATGTGACGCGCAAGGTCGTCGAGATGGCCCACCGCGTCGGCGTCACCGTGGAAGGCGAACTCGGCTGCCTGGGCTCGCTGGAAACCGGCGAAGCCGGTGAGGAAGACGGCATCGGCGCGGTCGGCAAGCTCGACCACAGCCAGATGCTGACCGACCCCGAGGAAGCCGCTCAGTTCGTCAAGGCCACGCAGCTCGACGCGCTGGCCATCGCCATCGGCACCAGCCATGGCGCCTACAAGTTCACGCGCAAGCCCACCGGCGACATCCTGTCGATCCAGCGCGTCAAGGACATCCACGCCCGCCTGCCCAACACCCACCTGGTGATGCACGGCTCGTCGTCGGTGCCCCAGGAGCTGCTGGCGATCATCCGCCAGTACGGCGGCAACATGAAGGAAACCTACGGCGTGCCGGTCGAGGAAATCCAGGAAGCCATCAAGTACGGCGTGCGCAAGATCAACATCGACACCGACATCCGCCTGGCGATGACGGCTGCGGTGCGCAAGTTCCTGTTCGAGAACCCCGAGAAGTTCGATGCGCGCGAATGGCTCAAGCCCGCGCGCGAAGCCGCCAAGCAGATCTGCAAGCAGCGCTATGTGGAATTCGGCTGCGAAGGCCAGGCCGGCAAGATCAAGGGCCACAACCTGCAGATCGTTGCTGGCATGTACGCCGACGGCACGCTCAAGCAGGTCGTGAACTAAGCACGGCCCTGCGCAGCATTGCTGCAAAGCCCCCAGACTCCTGGTCTGGGGGCTTTTTTTTGTCTTTCATCCGTTGCCTTTTTGGCAACCTGCGTGCAGCATGGTGGTTGGCTGAAAAATCATGGGGGCCAGGCTATGCGCCTGGGCCTTTGCGCAGGGAGACTCGCAATGAAGAAAACGGGAGCGCGCTGTGCGCTGTGGGGAGCAGGTGTGGTGTTGGCCTTGGCGGGATGCGCCACGCAGACGGCCACCGCGCCGGGAGCGGGACTCTACAAGGCGGGGCGTGCGCAACTGGCGCTGCCCGCCGGTGCCTGGACCGATCTGGGCACGGCCGACGATGCCTGGGCACCGCTGCCCAGTTCGGGCACCGTGGCCTTGCAAAGCCGCGCGCTGGTGCTCAAGGGGGCGAAGCAGGAGCCGCTGGCGGTGGTGCTGGTGCGCACCAATGCCTCGAACCTGTTCTGGCGGCCTGTGGCCTGGGGCCTGAACTGCCCGCGTGAACTCGATGTGCTGATGTTTGACGATGCCGCCGGCAGCCCCGACCGCATGGACTGCCTGCGCCTGCGCCGCAACGCCCAGGCGCAGCAGTGGCTCAAGCGCACCAAGCCCGAGACGCAGGCCTGGCTCGAGCGCCGCCAAGAGCTGCCGACGCTGCCCTACAGCCATCTGAGTTACCGCTTTGCCACCGAGGACGGCGGCATGGTGGAGCTGCAGATCCTGGCCGACCAGCGCCTGCTGCAGGCGGACAAGGGCGTCCAGGGCCGGCAGCTGCGCGACTGGGCACAGGCCGTGGCCGGCGCGGCGCGCGAAAGCCTGTCGTCCATCAATGGCGAACTGGTGCTGCCGGCGTTTCCGGGCAAGGTCTGAGCCCAGGCCTGTTGGCACTATTTGTACCAGTGCGAACAGGGTCGACAGGCCCTAGGGTAATCACAGGCTGCGAGCATCCAGAGCTCGGTCGACAATCGTTGCATTGTCGGCAAGCAATACTGGAGGCCCCAAGAGCATGAGTGATCGTCCCTGGCTGAGCGCATATCCCCACGGGGTGCCTGCGGAAATCGACGCGACCCAATACACGTCGCTGGTGGCCCTGATGGAAGAGGCCTTCACCCAATACCGCGACCGGGTGGCGTACAGCTTCATGGGCAAGGAACTGACCTTTGCGCAGACCGATGCGCAGAGCCGGGCCCTGGCGGCGTATCTGCAGGGGCTGGGCCTGGCCAAGGGCGATCGCGTGGCGCTGATGATGCCCAACATGCCGCAGTATCCGGTGGCCGTGGCAGCGGTGTTGCGCGCGGGGCTGGTGGTGGTCAACGTCAATCCGTTGTACACCGCGCACGAGCTCGAGCACCAACTCAAGGATTCGGGCGCCAAGGCCATCGTCATCATCGAGAACTTCGCCACCACGCTGCAGGCCTGCATTGCCGCCACGGCCATCAAGCATGTGGTGCTGTGCGCGATGGGCGACCAGCTCGGTCTGTTCAAGGGAGCGCTGGTCAATTACGTGGTGCGCAAGGTCAAGAAGCTGGTGCCGGCTTTTCAGCTGCCCGGCGCCGTGCGCTTCAACGACGCGCTGGCCCGGGGCACGGGGGCCGGCTTCGAGGCGCCGACCCTGCTGCCCGATGACATCGCGCTGCTGCAGTACACCGGCGGCACCACGGGCGTGAGCAAGGGCGCGGTGCTGCTGCACCGCAATGTCATCGCCAACGTGCTGCAGTCCGAAGCCTGGAATGCGCCGGTCATGAACAAGATCCCGGGCGGCGAGCAGCCCGCCAGCGTCTGCGCGCTGCCGCTCTACCATATCTTCGCGTTCACGGTGAACATGATGCTGTCCATGCGCACGGGCGGCAAGACCATCCTGATTCCCAATCCGCGCGACCTCAAGGCGACGCTGCAGGAGCTGTCAAAGCACCGCTTCCACAGCTTCCCGGCCGTGAGCACGCTGTTCAACGGCCTGGCGCACCATCCGGACTTCGGCACCGTCGACTGGTCGCACCTCAAGGTCTCGGTCGGCGGCGGCATGGCGGTGCAAAGCGCCGTCGCGCAGCTGTGGCTCGAGAAGACCGGCTGTCCGATCTGCGAAGGCTATGGCCTGTCGGAAACCAGCCCTTCGGTCAGCTGCAATCCGGTCACCCTGAGCCAGTTCACGGGCACCATCGGCGTGCCGCTGCCCAGCACCTGGATGAAGCTGATCGACGACGCCGGCAACGACGTGACGCAGCCCGGCCTGGCGGGCGAGATCGCCATCAAGGGCCCGCAGGTCATGGCCGGCTACTGGCAGCTGCCCGAGGAAACCGCGCGGTCCATGACGTCCGATGGCTACTTCAAGTCCGGCGATATCGGCACCGTCGATGCCAACGGCTTCTTCAAGGTGGTCGACCGCAAGAAGGACATGGTGCTGGTCAGCGGCTTCAATGTCTATCCCAATGAAGTCGAGGACGTGGTGGCCAGGTGCCCGGGCGTGCTGGAATGCGCGGTGGTCGGCATCCCCGATGAAAAGACGGGCGAGGCGGTGAAGCTGGTGATCGTGAAGAAAGACCCGGCGCTGACCGAGCAGGTGGTGCGCGACTTCTGCCGCTCGCATCTCACGGGCTACAAGCAGCCGCGGGTGATCGAGTTCCGCACCGAGCTGCCTAAAACCCCCGTGGGCAAGATCCTGCGCCGCGAGCTGCGGAAATAGACGCGGCCTCTGAGCGGCAGCCCCGATCCGCCGCACAATCGAGGCCTTGCCGCGCAGGGCGGTTGCCTGGAACTACATGACGATTGCCATTTTGAGTGCCTTGCCCGAAGAGCAGGCCGGTTGGGTGCAGACTTTGCAGGACGTGCGCGGCACGCGGCATGCGGGGCGGCAGTTCTGGCAGGGGCGCTGGCAGGGCCCGGGCGTGGCGCATGAACTGGTCTGCACGCTGTCGGGTATCGGCAAGGTGGCGGCCGCCACCACGGCCGCGGCGCTGATCGAGCGTTTTGGCGTCACGCGCATCGTCTTCACCGGCGTGGCGGGGGGCATGGGCGCAGGCGTGCGGGTCGGCGACGTGGTCGTGGCCAGCGACTACCTGCAGCATGATCTCGACGCCTCGCCGCTGTTCCCGCGCTGGGAGCTGCCCGGCTATGGCCGCACGCGCCTGGCCTGCGACCCGGTCATGAGCGCGGCGCTGCACGCGGCCAGCCAAGACTGCGTTGGCAGCGCGGCGCGCGCGCACCGCGGGCTGGTGGTCAGCGGCGATCAGTTTGTCGGCACGGCCCTGGCGTCACAGGCGCTGCGCTCGGGCCTCGAAGCCGCGGGCCATGCGGTGCTGGCCGTCGAGATGGAAGGCGCGGCCGTGGCGCAGACCTGCCATGACTATGGCGTGCCCTTTGCCGCCATGCGCACCATCTCCGACTGCGCCGATGACTGCGCCGCGGTGGATTTCGCGGATTTCGTGCGCAATGTGGCGAGCCGTTATGCGCGGGAGATTCTCTCGGGGTTTCTGCAGCGGCTGCCTCAATCCTTCGCGCCTTCTCCATGCGCAGGACTCAGGTCTCGAGTCGAGCGGTTTTAGGCACAGTGCACAGCCTTTGAAACTGGCGCGCTTCAGTCCAGGGGCAGCGAGCAAGGGCCGCCCCGCAGGGAGGCTGCCGTCCCCCTCCACCGAAGGTTGAGAGGGGGAAGCCGCGTTAGCGGCTCAGGGGGTGCTTCTTACTTCAACCAGCCGCGCTTGCGGAAATAAAGCATCGGCCCGACCGCGCTGACCGCCATCAGCGCCAGTGCAAACGGGTAGCCCAGCGTCCAGTCCAGTTCGGGCATGAACTTGAAGTTCATGCCGTAGGCGCTGGCGACCAGCGTCGGCGGCAGCAGCGCGACGCTGGCCACCGAGAAGATGCGGATGATCTTGTTCTGGTTGATGTTGATGAAACCGACGGTGGCGTCCATCAGGAAGTTGATCTTCTCGAACAGGAAGGCGGTGTGGCTGTCGAGCGATTCGATGTCGCGCAGGATCTGGCGCGCTTCCTCGAACTGCTCGGCGTTGAGCATCTTGCTGCGCATCATGAAGCTCACCGCGCGGCGCGTGTCCATCACGTTGCGGCGGATGCGCGAGTTCATGTCTTCCTGACGTGCAATGGCCGACAGCACTTCGCTGGCGCGCGCATCGTCGACATCACCGGACAGCACCTGGGTGCTGACCTTTTCCAGCGCGTCGTAGATGCGCTCGAGCGTGTCGGCCGAGTACTCGGCATCGGCATCGAAGAGCTTGAGCAGCACTTCCTTGGCATCTTCCAGCAGGCCCGGCGCGCGGCGCGCGCGCATGCGCAGCAGCCGGAACACCGGCACGTCCTCGTCGTGGATGGAAAACAGCACGCCGCGGCTCTTGAGATCGGCGTTGTGCTGGTTCAGGATGAAGGCCACGCGCACCGAGCGCGGGTCTTCATCGTCATCGATCAAAAAGTCGCTGCGGATGTGCAGCTCGCCGTTGTCTTCTTCATAGAAGCGCGCTGACTCCTCGATGTCCTCGTCCATCGCGTCCTCGGGAATCGACAGCCCGTAATGCTGCTTGATCCAGCGCTTTTCCTCGAACGTGGGCGATTCGAGGTCGACCCAGATGGGCTGGAACCGGGCCAGGTCTTCCAGCGAGTCGATCTCTCCCTGGACCAGACGGCCATTGGCCAGCGTAAAGATGTTGAGCATTGCTCACTCCCATGTCATTTTTCGGCGGCGGCGGTGAAAGAGTGATGCTTTCAACCCCGGCAGCGCGTGCCCGCGGCACGATGGGAGTTGAAAGCTACCAACTAGGGTAGGTTTCCACGGAGCAATCTCCAGTTATCTTGAAGTCGGGAATTATGGCATTGCGCACGCGCGGCGCGGCGCACAAAGGCCCATGCGGCACGGATGCCGGCACGGGTTTTCATCGCGCTGTAATGGTCTGGCCGAGCAATTGCGCGCGGCACAGATCGGCCCAGGCCGCGGGCTTGGCGTGCGCGGCGCGCAGCAGGTAACCGGGGTCGTAGGTGACCACGGCCGGCAAGCCCGCCGCCTGGTGGGGTTCGGCGCGCAGCCGCCCCAGCGCATCGCTGCGGCCCAGTACGGCGCGTGCCGCGGCCAGGCCCAGCACCAGGATGCGCGCCGGTTGCAGCTGCTGCACCATGGCGTGCAGGCCGGTGTCGAGCGGGGCGCAGTCGGCGGCCGCGGCCGGCGCGGTGTCGCGCTCGAGCGCGGCGCTCCAGACGCGCGGATGCTGGTGCAGGCGCAGCGCGCGCAGCATGTTGTCCAGCAGGCGCGCGGCGTCGCCCTCGAGCACTGTGCCGCTGGCCGGCGCTGCGCCTGCAGGCGCGGCCAGACCCTGCGCCGTGGGGTGCTCGAGCAGGATCAGCCAGCCGCCATCGGTGGTCGTGGCCGTGGCCTCGCCCGGCTCATAGACCGGCCGCGCCGGGTGCAGCCGCCAGCCCGTGGCCACGGCGCCTTCGGGGCGCGGCGCCGCAGGCGCGGGCTGCACCACGGGAGCGCGGGGCTGGGACGGCGCGGCGGCGCGCGGGGGCGGGCTGGCCGGCGGCGGTGCGCCGCGCGGGGCTGCGGGAGCGGGGCGTTCTTCGACGGCCAGCAGGCTGGCCGCAGCGGGCGGCGGCGCAGGTTGCCAGACCGTGATGCCCATTTCCTGCAGCATGGCGCGCTGGCGCGGGTCGAGATTCAGGGCCATAGCTTGAGGCTCATGATGATGGCGTGCTCGCGTTGGCCGTCGGCCGCCGGGTAATAGTTCTTGCGCTCGGCAATCTGCAGGTAGCCATGCTTTTCGTAGATCGCCCGGGCGCGCAGGTTGCTGGCGCGCACTTCCAGCCAAAGCCACAGCGCGTGGCGCTGGCGCGACCACAGCGCCAGGCCGTCGAGCATGACCCGGGCCCAGCCCTGGCCCTGGTGCGCGGGCGCGACGGTGAGGTTGAGCAGATGCACTTCGTCCAGCACCGTCATGGCCACGAAATAGCCCAGCAGCTGGTCCTCTTCATCGAGCAGCAGCTGGGCCTCGTAGCCCGCGGCCAGCGCGTCGATGAAGTTGCCGCGCGTCCAGGGATGGCTGTAAGCCTGCTGCTCGATCGGCAGCAACGCATCGAGCCAGGCCGCGCTCAGGGGCGCAAAGCGGATGGCTTGATCGCGGGCAGGCTGGCTGGCAGGGCTCATGGCTGGGCGGCAAGGCGTGCAGCGGCACGTTCGGCAGTAGTTTGCGCCACTTTATCGCGGATATACAAGGGCAGCGCCGCGGCGGCCGGCGCGCTGGCGTGCGCCGCCAGCAGCGCCGGCGCCAGGCGCAGCAGCGCCGCCGCCGTCGGCAGCGCGGCCAGGTGCCGGGCTGCGGGCGCGAGGCGTTCGCCATAGGCGGCCTGGGCGTTGCCGGCCACGGTCCAGCCTGCGGGCACCTCCAGCCGCTCGGGCGCGCAGACCCCGGCTTCACCCTCGGCCTGCCAGGCGCCGCCCTGCCAGCGGTAAGGAGCGTGGTAGACCTCGTTCATGCGCGCATCGAGCACGGCCACCACTTCGGTGCAGCCATGCTCGGCGCGCGCCGCCTCGGCCACGGCCAGCAGCGTGTCGACGGGCAGCACCGGCACATTGGCGCCAAAGGCCAGGCCCTGCGCAATCGCGCAGGCGGTGCGCAGGCCGGTGAACGAGCCCGGGCCGCGGCCAAAGACAATCGCTTCCAGCGCCTGGAATTCAAGCCCGGCTTCGTCCATGAGCCGGCGGATGGCAGGCAGCAGCTGGGCCGATGACTGCGCACCGCCAGGGCCGCGGTGTTGCCAGAGCGCGTCACCGCGCTGGACGGCAATGCAAAGGGTGTCGGTGCTGGTATCGAAGGCAAGCAGATTCATGGGAGGTGCCAGGAGAAACGGCAAGGGGGTGGCAGCGCGGCGGGCCGGTGGCCGCCATGCCGTCGCACGGCGCGCAAGCCCCCGATTATCGGCGCCTGCGCCGCCCGCTGCGCGCCGCGTAGGCAAAGCCCGCGGCACAGGCCCTAAACTGGCTGCATGTTATTGCAGACCGTCACCCGGCGCATGCGCGCCCGCGCCCTCGTGGGCCTCTCGCTGTCCCTGGCATTGCTGGCTGCGCCGGCCCGCGCCGCCCCACCGCAGCCGGCCCTGCCGCCCGCGGTGGTCGCCGCGCTCGCCCGTGCCCAGTTGCCGGCCGATGCGCTGTCGGTGCTCGTGGTCGAGGCCGAAGGCGGCGCCGCGCCGCGGCTGGCGTGGCAGCCGGACCGGCCCATGAATCCAGCATCGGTCATGAAGCTCGTGACCACCTTTGCCGCGCTCGACCAGCTGGGCCCGGCCTATACCTGGCGCACGCCGTTCTACTTTGGCGGGCCGGTGCAGGCCGGGGTGCTGCGCGGGCCGCTCTATATCCAGGGCCAGGGGGATCCGCGGCTGGTGATGGAGCGGCTGTGGCTGGCGCTGCGCCGGCTGCAGGCCATGGGCGTGCGCACCATCGAGGGCGATATCGTTCTCGATCACTCGGCTTTTGCGCTGCCGGTGCATGACCCGGCGCTTTTCGATGGCGAGCCGTTGCGGCCGTACAACGTGGCGCCGGATGCGCTGCTGGTCAATTACAAGTCGCTGGTGATGGGATTCGTGCCCGATGTGCCAGGCGGCGTGGCGCGGATCCAGTACGACCCGCCGCTGGCCGGCATGGCGCTGCAAGCGAGCGTGCCGCTCGCGCCCGAGGGCAGCTCCTGCGGAGATTGGCAGGCGCGCCTGCAGGCCAGTCTGGAGCTGGTGGGGCGCGTGGATTTCGCCGGCAGCTACCCGGCCGCGTGCGGGCCGCGCAACTGGGCAGTCGCCCCGGTCGATGGGACGCGTTTCGCGGCGCGCGCGCTCGAAGGCATGTGGCGCGAAATCGGCGGGCAGCTCGGCGGCACGGTGCGCGACGGCCACGTGCCGCCAGGGCTCGAGCCGGCCATGGTGGTCGAGTCGGAATCGCTCGCGCAGGTCGTGAGAGACATCAATAAATACAGCAACAACGTCATGGCGCAGCAGGTTTTCCTGACCATGGGCTGGCAGCGCACGGGCGTGGGCAGCTGGGACAGCGCGCAGACGACGCTGCGCCAGTGGTGGCAGCGGCGCATCGGCCAGACGTTGCCCATTGTGGACAACGGCGCGGGCCTCAGCCGTGAGGAGCGCGTCACGGCCCAGGGCCTGGCGCGCATGCTGCAGGTGGCCTGGGCATCGCCCGTGATGCCCGAATTCCTGGCCTCGCTGCCGGTGCTGGGCGTGGATGGCTCGCTGCGCCGCAGCCAGGCACGCGCCAGCGGCCGGGCCCATCTCAAGACCGGCACGCTGCGCGATGCATCGGCCCTCGCGGGCTTCGTGCATGCCGCCAATGGCCGGCGCTATGTGATGGTCGCGCTGGTCAACGACCCGCGCGCGGCCGCAGCCCGTCCGGCCTTGGAGGCGTTGGTGGAATGGGTGGTCGGCGACCCCGCGCCGCTATAAGGTGGGCAGGGGCCGGCGCCTTGGCCGGTCCGTCACCACATCGGGAGGCGCAGCATGAGGATGCATTGGACAGCAATCTGGCGCACGGGAGTTGCCCTGGCCGCCGCGGCGTTGACCGCCTGCGGGGGCGCCGACAGGGATGACCCGGGCACGCGGCGTGGCGCGCTGCTGCAGAGCCCGCCGCCGCGCACGCTCGACGCCTCGGCGCCGGACCTGAGCGCGCAGCTCGCGGCCACGCCGGCCGGGCGCGAGCTGGTGGCGCAGGTGGGCGTGCCGGTCTGCGGCGTGCAGGTGCATTCCATCGAGTACGCGACCGTGGGCGCGAAAGGCGAGAGCACCAATGCCACTGCGGCGCTGATGCTGCCCCAGGGGCCGGGTGCGCCCTGTTCGGGCGCGCGCCCGATCCTGCTGTACGGCCACGGCACCGATCCCCAGCGCGCCTACAACCAGGCGGAAATCACCGATCTGACACGTCCCGGCGCGTTGGCCGGGCAGCAGCTTGCGGCCACCTTTGCGGCGCATGGCTACATTGTCGTGGCGCCGAACTACGCCGGCTATGACCGCTCGCGGCTGGACTATCACCCCTATCTCGTGGCCGATCAGCAGTCCAAGGACATGATCGATGCGCTCGCGGCCGCGCGCCAGGCGCTGCCCGCGCTGGGTGCGCGCGACAACGGCCAGCTGCTGCTGTCGGGCAACTCGCAGGGCGGCCATGTGGCGCTGGCCACGCAGCGCGCGCTGCAGGCCGCGGGCGTGCGCGTGACGGCCTCGGCGCCGATGTCCGGGCCCTATGCGCTGGCCAGCTATGGCGATGCGCTCTTCTACGGCCGCGTGCCGCTGGGCAGCACGGTGCTGGCGCCGCTGCTGGTGCGCGCCTACCAGCAGGCCTACGGCAATATCTACCGCCAGCCGGAGGATATCTTCGCGCCGCGTTTTGCGCCGCACATGACCACCCTGCTGCCGGCCGAGGTCCCACTGACCCAGCTCTGGGCCCAGGGCCGGCTGCCGGTCAGCGCGCTGTTCAGCATTGCCGCTCCCGCGCCCGGGCTCGAGTCGATCACGCCGCCGCGCACGCCGCTGGCCGAGGCGCCGCTGTTTGCGCTGGGCTTTGGCGCCGATCCGCTGCTGACCAACACGCTGCGGCTGGCCTATCTGGAAGATGCCAGGGCGCGCCCCGACGGCCTGGTGCCCGAGCGCACCACCGGGCTGCCCGCGGCCGCGCCGCAGCATCCGGTGCGCCAGGGGCTCAAGGCCAACGACCTGCGCGACTGGGTGCCCGAGCGGCCGCTGCTGCTGTGCGGCGGCCGGGCCGATCCCACGGTGTTCTTCGGGCTCAACACCGGCGCGATGCAGGCGTTCTGGTCCCCACCTTCGGCTTCGGCCATGGCGCCGGGCCTGCTCAGCGTGCTCGATCTCGATGCGCCGGTCAGTGGCTTCGACGACCCGTTTGCCGCGGCCAAGACCGGCTTTGCGCTGGCCAAGGTCTCGGCCGCGGCGCAGGGCGGGCCGCTGGCCGCGATCACGCTGTATCACGCGATCCTGGTGCCGCCGTTTTGCCACCTCGCGGCGCGCAGCTTCTTTGAACGCGTGATGGCGTCAGGGCAATAAAAAACCGACCCGCAGGTCGGTTGGTCGCAAGGGGCCTGGCCCTTACCAGCGCACGCGCAGCTTGTCGTAGGCGTAGACACCGAACTGGCGGTTGGCCGACGGCGTGAGGTAGACCTTGTCGGCAAACAGGTAGGCGTCCTGGCTGGCGCCGGCGATCAGGGTCGAGGTCGTGCACAGCGAGGAGTTGATTTCGCCCGTGCCGATGCCGATGCCCGGGCCCGTGTCGACCGAGGTGCAGACCGGGGTGTTGGCGTTCTTGAAGCCATAGGAGCCGGGCGAGTAGGTGTACAGGTTCACGTAGTACGCCAGATCGACGTACAGCACGGAATTGCCCAGGTCGTTGAGACCGATCAGCAGCGCTTCGTTGAAAGCCTTGCTGGCTTTTTCGGCGGTGCCGACCTGGCCGCGCTCGATGGCCCACAGCGACTTGCCCAGGTCATAGGTGCCGGAGAACACCACCTGCTTGGCGCCGGCGTTGGTCAGGCGGCGGATCTGGTCCGCGTACTGCTTGCCAAGCGCGCGGGCCGAGGCTTCGAACTGCTCCGCGGTCTGCGTGCCGGCAATCACTGCCGACAGGCCGGTGACCATGTCGCTGACACCGGCGCTCAGCAGCACGACGTCTTTGCTCTGCAGCGTGTTGGCCGCCAGGAAGCTGTCGATCTGCTTGGCCACCGTGGGCGTGGCGGCATTGCCCGCGGCATCGGGCGTGGCCACGATGCGCGCGTTGCCGAAGGCGTAGTTCAGACCGCCCTGGCTCGATGGCTTGAGTTCCAGGCCGTACTGCGCGGCCACATAACGGGTCCAGAGGTTCACCGACCCGTCGTTGACGGTATAGCTGCGGCCGCTTTGACCGACATCGCTGGTCGCGTCGCCGAAGGCGATGAAGCGGCTGGGCGTGATTGCCGATTCGGTCGTGCTTGAGCCGCAGGCTGCAAGAAGTATCGCCGTTGCACAGGCGCTGACCAAGGCGGTCCGACGCATCCAATTTGCTGCCATGAGATTCTCCAGAAAGGATTTGGACAAGAGTTTAACGAGCGCGGCCATGCACCTAGGCCGCTGCGGCACGTTGCAGACGGTCCCGCACGCCTTCCCAGGCGGGCGTGGCGGGCGGAGTTTCAATCCAGAGCAGGCGCACGCCAGCGGCGTCGAATTCGCGCAGCATGGCAAACAGCTCCTGGGCGGCGGCCGCAGCGTCGTCGGGCATGCGGCGCAGCGCCACCGGGGAGGGCGCCTGCAGAGGGGTCCGAGCATACACCCCCAGCTGGGCCGCCTGGGCGGCGTCGGTGCCCAGCAATTGCAGCCCAGTGCGCAATTGCTGCGCATCCATCAGCCGCACCTTGGCGTCGGGCGCGTAGTGCGCCAGCAGCGTGCCGGAAGCGCGCGGCGTGTGCGCCGGCAGCTCCTCTTTCGAAAGCGGTCGGATACCGCAGGCGCGCTCGATGTCATCGCGCGAGACCGCGCCCGGGCGCAGCAGCACCGGCACGCCACGCGTGCAGTCGACAATGGTCGACTCGATGCCGACCGCGCATTCGCCGCCGTCAAGAACCAGCAGCGCGTCGCCGAATTCGCTTTGCACATGCGCGGCCGTGGTCGGGCTCACGCGGCCGAAGCGGTTGGCGCTGGGCGCGGCCACGCCCCAAACAGGTGGTTGCAATTGCGCACAGGCTTGCAACAACGATTGTGCAACCGGATGTGAAGGGCAGCGCAGCCCCACGCTGTCCTGCCCCCCCGTCGCCGCGGCCACCATGCCGGTGCGGCGCGGCAGGATCAATGTCAGCGGGCCGGGCCAGAAAGCGTCGATCAGCTGCTGCGCGAACAGCGGCACTTCCTTGGCAAAGCGCGTGATGGCGCCAGCGTCGGCCACATGCACGATCAGCGGATGGTTGCTGGGCCGGCCCTTGGCGGCAAAGATCGCGGCCACGGCCGCATCGTTGTCGGCGTCGGCGGCCAGGCCATAGACGGTCTCGGTCGGCAGGCCCAGCAGCGCGCCGCGCTGCAGCGCGCGCGCCGCCTCGTCGATGGCCGTGGGCAGGTTTCCAGGCAGGATCATTGCGGCCTCGGGGCTAGTACGGCGCAATGCCCAGCAGGGCAGCAGCCTGCAGCGCCACGGCGCGCGCCTGCTCGGGCGTGGCGGCGGTGAGGTTCAGGTGCCCCATCTTGCGCGCCGGCTTGGCCTCGGCCTTGCCGTAGAGATGCAGATGGGTGCCGGGCAGCGCCAGCACCTGGTCCCAGGCGGGCGTGCTTGCCGTCGCACCGTCCTTGAACCACAGGTCGCCCAGCAGGTTGAGCATGACGGCCGCGCTGTGCTGGCGCGGCTGCACCAGCGGCAGCCCGGTCATGCAGCGCACCTGCAGCTCGAACTGCGAGATGTCCATGGCGTTCTGGCTGTAATGGCCGCTGTTGTGCGGGCGCGGCGCGATCTCGTTGACCACCAGGCTGCCGTCCTCGAGCACGAAGAACTCGACGCACAGCACGCCCACATAGTCCAGGCCCTGCGCCACCGACTGCGCCGCGGCCACCGCCTGCTGCGCCTGCGCCGCGGGTACGTTGCCCGCATGCACTTCGGTCACGGCCAGGATGCCGTCGCGGTGCAGGTTGCGCTGCACCGGCAGATTGACGATCGTGCCATCGCGTCCACGCGCGACGATCACCGAGCATTCATGCGCCAGCGGCAGCATCTTCTCGAGCACGCAGGCCACCTGGCCCATCTCGTCCCAGGCCGCGGCCAGTTCGGCGGCGCTGCGCACCCGGGCCTGGCCCTTGCCGTCGTAGCCCATGCGCGCGGTCTTGAGAATGCCGGGCAGCAGGTCCGCCGGCACCGCTGCAAGCTGCGCGGGCGTGGTGATTTCCGCATAGGGCGCGCAGGGCACGCCGCAGCGCACGAAATGCGCCTTCTCGGCGGCCCGGTCCTGGGCAATGGCCACGGACTCGCCTGCAGGCGATACCGGCAGCGTCCGCGCCAGCGCCTGCAGCGCGGCGGCGGGCACGTTCTCGAATTCGGTGGTCACGGCCGCGCACAGCCGCGCCAGTTCAGCCAGGCCCTGCGGGTCTTCGTAGCCGGTGCGCACGTGGTGGTGACTGACCAGGCCCGCGGGGCTGGCCGGATCGGCATCCAGCACCGCCGTGAAATAGCCCATGGACTGCGCCGCATGCACAAACATCCGTCCGAGCTGGCCGCCGCCCAGCACGCCCAGCGTCGCGCCGGGCAGGATCGTCGCGCTCATGCAGCAGCCACCGGCGGCAGCGTCATGGCGCGGGCCGCGGCCGTCTGTTCGGCGCGGAAGGCGTCGAGCCGGGCGCGCAGCGCCGGGTCTTCGTTGGCCAGCAGCGCCACGGCAAACAGCGCGGCATTGGCGGCGCCGGCCTGGCCGATCGCAAAGGTCGCGACGGGGATGCCCTTGGGCATCTGCACGATCGAGTGCAGCGAGTCGACGCCCTGCAGATGGCGGCTGGCGACCGGCACGCCCAGCACGGGCACGGTGGTCTTGGCCGCGATCATGCCCGGCAGATGCGCCGCGCCGCCCGCGCCGGCAATGATGGCTTTGAGGCCGCGGCCTGCAGCCGCTTCGGCATAGGCGAACATATCATCGGGCATGCGGTGCGCCGAGACGACCTGGGCTTCATGGGCGATGCCAAATTGCTGGAGAATCTGCACTGCGTGCTGCATGGTGTCCCAGTCGCTGCTGGAGCCCATGACCACGCCGATTTGAATGGGTTTCATGTCAAGTGGGGCAACTGCGCAGTTGCCCGCCAAAGTGGAACCCATGATTTTACTTTTCCCTTATCCACCAGCCCGTCATAGGGCTTCGAGCCATGATCGATGTCACGATAGAAAATTTTGAAACCGAGGCAATTGCCGCCTCGATGGAAGTGCCCGTGCTGGTGGACTTCTGGGCGCCCTGGTGCGGCCCGTGCAAGACCCTGGGGCCGCTGCTGGAACAGTTGGAAGTGGCCTATGGCGGCCGTTTCAAGCTGGCCAAGGTCGACTCCGACCAGGAGCAGCAGCTTGCCGGCATGTTCGGCATCCGCTCGGTGCCGACCTGCGTGCTGCTGATCGGCGGCCGCCCGGTCGATGGCTTCATGGGCGCGCAAACCGAGAGCCAGCTGCGCGCCTTCCTTGACAAGCACCTGCCCTCCGAAGGCGCGATCGCGGCCGAATCCGATGTCGATGAAGCCCAGCAACTGCTCGAGGCCGGCGACACCGGCGCGGCGCTGCAAAAGCTCGCCGACGCGCTGGCTGCCGACCCGACCAATGACGATGCCCGCTTTGATTACCTGCGCCTCTTGATTGCCACCGGCGGCTTCGAGGAAGCCCAGGCCCTGCTGCGCGAGCCGCTCAAGCGCATCCCGCTGGCGCTGCGCTTCGATGCACTGTCGCGCTGGCTCGATGCGCTGCAGTTTGTCGACACCAACGAACGCGGCAACTGGCCGCTCGAGGAGTTCGATGCGCTGATCGCCGCCAACCGCCGCGATTTCGAGGCCCGCTTCGACAAGGCCCGGGTGCTGGTGGCCGAAGGCCAGTGGACCGAAGCGATGGACGAACTGCTGGAAATCATCATGCGCGACAAGACCTGGAACCAGGACGCGGCGCGCAAGCTCTATGTCGGCGTGCTGGAACTCCTGACCCCACCCAAACCCAAGGCCGAAGCCAGCGTACCGGGCAAGACCGCGGGCGGCATCGAACTGATGGGCAAGTCGGCACAGCAGGAAGACGAGACCACGGCAATGCTCAACAGCTACAGGCGCAAGCTGAGCATGGCGTTGAACTGATTGCTGAAAGCTTTCCTGGAAAGCGGCACGTCGCTGGCCGTTTCAAGAAGCTATCCCGCTCCCGTCCCCCGCCCATCTGTCTGCGCGGGGGCGCCTGGCCCTGCCGCGCGCAGGGCCCGGGCTGGTCGGTGTGCCGAAGGACACACCGACTTCGTAAACTGACCCCCTCTAAGGCATTAGCCAAACAAAAACCGGCCACAAGGGCCGGTTCAGAGGGAGCCAGAAAGCATCAAGCCGTCAAACGATCCAGCGCCTCGCGATACTTCGCCGCCGTCTTGGTAATCACCTCCTGCGGCAGCCGCGGCGCTGGCGCGGTCTTGTCCCAGGCCTTGCCATTGACCTTGGCCTGCTCGAGCCAGTCGCGCACGAACTGCTTGTCGTAGCTTGGCGGGTTGACGCCTGCGGCCAGGGCGTCGGCGTAGCCTTCGACGGGCCAGTAGCGCGAGCTGTCAGGGGTCAGCACTTCATCCATGAGCACCAGCTCGCCGTCATCGGTCAGACCGAACTCGAACTTGGTGTCGGCAATGATCATGCCCTTGGTCAGCGCAATCTCCGCGGCTTCGCGGTAGATCTGGATGCTCAGGTCGCGGATGCGCGTGGCCAGTTCTTCACCGACCATCTCGACCGTGCGCTCGAACGTGATGTTCTCGTCGTGGTCGCCCATCTCGGCCTTGGCAGCGGGCGTGTAGATCGGTTCGGCCAGCTTGGCGGCATTGGTGAGGCCCTCGGGAAGAGGCACGCCGCAGACCGAGCGGGTTTCCTGGTATTCCTTCCAGCCGCTGCCCGCCAGATAGCCGCGGACCACCGCTTCGATCAGGATCGGCTTGAGCCGCTTGACCAGCATCGAGCGGCCTTGCACCTGGGGTTGCTCGGCGGGCGAGACCACGCTCTCGGGCGCATCGCCGGTCAGGTGGTTGGGACAGATATGGCCGAGCTTGTCGAACCAGAACAGCGCCATCTGCGTCAGCAGCACGCCCTTGCCCGGAATGGGCTCGCCCATGATCACGTCAAAGGCGGAGAGGCGGTCGCTGGCCACCATCAGGATGCGGTCATCGCCCACGGCGTAATTGTCACGCACCTTGCCGCGTGCCAGCAGGGGCAGCGAAGTCAGGGCAGAGGTATGCAGGGCGGAAAGGCTGGGCTGGTTCATGGGTACGAATGGTTGCGATCGAGGCCTGGGCAGGGTGCGGGACCTTACCTGGCAGGATTTTAAGGCCGTGGGCTGGCCTTATGCCCGCTGGCCGGGCATGCCGCATCGACTCCGAGATTGTGCGTGGTTTTGCGCAGCTTGGCGAAGGCTGCCGCAAAACCTACTGCGCAATACCGTTATCGATTTGCATTTGCCTGGGGGTCGGCGCATAGTGAAACCAAGCAACGAATGCGCATTCCAGCTTGTTGGCCCGGTCAGTGACTCTGTCGCTGGCAGGGGCTTTCTTCACCTTGGGCAAGGAGGCTTTCGTATGAATTTGATTATCAGTGGTCACCACCTGGAGGTGACCCCGGCATTGCGCAACTATGTGGTGAGCAAGCTGGAGCGGATTCTTCGGCACTTCGATCAGGTAGTGGACGTCAAGGTTCTGTTGACGGTGGAAAATCAGAAGGAAAAGGACAAACGCCAGCGTGCGGAATGCACCGTGCGGGTCAAGGGCAACGATCTGTTTGCGCAGAGCGCGCATTTCGATCTGTATGCCGCGGTCGATGCACTGGTGGACAAGCTGGACCGCAAGGTGGTGGAGCACAAGACGCGCTTGCAATCCGGACGTTTCGAGACCCCCAAACGCGACGCGATGATGCTGGCACAGGCCTGAAGCACATTTCTCCTCAACATGTTGGCGAACTATGAGCGCCATCTAACAGCAAAAGCCGCCGCAAGGCGGCTTTTTCGTCTCCCTGGGGTATTCCCGGCACTGTGGAAGCGGAGCGTGCATAATTCTTCCCTAACACCATGAACCGTCTAGCCTCCATCCTGCCTGCCGCTCAAGTCCTCGTGAGCGTTGACGCCACCAGCAAGAAACGCGCTTTCGAAGAAGCCGGGCTGTTGTTTGAAAGTCTGCACGGCCTGTCGCGTGCGCTGATCACCGACAGCCTGTTTGCGCGCGAACGCCTGGGCTCGACCGGACTGGGCCATGGCGTCGCCATTCCCCACGGCCGCATCAAGGGCTTGAAGTCGCCGATGGCGGCAGTGTTCCAGCTGGCCCATCCCATCGGTTTCGATGCCCCCGACGAGCAGCCCGTGGGCCTGCTGATCTTCCTGCTGGTGCCCGAGGCGGCAACGCAAAAGCATCTGGAAATCCTGTCCGAGATTGCCGAGCTGCTCAGCGACACCGGCCTGCGTGAAAAGATCAAGGCCTGCGACAACGCCGAGCAGCTGCACGACATGCTGGCGCGCTGGCAATCCGCGGCTGCACCGCTGTCCTGAGCGCCTGACCCGCACGCTTCATGCGACCGAACGCCATCAGCGCCGACCTGCTGTTCCAGGCATTTCGTGCGTCATTGCACTGGGAGTGGGTGGCCGGCCTGGGTGCCTCGGAGCGGCGCTTCGATGAAATGGCCGTGCGCTCGGCACGCTCGGGCGCCGACTTGGTTGGTTACCTCAATTACATCCATCCCTACCGGATGCAGGTGCTGGGCGAACGCGAAATCGCCTATCTCTGCAAATCCTCGTCCCTCGACTGCCAGCGCCGCGTGGCGCGCATCGTGACGCTGCAGCCGCCGGTGCTGGTGCTCGCCGACGGCCAGACGGCACCGCCCGAGCTGCTGTCAATGTGCGAGGAAGCGCAGATTCCCATGTTCTCGACCAATGAGAACTCGGCATTTGTCATCGATGTGCTGCGCGCCTACCTGTCCAAGCACTTTGCCGACCGCACCACCATGCATGGCGTGTTCATGGACATCCTGGGCATGGGGGTACTGATCACCGGCGAGTCGGGCCTGGGCAAGAGCGAGCTGGGGCTGGAGCTGATTTCACGCGGCAACGGCCTGGTGGCCGACGATGCCGTCGACCTGTACCGCATCAACCAGGCCACGATCGAAGGCAAATGCCCCGAGCTGCTGCAGAACCTGCTCGAGGTGCGCGGCATCGGCTTGCTGGACATCCGCGCGATCTTTGGCGAGACCGCGGTGCGCCGCAAGATGCGGCTGAAGCTGATCGTGCACCTGGTGCGCAAGGAAACCCTGGAGCGCGAATACGAGCGCATGCCCTATGAGCCGCTGACCCAGGACGTGCTGGGCGTGCCGGTGCTCAAGGCCGTGATCCAGGTGGTGGCCGGCCGCAACATTGCCGTGCTGGTCGAGGCCGCGGTGCGCAATACCATTTTGCAGTTGCGAGGTATCGACACCTATCAGGAATTCATCGACCGACACCGGCGTGCCATGGAGCAGGGGAAAGGTTGAAAAAAGGCGCCCCGCAGGCGCCTTTGTCATATCCGGATGCGCCGGGCGCCGCGCACCGCGCTCAGCGGTGGCCGGGCGCGGTCTTGGCGCAGTTGGTGCACTGCCCGTAAAGCGACATCGCGTGGTCATGGATGACCCAGCCCTTGGCCTTGGCGATCTGCACCTGGCGCTTTTCGATTTCAGCGTCATAGAACTCTTCCACCTTGCCGCACACGGTGCAGATGAAATGGTCGTGGTGTTGACCTTCATTGAGTTCGTAGACGGCCTTGGCGCTTTCGAAGTTGCTGCGGATCAGGATGCCCGCCTGCTCGAACTGTGCCAGCACCCGGTAGACGGTGGCCAGGCCGATATCCGAACGCTCGTCGAGCAGCACGCGAAACACGTCTTCGGCGGTCATATGGCGTTGCGTGCCTTTCTGGAAGATTTCCAGAATCTTCAGACGCGGCAGGGTGGCCTTGAGGCCGGTGCTTTTGAGTTCGTCGATATTCGTCATGACAGGGTCTTTTAGGGGTGCCTGCGCGTATCCGGCACCGGCGCAGCACAGGCAACGGAAAATGGCCCTCGCACCGAGGGTGTGGAGAATGTCGAGTACTGGAAGGACCAGCCGCTACAATGATTTGATCATATCCCCGAAGCCATACCCATGCATGTCCAAGTCCGTTGCAGTGCCCGTCTGGCGCTGACTGTGGTGGTCTCTGCCGTCCTGGCTGCCTGTGGCAGCCTGGACAACGCGAGCCAACGCATCGCCAGCGCCGCCAGCGCTGTCACTCCTTACAAGGTCGAAGTGGTCCAGGGCAATTTCGTGTCCCGGGAACAGGTCGAGGCACTGGCGCCCGGCATGAGCCGCCAGCAGGTGCGCGATATTCTCGGCACGCCCTTGCTGACCAGCGTGTTCCATGCGGATCGCTGGGAGTATGTCTTCACGCTCAAGCGCCGTGACCTCGAGATCCAGACCCGCAAGCTCACGGTGTTCTTCGACGGCGACCGCCTGGTGCGCCACGAAGGCGACGAGATGCCCTCCGAATCCGACTTCGTCGCGACCCTGGGCTCGAAAAGGGCTGGCGGCAAGGTACCGGTGCTCGAGGCCACGCCCGAGCAGCTCGCGCGCTTCCCCGCCCCAGCCGTGCCGGCGACCGGCAGCGAAACGCTGGCGCCCGTCGACGCTCCCAAGCAATACCCGCCGCTGGAAGCACCGGGCCGCTGAGTTCTCTTGCCGGCAGGGCGCCTGCGCGCGCGGCCGGCCGCTTTCCCAGGAATACCACCATGACCGCGAATCCTTCGCCCGTTTCGGGCCGTCACCGCATCGCCGTTGCCGGCGCCTCTGGCCGCATGGGCCGCATGCTGATCGAAGCCATCCACAACAGCGACGACTGCGTGCTCGCCGGCGCGCTGGACGTGCCCGGCAGCCCGGCCCTGGGCATCGACGCCACGGCCTTCCTGGGCAGCGCCAGCGGCGTTCACATCACCTGCGACCTGCGCGAAGGCCTGGCCCAGGCGCAGGTGCTGATCGACTTCACGCGCCCCGAAGGCACGCTGGCCCACCTCGAGGTTTGCACGGCGCTGGGTGTGAAGCTGGTGATCGGCACGACCGGTTTCAGCGACGAACAGAAGAAGACGCTGGCCGAAGGCGCCAAGCAGGTCTCGGTAATGCTGGCACCCAACATGAGCGTGGGTGTGAACGTCACGCTCAAGCTGCTGGAGATGGCGGCCAAGGCGCTGTCCACGGGCTACGACATTGAAATCGTCGAAGCCCATCACCGCCACAAGGTCGACGCGCCCTCGGGCACGGCGCTGAAGATGGGCGAAGTCATTGCCGACGCGCTGGGCCGTGACCTGGCCGAGTGCGCGGTCTACGAGCGCTACGGCCATACCGGGGCGCGCGACCCTTCGTCGATCGGTTTTGCGACGGTGCGCGGCGGCGACATCGTTGGCGACCATACGGTGCTGTTTGCCGGCATTGGCGAGCGCATTGAAATCACGCACAAATCCTCGAGCCGCGAAACCTACGCCCAGGGCAGCCTGCGCGCCGTGCGCTTCCTGGCCGATAAACCGCAAGGCATGTTCGACATGTTCGACGTGCTGGGCCTGCGCTGATCCGCGCCATGGACCGCTGGCTCTGGTTCACCCAAGGCGATGCGGTCACGCAGGGCACGGCGGCGCTGCTGCTGGCCCTGTCGGTCGCGAGCTGGGTGGTCATGGGCTACAAAGCCTGGCTGCTGGCCCGCAGCCGGCGCCAGGTACCGCGCTGCGTGGCCGCGTTCTGGCAGGCGCCCGACCTGGCCACCGCCCGGTCCCGGGTCGCTGCGCTCGATGGCGCCGGCCTGGTGCTGCCGCTGGTCGATGCGCTCGATGCACACCCGGCGCTTGCCCCGGGTGCCGTGCCCCTGGCGCAGCAGGGCGCGGCGTCGGCCCGGCTCACGCGCGGCCTGCGCGCCGCGCTGCAGTCCGCAAGCATGCCGCTGCAATGGGGCCAGGTGTTGCTGGCTTCGGTCGGCACACTGGCGCCGTTTGTCGGTTTGCTCGGCACGGTCTGGGGCATCCACCATGCGCTGACGCTGCTGGCAGACAGCCAGAGCATCGGCATCGCACAGCTGGCCGCACCCGTCGGCGAGGCGCTGGTGATGACCGCGGCCGGCTTGGCCGTGGCCATTCCCGCAGTGCTTGGTTACAACCTGCTGGGCCGCAGCGCCGGCCGTATCGAAGCCGAACTGGAAGGCTTTGCGCATGATCTGCAGGCATTTTTCGGGGACGGAGCACAGTCCGTACCTGCTCACTGACGGCCGGGCACGATGCCATTTGGCCGTTTCGACCATCGCACCACCGCGCAGCCCGAGCCGCTGAGCGGCATCAACGTGACACCGCTCGTCGATGTGATGCTGGTGCTGGTCGTCATCCTGATCCTCGCCGCGCCGGTGCTGGCGGCCGCGCTGCGCGTGCAACTACCCCAGGCCCAGGGCACGGCTCCGGTGGCGACGCCCGTGGCGCAGTCGGCGCTGGCGCTGGAAATCGATGCCCGGGGCGGGTTGTGGATCGATGGCCAGACTGTGGATGAAGCGGGCCTGCATGAACACTTGGCAGCCCTCGCGGCCAAGAATCCCCAGGCGGAGCTGCAACTGCGCGCCGATGCCAGCGTGCCCTATGGCCGCGTCGTGGCGGTGATGGGTTGGGCACATGCGGCCGGGCTCACGCGCATAGGATTTGTAGCCGAGCCGGCGCACAACAGGCCCGTGCGTTAGGAATTAACCGTTCGTCTTGAGCCCGCCTCGTCGGCCGCGTCGAAGGATGAACGGCCTGCTCGACAGCAAAGCTCTTGGTCTGAGTTCCTGGGCGGCGCTTATTGCGGACCCACTCCCTGCACCGGCCGCAACCCCGCCAGCACATCGCTCCCCGAAGGCCTTTGATACAAACGCAACCCGAACTCCGGCAGCACGCCGATCAGGTGGTCGAAGATGCTGCCCTGGATATTTTCATACTCGACCCAGACCGAGGTCGAGGTATAGCAGTAGAGCTCGAGCGGCACGCCCTCGGTGGTCGGCTCGAGCGTGCGCGCCAGCAGGTAGGTGTCGTGCTGGATGCCCGGATGCACGCACAGATACGCGTAGGCGTAGGCGCGCAGCAGTTCCAGATTGGTGAGCTGCAGCGGATGAAAGGGCGCGGACTGCGCCATGGCCGCCGCCGGCAGCGCCGCGGTCTGCGCGCGTTTTTCGGCCAGATAGTCCTGCAGCAGCGCGATATGCGACAGCTGCTCCACCTGCGCTTCGTCCAGCACGCGGATGGTGTCGGCATCGATGCGCAGCGCGCGCCGGATGCGGCGCACGCCCGACTGCGACATGCCGCGCCAGTTCTTGAAGCTGTCGCTCATCAGCTTCCAGGTGGGAATGGTGGTGATGGTCTTGTCCCAGTTCTGCACCTTGACGATGTTCAGCGCGATGTCGATCACGAAGCCGTCGGCGCCGACCTGCGGCATCTCGACCCAGTCGCCGACGCGGATCATGTCGTTCGAGCCCAGCTGCACGCCCGCGGTGAACGACAGGATGGTGTCCTTGAACACCAGCATCAGCACCGCCGACAGCGCGCCCAGGCCTGACAGCAGCAGCAGCGGCGAACGGTCCAGCATGGTGGCCATGATCAGCACCGCGGCGACCAGCACGGCCAGCAGCTTGCACAGCTGCACATAGCTCTTGATCGAATGGGTCGAGAGCTTGAGCCGCTCCTTGCGGTCGTGGGTCTCGTTCATCGCATCGAGCAGCGCGTTGAAGGTGCGCAGCACCAGCACGATGGTCACCGCGGCCGCCAGGTTCAACAGCAGGCCATGCAGCCGGGCCGGCAGATGCGGCACCTCGACCAATCCGATCTGCAGCACCAGCCACGGCACGGTCTGCGTGAGCCGGCGCAGCACCTTGTCGTGCAGCAGGATGTCGGCCCAGTTCGCAGCCAGGCCCAGGCGCACCCGGCGCGCGACGCGCTGCAGCAGGAATTGCGCGACATGGCGGCTGGCAGCGGCCAGCAGCGCCAGCAGGGCCAGGCCCAGGACGGCTTGCATCCAGGGGTCGAGTTCGGAAATCAATGACCAGCGCAACAGAAGCGACTCCTTGGAAAGCAGGCAAAAAGAAAGGGTGGGACCAGGGCCCGCTGCGCAAGTTCCACGCGCCGCGGACGGCCCGCCCAGCATAGGCAGGAGTTGCGGGCGCCCGCATCCAGCCGGCGCAAGACCCTTTTGCCGGCTGCGGCGGGCGGCTTTGTACCCGCAGATAGCCGCTCACGGCAGTGCGGTGTGGCGTCCGGCCTAAAATCCCGGTTGACCTTGGCTTTCACCGGCGCATCTGCTGCCGGAACACGCTCTCCACCATGCAAGACAAATACAACCACATCGAGCTCGAGCGCGCGGCGCATGAGCATTGGGCCGCACGCGACGCCTACCGCGTCACCGAAGACGACAGCAAGAAGAAGTTCTATGCCTGCTCGATGCTGCCTTACCCCAGCGGCAAGCTGCACATGGGCCATGTGCGCAACTACACCATCAACGACATGCTCGCGCGTCAGCTGCGCATGAAGGGCTTCAACGTGCTGATGCCGATGGGCTGGGACGCGTTCGGCCTGCCCGCGGAAAACGCGGCGCTCAAGAACAAGGTGCCGCCGGCCCAGTGGACCTACGACAACATCGCCTACATGAAGAAGCAGATGCAGTCGATGGGCCTGGCCATCGACTGGAGCCGCGAGATCGCGACCTGCGACCCCGAGTATTACCGCTGGAACCAGTGGCTGTTCCTGAAGATGCTGGACAAGGGCATTGCCTACCGCAAGACCCAGGTCGTGAACTGGGACCCGGTCGACCAGACCGTGCTGGCCAACGAACAGGTCATCGACGGCCGCGGCTGGCGCACCGGCGCGCTGGTCGAGAAGCGCGAAATCCCGGGCTACTACCTGAAGATCACCGATTACGCGCAGGAGCTGCTCGACCATGTCCAGGTCGGCAACGACAACGCGACGCTGACCGGCTGGCCCGACAAGGTGCGGCTGATGCAGGAAAACTGGATCGGCAAGTCCAGCGGCGTGCGCTTTGCGTTCACCCATGGCATCCACGATGCGCAGGGTCAGCTGATCCAGGACGGCAAGATGTACGTGTTCACCACGCGTGCCGACACCGTCATGGGCGTGACGTTCTGCGCCGTGGCGCCCGAGCACCCGCTGGCCACGCATGCGGCCGCGAGCAGCCCCGCGCTGGCCGCCTTCATCGAGGAATGCAAGAAGGGCGGCACCACCGAGGCCGAACTCGCGGTCAAGGAAAAGGAAGGCATGCCCACGGGCCTGTTCGTCACCCATCCGCTGACCGGCGCACAGGTCGAGGTCTGGGTCGGCAACTATGTGCTGATGGGCTACGGCGACGGCGCCGTCATGGGCGTGCCCGCGCATGACGAGCGCGACTTTGCGTTCGCCAAGAAATACGACCTACCGATCCGCCAGGTCGTGGCCGTGGAAGGCGAAAGCTTCTCGACCGAAGCCTGGGCCGACTGGTATGGCGACAAGCAGAAGGCGGTCTGCGTCAACTCCGGCGAGCTCGATGGCCTGACCCATGTGCAGGCCGTCGACAAGGTCGCCGAGCTGGTCGCCGCCAAGGGCCTGGGCGAGAAGAAGACCACCTGGCGCCTGCGCGACTGGGGCGTGAGCCGCCAGCGCTACTGGGGCACGCCGATTCCGATCATCCATTGCGTCGATTGCGGCGCCCAGCCGGTGCCCGAGAAGGACCTGCCCGTGGTGCTGCCGCAGGACCTCGTGCCCGATGGCTCGGGCAATCCGCTGGTCAAGAGCGAAGTCTTCCATGCGGGCGTGGTCTGCCCCTGCTGCGGCAAGAGCGCGCGCCGCGAGACCGACACGATGGATACCTTCGTCGACAGCTCCTGGTATTTCATGCGCTACTGCGACGCGAAGAACAGCGAGCAGATGGTGGGCGCCGGCACCGACTACTGGATGCGCGACCCTCATGCCGCGCGCGGCGCCAGCGGCATGGACCAGTACATCGGCGGTATCGAACACGCGATCCTGCACCTGCTGTATGCACGCTTCTGGACCAAGGTGATGCGCGACCTGGGCCTGGTGCAGTTCGACGAGCCGTTCTCGCAGCTGCTGACCCAGGGCATGGTGCTCAACCACATCTACAGCCGCCGCACGGCCAAGGGCGCGAAGGAATACTTCTGGCCCAAGGACGTCGAGCATGTGTTCGACGACACCGGCAAGATCATCGGCGCCAAGCTCAAGGCCGAGGTCGACAGCGCCGACGGCCTGCTGCCCGTGGGCACGGACATCGACTACGAGGGCGTGGGCACCATGTCCAAGTCCAAGAACAACGGCATCGACCCGCAGGAGCTGATCGGCAAGTACGGCGCCGACACGGCCCGGCTGTACACCATGTTCACCGCGCCGCCCGAAGCCACGCTCGAGTGGAACGATGCGGCCGTCGAGGGCAGCTACCGCTTCCTGCGCCGGGTCTACAACTACGGCTTCAAGCTGCTGGGCGGCGAATACACGGCGGCGGATGCGGTGGGCACCAGCGCGCGCGACCTGGGCAAGGTGGTGTTCGGCAAGGACGCGCAGGCGCTGCGCCGCGAAATCCACACGGTGCTCAAGCAGGTGGATTACGACTACCAGCGCATGCAGTACAACACCGTGGTGTCGGGCGCGATGAAGATGATCAACGCGCTCGAAGGCTTCAAGGGCACGGACACGCCCGACGGCCAGATCGCGGCCATCGAAGGCTTTGGCATCCTGCTGCGCTGCCTGTACCCCGCCACGCCGCACGTGACCCATGCGCTGTGGAGCGAACTGGGCTACAGCCAGCATCTGGGCGAGCTGCTCGACGCACCCTGGCCACAGGTCGATGCGGCGGCGCTGGTGCAAGACGAGATCGAGCTGATGCTGCAGGTCAATGGCAAGCTGCGTGGCTCGATCTTCGTGGCCGCCACCGCCGACAAGGCCGAAATCGAGCGCCTGGCCCTGGCCAGCGACGCATTCCTGAAACAGGCCGCTGGCGCAACCCCCAAGAAAGTGGTGGTGGTGCCGGGCCGATTGGTGAACGTGGTGATCTGACATGCGCAAACGTACGCTGCTCTCCCTGGTGTCCGTGGTGCCTGTGCTGGCGGCGTGCGGGTTCCGCCTGCGCGGCGTGCCGCAGTTCGCCTTCCGTTCGCTGTTCATCCAGGCCAGCCGTGGTTCGCTGCTCGCGCGCGAGCTCGAACGCACGCTGTCCTCGGCCAGTGAACAGCTGACGGTGCTGCGCGAGCCGCGTTCGCCCGACGACGCCGAAGCCATCTTCGAGCTGCTGGGCGAGCAGCGCGAGCGCGCGGTCGTCGGCCTCAACGCCTCGGGCCAGGTGCGCGAGCTGCAGCTGCGCCTGCGCGTGCGCTTTCGGCTGCGCAAGCCCGACGGCGACGAGCTCATTCCCGAAACCGAACTGCTGCAGCAGCGCGACATCAGCTACAACGAGACCATCGCGTTGTCCAAGGAAGCCGAAGAGCAGCTGCTTTACCGCAACATGCAGACCGACCTCGCGCAGCAGCTGCTGCGCCGGCTCGCGGCCGTGAAGACACTGTGAGCGTGCGATGCAGCTAGCCCTGAACCAGCTTCCGGCCCATCTGGGCAAGGGCTTGCGCGCGCTCTACACACTGCACGGCGACGAGCCGCTGCAGCAGCAGGAAGCGGCCGATGCCATCCGCGCCGCGGCACGCGCCGCGGGCTACAGCGAGCGCAGCAGCCACACCGTGGCGGGCGCGCATTTCGACTGGAGCGCGGTGCTGGCCGCGGGCGGCTCGCTGTCGCTGTTTGCCGACAAGCAGATCCTCGAGATCCGCATTCCCTCGGGCAAGCCGGGCAAGGACGGCAGCCAGGCGCTGCAGCAGCTGGCCGAAAGCGCGCCCGGCAACGACAGCACGCTGACGCTGGTGCTCCTGCCGCGGCTGGACAAGGCCACCCGCAGCGGCGCCTGGTTTTCGGCGCTGGACGCGCATGGCGTGACGCTGCAGATCGACCCGATCGAGCGGGCCACGCTGCCGCCGTGGATTGCCCAGCGACTCGCGGCCCAGGGCCAGCGCGTAGCCCCCGGCGAGGAGGGCCAGCGCACGCTGCAGTTCTTTGCCGACCGCGTCGAGGGCAACCTGCTGGCCGCGCACCAGGAAATCCAGAAGCTCGCGCTGCTCTACCCGGCAGGCGAGCTGCAGGCCGAGCAGATCGAGCAGGCGGTGCTCAATGTCGCGCGCTACGACGTGTTCAAGCTGTCGGATGCCGTGCTGTCGGGGCAGCTGGCGCGCGTGCAGCGCATGCTCGACGGCCTGCAGGCCGAGGGCGTGGCCGAGGTGCTGGTGCACTGGGCGCTGGCCGAGGACATCCGCGCGCTCAAGCGCGTCAAGGACGCCATTGGCGCCGGCCGTCCGCTGCCGATGGCGCTGCGCGAGCAGCGCATCTGGGGCGTGAAGGAGCGGTTGTTCGAGCGCATCGTGCCCCGGCTCAGCGACCAGGCCGCGGCGCAATTGCTGCAGTCCGCGCACACCGTCGACGGCATCGTCAAGGGCCTCAAGGCCCCGGGCTGGCCGCAGGATGGCTGGCAGGCGCTGCGCCGGCTGGCCTTTGAAATGGTTCAGTCGTTCAAATAAGGCAGCCCCTGCGCGGGCCGCCCTGAGCGACCTCGCGGCATGGGCCGCCCTCGCTTTCCCCTCTCAACCTTCGGTGGAGGCGGGGCCCCCGGCTAGGGGCCGCCCTTCCTCGCTGCCCCTGAGCTGGGGCGCGCCAGTTTCACAGGCCTCGCTGGTCAAGTACCGGGGGGCGACAACTCCAGGGTTTCCTGGGCCTTGTCGGCCCAGCCCTGAAGGTGCGTCACCAGCTCGCTCTGGCTGAACGAGCAGCTTTCCTCGGTAAACAGCGCGCTGGCCTCGAGCCGGCCCAGCAGGTCCTCGAGCACCGTGCCGTAGCGTGGCGGCAGCCGGGCCAGCAAGTGGGGCGTGGCGCGCGCCTGCGCGATGAGTTCCGCGGCCGTGGCCTTGCCGGCCGCCAGCTGCTGCAGCGCCTGTTGCAGCGCATGCAACTCGAACAATGCGGTATTGACAGTCATTTTTGCATCCCTGGAAAGCAACGCATCCATTGTGCCGTCAAGCCGGCACTCTCCATGCGTGCCGAAATGAGGCTTCTGCGCCACCAGGCCGCCAGCGGGCGGCAACTCGGTCAAAATCGCGGCATGAACGCGCTCAATATCGTGGAATACATCCACACCCTTGGTGCCCAGGCCAAAGCTGCCTCGGCCCAGATGGCCCGCGCCTCGGCGGCCACCAAAAGCCGGGCCCTGCTGGCGCTGGCCCGGCTGCTGCGGGAAAACATCGCCGCCCTGCAGGAAGACAATGCGCGCGACCTTGCGCCCGCCCAAGCCAACGGCCTGTCCGCGCCAATGGTCGACCGCCTGCGCCTGACCCCCAAGGTGCTTGAAACCTGCGCCCAGGGCTGTGAGCAGCTGGCCGTCATGCCCGACGTCATTGGTGAGATCGTCGGCATGAAGCAGCAGCCCAGCGGCATCCGCGTGGGCCAGATGCGTGTGCCGATCGGCGTGTTCGGCATGATCTACGAAAGCCGCCCCAACGTCACCATCGAAGCCGCGAGCCTGTCCATCAAGAGCGGCAACGCCTGCATCCTGCGCGGCGGCTCCGAGGCCCTTGCTTCGAATCAGGCGCTGGCCCGGCTGGTGCAGCAGGCGCTGGCCGAAGCCGGCCTGCCCGAGCATGCGGTGCAACTGGTGCAGACCACCGACCGCGAGGCCGTAGGCCAGCTGATTGCCATGCCCGAGTATGTCGACGTGATCATTCCGCGCGGCGGCAAGGGCCTGATCGAGCGCATCAGCCGCGAGGCCAAGGTGCCGGTCATCAAGCACCTCGACGGCAACTGCCACACCTATGTCGATGATCCCTGCGACCTGGACATGGCCGTCAAGGTGACGGACAACGCCAAGACCAGCAAGTACAGCCCCTGCAACGCCAGCGAAAGCCTGCTGGTGGCGCGCGCCGTGGCGGCGCAGTTCCTGCCGGTCATCGGTGCGGTGTTTGCCGCCAAGGGCGTCGAGATGCGGGGCTGCGCCGAGTCGCTGGCGCTGCTGCAGGGCGTGCCCGGCGCGCAGCTCGTGCCCGCGAGCGAGCAGGACTGGAGCGAGGAATATCTTGCGCCCATCATCAGCATCAAGGTGGTGGCCGGCGTGGACGAGGCAATTGCCCATATCAACCGCTATTCGAGCGCTCACACCGAAGCCATTCTCACCACCGACCACCGCCACGCGCAGCAGTTCCTGCGCGAGGTCGACTCGGCGAGCGTCATGGTCAACACCAGCACCCGCTTTGCCGACGGCTTCGAATACGGCCTGGGCGCCGAGATCGGCATCAGCACCGACAAGTTCCATGCCCGCGGCCCGGTGGGCATCGAGGGCCTGACATCGCTCAAGTACGTGGTGCTGGGCGACGGCGAGGTCCGCGCCTGAGGGCTGCACGCGTCCGGCATCACCAGCGAACTTCATGAAAATCATCATTCTGGGTGCGGGGCGCGTGGGTTACAGCGTGGCCGAAAGCCTGGTGTCCGAACAGAACGACATCACCGTGATCGACACCGACAGCCGCCGGTTGCGAGAACTCGAGGCGCGCTTCGATCTGCGCGGCGTGGTCGGCAACGGCACCGATGCCGCGGTGCTGGCTGAGGCCGGCGCGCGCGATACCGACCTCTTGATTGCCTGCGCGGCGCTCGATGAAACCAATCTGGTGTGCTGCAAGGTCGCCTACATGGCGTTCAACGTGCCCACGCGCATTGCGCGCGTGCGCTCCTCGGGCTTCGCGCCCGATTCGCCGCTGCTGAGCAAGGAAGGCTTCGCGGTCGACCGCATCATCTGCCCCGAGGAGTCGCTCACGCGCTACATCCGCAAGCTGATTGAATACCCCGAATCGCTGCAGGTGCGCGAGTTCGCGGGCGGCCGCGCCTGCCTGGCCTCGGCGCGCGCGCGCGCCGGTGCACCCGCGGTGGGCCTGCGCATCGGCGAGCTGCGCGACAGCATGCCCGACCTGGCCATGCGCCTGGTCGCGATCTACCGGCGCTTTGCCGACGAACCCGACCGCTTCGTGCGCTGCGACGCCACGACACTGATCGAACCCGGCGACGAGGTCTTCGTGCTGGCCGCGCGTGACCATCTGCCCGAGATTCTCAGCGCGCTGCACCGCCCGCGCGGCCAGAAGGCCAAGCCCGTGCGCCGCATCATGATCGTCGGCGGCGGGCGTGTCAGCCAGCGCCTGGCCAGCCAGCTGTCGCAGGTGCCGGGCCAGTTCCACGTCAAGGTGCTGGAGGAAAACGAGCAGCGTTGCACCGAGCTCGCGGCCATGCTGCCCACCGAGGTGCTGGTGCTGCAGGGCGACTCGACCGACGAGGACCTGCTCGGCGACGAAGGCGTCGAGGACGTCGACCTGTTTCTCGCGCTGACCGACGATGACGAAGACAACATCATGTCCTGCCTGCTGGCCAAGCGCATGGGCGCGACGCGCGTGCTGTCACTGATCAACCGCCGCACCTATGCCGACCTGATGCACGGCACGCAGATCGACATTGCGCTGTCGCCGGCCCAGGCCATGCTCGGCGAGCTGCTGGCCTATGCGCGCCGCGGCGACGTGCAGGCCGTGCACAGCCTGCGCCGGGGCGTGGCCGAGGCGCTCGAGATCGTCGCGCGCGGTGACCGCAAGAGCTCGCGCGTAGTGGGCCGGCGCGTCGAGGAGCTGCGCCTGCCGCTGGAAGTGCACATCGGCCTGATCGTGCGCGGCCTCGACGATGCCGAGACGGACCCGAACGCGCGCGAGCCCCAGGTCATCATCCCGCGCAGCCACACCGTGATCGAAAGCAACGACCACGTCGTGTTCTTCCTGCCGAACAAGCGCCTGGTGCGCGACGTGGAAAAGCTGTTCCGCTTGAGCGCCACCTTCTTCTGACCTCCGACCATGCGTGATCTGTTTCCCGTTCTGCGCGTGCTCGGCATGCTGCTGGTGATGTTTGCGCTGGCCATGCTGCTGCCGCTGGCCGTATCCTGGCAGCAGCGCGAAAGCATCTGGCAGGTCTATCCGCTGTCGATTGCCGCGACGGCCATTTTCGGGGGGGTGCTGTGGCTGGGAATGAACCGCTTTCGCCGCGAGCTTCAGCGGCGCCACGGCGTGATCCTGGTGAGCCTGGTCTGGCTGGTGCTGCCGCTGTGCGCCAGCTTGCCGCTGATGCTCGCGCTGCACCAGTTGAATATCCCCGTCTCGTTCACCCATGCCTATTTCGAGGCCGTTTCGGGCCTTACGACCTCGGGCGCGACGGTGCTGGTCGGGCTGGATGACCTGCCGATGTCCATCAACATCTGGCGCACCTTCCTGCAGTGGCTGGGCGGCATGGGGATCCTGATCCTGGCCGTGGCCGTGCTGCCGCTGCTGGGCGTGGGCGGCAGCCAGCTGTTTCGCGCGGAGGCCGCGGGTCCGATCAAGGACACCAAGCTCACGCCGCGCATGACCGAGACCGCCAAGGGCCTGTGGGGCGTGTACGCGTTGTTCTCCATTGCCTGCGGGCTGGCTTTCTGGGCCGGCGGCATGACCCCGATGGACGCGTTGATGCACATGTTCACCACCGTGAGCCTGGGCGGGCTGTCGTCGCACGATGCGAGCTTTGCGTATTTCGATTCGCCGCTGCTTGAAGCCATCGCGCTGGTGTTCATGCTGCTGGCCAGCTGCAACTTCGCGCTGTACTTCGTCGCCATGCGCAAGGCCCAGCTGCACGGCTTCTGGCGCGACCCGGAAATGCGCGCCACCATCGGCGTGCTGGTGGGCAGCGGCCTGTTCGCGGCGTTTTTGCTGTGGATCAAGGACGTTTATGCGCCACTCGAGGCGCTGCGCTACGGCGTGTTCAACGTGATCTCGGTGGCCACGACCACCGGATTCGCCACTGCCGACTATCTTGGCTGGCCGGTGTTCCTGCCGGTGATGATGCTGCTGCTGTCCGGCGTGGCGACCAGCGCCGGCTCCACCGGTGGCGGCATCAAGATGGTGCGCATGCTGATCCTGATCAAGCAGGCGCGGCGCGAATTGACGCACCTGGTGCACCCGCGCGCGGTCCAGCCCGTGCGCCTGGGCGCCGCAGTAGTGGACAATCGCATGATTTTCTCCGTGCTGGCCTTCATGCTGGTGTACGGCGCCACGGTAATCATCCTGAGCCTGCTGCTGCTGCTCACCGATCTCGACCCCGTGACCGCGTTCACCGCCATCCTGGCCAGCGTGCACTGCATGGGCCCGGGCCTGGGCAGCGTGGGGCCCGCGTCGAACTATGCGGTACTCACGGATTTCCAGATCTGGGTCTGCACGCTGGCCATGCTCCTGGGGCGGCTGGAGATCCTGAGTTTCATGGCGCTGCTGACACCCTCGTTTTGGCGACGCTGATGCAGTCCCAGTCGGGACTGCCGTCGGAGGTGGATAAATGCCGACGTCGTTGCCACATCCCTACAATCCCTTTACCACCGTCTCTTGAGGGTACCAATGGTTCCGCATCTCATCACGGCTCTGACCGGCCCCATCAACGAGCTTGAACAGCGCATTCTCGAATCCATGCCCGCGATCGAGCGCTGGTTTCGCCTCGAATGGATGGAGCACACACCGCCGTTCTACTCGTCTGTGGACATCCGCAATGCGGGGTTCAAGCTCGCCCCTGTCGACACCAATCTCTTTCCCGGTGGCTGGAACAACCTGACCGAGGAAATGCTGCCGCTGGCAGTGCAGGCGGCGATGGCGGCGATTGAAAAGATCTGCCCCGAAGCGCGCAACCTGCTGATCATTCCCGAAAACCACACGCGCAACACGTTCTATCTGAACAACGTGGTGCAGCTGCAGCGCATCTTCAAGATGGCCGGGCTCAACGTGCGCGTGGGCTCGATCAGCCGCGAGATCAAGAAAACCACCGTGATCGAGCTGCCCAGCGGCGATTCGGTGACGCTCGAGCCCGTGATCCGCAGCAAGCGCCGCCTCGGTCTCAAGGATTTCGACCCCTGCACGATCCTGCTCAACAACGACCTGTCGGCCGGCGCGCCGGGCATTCTCGAAGAGCTCTACGAGCAATACCTGCTGCCGCCGCTGCACGCGGGCTGGAGCGTGCGCCGCAAGAGCCGCCATTTCCAGAGCTACGAGGAAGTCTCCAAGCGCTTCGGCAAGCTGCTGGG
>JBEVDH010000195.1:0-27781 GCA_040514115.1 Comamonas sp. | reverse complement strand
CTGCAGGCCGGCCAGGCGTCCCAGTCGCCCAGCGCCGCGCAGACCGTGGTCAGCAACGTCGGCGATGTGCGCATCGAGCGCGTGGGCAACGAGCGCTGGCTCGTCATCTCGCGCCCGGCCGACAAGCTCTGGGATCCGGTGCGCGAGTTCTGGCTGGAAAACGGCTTCGTGCTGGTGCAAGACGATGCCAAGCTCGGCATCATGGAAACCGACTGGGCCGAGAACCGCGCCAAGCTGCCCCAGGACGTGATCCGCGCGGCGCTGGGCAAGGTGTTCGACTCGCTTTACTCCACGGGCGAGCGCGACAAGTTCCGCACGCGCCTGGAGCGCAAGCCCGATGGCGGCACCGAGATCTATGTCACCCACCGCGGCATGATCGAGGTCTATTCCACGCAGCAAAGGGACTCCACTGCCTGGCAGCCCCGTCCCTCCGATACGGAACTTGAAACCGAATTCCTGCGCCGCATGATGGTCAAGCTGGGCCTGAGCCAGGAGCAGTCGCAGGCCGCAGCCGCATCGGTGCAAGCCGCACCGGCCGCGCCCAGCGCCCGCATGGACACCGTGAACAACGTGCCCGTGGTGCTGCTGGCCGAAGGGTTCGATCGCGCCTGGCGCCGTGTCGGCCTGTCGCTTGACCGCACCGGCTTCACCGTCGAAGACCGCGACCGCAGTCGCGGCATCTACTACGTGCGCTATGTCTCGCCCGAAGAGCAAAAGGCCAAGGGCTTCTTTGGCCGCATCTTCAGCCAGGGCAGCGAGGCTTCGGCCCCGGTCAAGTACCAGGTGCAGGTGCGCACCGAAGGCGACCGTTCGACGGTCTCGGTGCTGACCTCGGCCGGCGCGCCCGACACCTCGGCCAATGCCCAGCGCATCGTGCGCGTGCTGACCGACGACCTCAAGTAAGAGCGTCTGACGGCCTGCCCCGGCCGCCCGCACCAAGCCACCGCCCGCGGTGGCTTTTTTCATTTCCGCTGCCAGGCGCGGACGAAAAAAAACCCCGGTCTTTCGAGCGGGGCCTTCGTGCGTAACCAGGACCGGCGAACCGGACCTGGCAGCGCAGCATTTACTTGGCGGTAGTAGCGGAGCTGGCAGCAGCGTCAGCAGCAGCCTTGGCAGCTTCTTCCGAAGCCTTGGCAGCGTCGGCCGAAGCGTCAGCAGCGTTGGCCGAAGCGCCAGCGGTGGCAGCGTCGGTCGAAGGAGCGGGGGTAGCAGCAGGAGCGACAGGAACGACAACCACGGCAGCAGCAGGAGTTTCCACGGCGGGAACAACCACGGTGGTTTCTTCCTTCTTGCCGCAAGCGACGAGGGCAGCAGCAGCGATCACGGTAGCCAGGATGAGAGAATTCTTCATGTCAGTTTTCCTATTTGAGGAGCAGTGAGATATTCGATATGCCATCAACGGCCAGCCTCTTGCAGCCATGGAACGTTCCGGCAGAGTCGCAAGAAAATTACTGCGACACAGCGAGCAATTATAAGGAAGGTTTGGTCATTCCTGACGATTGCTGACAACACTTCTTCAATGGATCGTGCACTTTTTTGCGGGTTAACCCGTTGGTCGCGGCATTGGCCTACAAGACGCCTTCGTGCGCCTGCTTTCAAGCGCCCGCGCGCCTTGCCCGCTCACGACTGCGCGCTTCGGATCCAGCCAGCCTCGTGCCAGGACGACAGCAGCTCCAGCGCATCGTCGCTGGCGCGTGCCAGATCGCGCGCCGACAGCGCGCGCTCGTCGGCCAGCAGGCGCATGAGCTTGGCGTCACGGCCGCCGGCCAGATAGCTCTCGCCGTTGATGAAGACATGGCGCGCGTCATACATCATGCGCGTGCGCCGGTCGAGCACTACGGCCTCGAGCATGACGCCCTCCTCGCCGGCCTCGAACCAGACATTGGGCTTGGGGTCGGTCAGGTACTCACCGAGCGCGCGCTCGAGCGCCAGCGGCTCGGCCAGCGCGCGCTCGAGCGCGGCGCGCGCGAACTCGGCCATGCTGGCGGGAATTTCGCCGGGATGGGCCACGGCCTCCTGCTTGGGGTCCTTGTAGAGCACCGGCGCTTCGGGCTCATCGGGTTCGTCCGACATGCGCAGCAGCAGCTCGCGCGCGAGCTCCTCGCGCGCCGGCGCGCGAAATCCGATCGAATAGGTCATGCACTCGCCCTCGGCCACGCCATCATGGGCGTAGCGCGGCGGCAGGTACAGCATGTCGCCGGGCTCGAGCACGAATTCCTGCTCGGGCTCGAAGTCCGCCAGGATCTTCAGCGGCACGCCTTCCTGCAGCTCCAGGTTCTTCTGGCGGCCGATGCGCCAGCGGCGCGTGCCGTGCGCCTGCAGCAGGAACACGTCATAGCTGTCGAAGTGCGGGCCCACGCCGCCGCCGTCGGTCGCATAGCTGATCATCAGGTCGTCGAGCCGGGCCTCGGGCACGAAGCGGAACTGCTGCAGCAGCGCATGCACGCCCGCATCGTGCAGATCCACGCCCTGCACCAGCAGCGACCAGGCTTTCTGGCTCAGCGCCGGCAAGTCCTTGGCGCCAAACGGGCCGTGGTCCATGGTCCAGCCCTTTTTCTGCTGGCGGATCAGCCGCGACTCGACGCCATCCTGGCCGGCCAGGCGGAACAATGCATCCCGGCCCACGGGTGCGATCATTCCCGGCACGGCCTGGCGCACCAGCAACGGCTTCTTGTGCCAGTGGCGGCGCATGAACTGGGAAGCGGTCATTCCGCCAAGCAGGGCAAGGGGTTGGTCAATATCCATGGGGGTCGGGGTTTCGCAATCTAAGAATGGGGGGCATTGTCCTATGGATGGCGCTTTGCTTGGGCACTTGCCCATAACGAGGGCGTGCCCCGGTACTCGAGGACAGGCCCTTGATCCTTCGACGGGGCCGCCCAGACAGGCTCAGGACGAACGTACTGAACCGTTCGTCCGGAGCTTGTCGAAGGAGGGACGGCCGGTCCTCGGAAACGGTTGCACTTGAGTTGCTCCGGGCTCATCCCAAGATGGACGGCCAGTGCCCAAGAGAAGGTCCCGCCGCCTCACCGCAACCCTCGAAACTCACTCGGCGCCATCCCCGTATACGCCCTGAACGCCCGGCTGAAATGCGCGCTGCTGCTGAACCCGCAGCCAAACGCGATATCGGTGATGGTGCGCGCCGCGTGGCAGGGCTCGCGCAGCTCGCGCATGCACAGCTCCAGGCGCAGTTGCTGGATCCAGGCGGCCAGCGTCAGGGGTTCGTCGGCGAATGCGTTGTAGAGATGGCGCCGGCTGCAGTTCAGCGCCAGCGCGATGTCGTCGACGCACAGCCGCGCGTCGCGCACCTGGGCCGCGACATGGGCGCGGATGCGGTCCTTGAAGGCCTGCTGTTGGGTCAGAGCCGTGGTGCGGCCCGACAGCTCCTGCAGCGACAGATGCACCAGGTCGATCAGCAGTTCACCCGCACGCTCGGCGACGGCCGGCGCCATGGTCGGCAGCTCCTGGTAGGTGCTGCGCATGGCTTCGAGCGCCACGCGTGCGATGCCCGAGCCGCCGCCCACATTGCGCCCCATCAGGCCGTCCAGCCGGATGCCGCGCTGCTCCAGGCTGCGCCGCGGCAGCATCACGATCAGATGCTCGGACCATCCGGGGTTGGCGACCTCATAGGCCTGGCTGGTGTCGTAGATCACCCAGCTGCCACTGCGCGCGCTGGCCTCGCGCCCCTGCTGGCTGACGGCCGCCAGCCCCTGCCAGGGCGCGACGATCTTCACATGCTCCGGGTCGTGCGAGCGCCGTCCCTGGACGCTGCGGACCACGCGGTGGCGCGCGGCTTCGAGCCGCGTCATCACCACCGCGCCGGCCTGCGAGCGCTGCAGGTGGCCCTCGAAGACCGTGTCGCCATAGAGATCGGTGCCCAGGCCCGAGAACAGCGCGGACATCCATTCCTGCCACGCGGGCACGGCTTCGCGGGCCGGCAGGCCATCGGTGCTCAAGCTGCTTGCGGTGCTCATCTGCTGCCTCCATGCTGCGGCCTCGGGCCGGGTTGCGGGCCATTATCCAGTGCAAGCCGCGCGCACTGGAAAACCCTGAGCCCTGTGCATTCCCAGTCAAACCGCCGTGCATCCAGAGCACAGCCGTGGCGCGCGGCCCGCCCTAGCATGCAGGCACGCCCGGCAAAAGGGTGACCAAGGAGACAAGCATGACGACCCAAAGCAAACGATTCTGGCTGCGGCAGATGGCCGCCGCAGCCGCCCTCGCGGGGCTGGCGCCGCTGGCGCTGGCCCAGGACGCGCCCAAATCCGTGCGCATTGGCTGGGCCATTGCCAAGACCGGCCACAACGCCGGCGGCACCGCGGCCACCGTGACGCCCAACTATCAGCTCTGGGTCAAGGAAATCAATGCTGCGGGCGGCATCATGCTCAAGGCTCATGGCAAGCGCGTGCCGATCGAAGTCGTCGAGTACGACGACCGCTCGAGCACCGAGGAAGCGGTGCGCGCGACCGAACGCCTGATGACCCAGGACAAGGTCGACTTCGTGCTGCCGCCCTGGAGCACGGGCAGCAACCTGGCCGTGGGCCCGACCTATGAGAAGCACAAGTACCCGCTGCTGGCCGCGACCGCGGTGACCGACAAGGCGCCCGAGCTCGCCAAGCGCTGGAAGCACGCCTTCTTCTTCCTGGGCACGGGCGCGGGCTACGCCGAGTCGCTGGTGAGCTACCTCGAAACCGCGAAGAAGGAAGGCAAGATCGGCAACAAGATCGCGATGATCAACATCGCCGACGGCTTCGGCGTGGAACTCGCCAACGCCACGCGCAAGGCCGCCAAGCAGCACGGCTTCGAGCTGGTCTACGACAAGAGCTATCCGATCGGCACGCAGGACATGACGCCGCTGCTGACCGAGATCAAGAGCAAGAACGCCGACGTGTTCATTGCCTACTCCTATCCGCCCGACACCATGCTGATCACCGAGCAGTCGCGCATCAACGCCCTCAACCCGAAGGTGATGTTCACCGGCGTGGGCACGCAGTTTCCGATGTTCAAGGCCAAGTTCGGGGCGGCCACCGAAGGCATCATGGCGCCGGGCGGGGTGGACTTCGATGCACCGGCCATCAAGGACTACTTCAAGCGCCACAAGGAGTCGGCCGGCTACGAGCCCGACCGCTTCGCCAGCACCATCCAGTACACCACCTTGCAGGTGCTGCAGCAGGCGATAGAGCGCGTGGGCAGGATCGACCGCGCGGCCGTGACGCAGGAAATCCGGACCGGAACGTTCGATACCATCATCGGCCCGGTCAAGCTCGAGAACCAGATGCTGACCAAGCTCTGGTACGTGGGGCAGTGGCAGGGCGGCGAGTTCTACGGCATCGCGCCGGGCAACCGCGCGGGCGCCAAGCCGGCGATCATCCCCAAACCTGGATGGAAGTAGCCCCCCTGAGCTGCTTTGCAGCTTCCCCCTCTCCACCTGCGGTGAAGGGAACCAGGGGGCGGCCCTTGCTCGGTGTCCCCTTGATGGGCCGCGCCAGTTTCAAGCGCCTGCTTCAGGCGCAACAAGGCGCGCATTGCCTGGACATATGACACTATGAATTTTCTGGACATCCTGCTCGCCGGCAGCACCCTGGGCGGCCTCTACGGGCTGATCGCCATGGGGCTGACCCTGCAATACGGCGTGGCGCGCATCATGAATCTCTCCTATGGCGAGTTCCTGATCGCGCCGGCCTTCCTGGCCTATCTGGGCGTGACCGCCTGGGGCCTGTCGCCCCTGCTGATCCTGCTGCTGGTGCTGCCGCTGGGCTTTGCCGTGCAGTGGCTGGTCTATCAATTGCTGCTGACGCCGCTGGTGCGCCGCACGGGCGCGGGTCCGGCGCTCGAAGTCGATTCCATTCTCGCGACCTTCGGCCTGATGTTCGTCGTGCAGGGCGTGATGATGGTCGCATTCGGCGGCAACTACCACAGCTACACCTATCTTTCGACGCCGGTGCAGATCCTGGGCAGCACGGTCGCCGCCAACCGCCTGCTGGTGCTGGGCGTGGCGATTGCACTGGGCCTGGGGTTGTACCTGTTGCTGACGCGCACGAGCATGGGCACGGTGGTGCGCGCCGTGTCGGTCGCGCCGCGTTTCGCGCCGCTGGTCGGCATCGATGTGCGCTTCACCGCGGCGCTGGCGTTCGGCATCGGCGGCGCGATGGTCGCGGCCTCGGGCGTGCTGGTCAGCATGTTCCTGCCGTTTTCCGCGGCCATGGGAACGATGTTTGCCATGAAGGCGCTGATCGTGGTGATCATGGGCGGCGTCGGCAACCTGCTGGGCTGCCTGCTTGCGGGAATGATGCTGGGCTTTGCCGAAACACTGGTCGCGACCTTCATCGACCCGGGCCTGACGCTGGCCGTGAACTACGCCTTGTTTCTGGGCGTGCTGCTGCTGCGCCCCACGGGCCTGTTTGGAAAGGGCGCACGATGAACCGCCGCGATGCAATGGCATGGGGCGCGGGCGCCCTCGCCGTGGCCCTGCTGGCCACGGTGCCGCAATGGATGCACAACGACTATTACCTGTCGCTGCTGATCAGCGTGCTGATGTACAGCGTGCTGGCCTCGGCCTGGGCGCTGTTCTCGGGCCCGACGCGCTATGTCTCGCTGGCCACGGTGGCGTTCTTTGGCCTCGGTGCCTACACCACGGCGGTGTTCGGCGAAACGCTGCCCTGGGCCGCAGTGCTGCTGATCGCGCTGGGGCTGGGCGTGGCGCTGGCGCTGGTGGTCGGGCTGGCGACGCTGCGGCTGTCGGGCGTGTACTTCGTGATCTTCAGCTTCGGCCTGGCCGAGCTGACCAAGCAGCTCGTGACCTGGTATGAAGTCAACATCACCAAGGACCTGGGCCGCTATGTGTTTGTCGACATCACCGCCCAGGACATCTACTGGCACCTGCTGGCGCTGCTGGCGCTGGTGCTGGGCCTGCGCGCCTGGATCGCGCGCACCCGGCTGGGCCTGGCGCTGCGCGTGATCGGCGAGGACGAGACCGTGGCGGTGCATGTGGGCATCAACACCACGCGCGTCAAGGTGCTGCTGTTCACGCTGAGCGCGGCGTTCATGACGGTAGCCGGCGCGATCATGGCGCCGCGCTGGACCTACCTCGACCCGACCATTGCGTTTGCGCCCGCGATCTCGTTCCAGACGCTGATCATGGCCCTGCTCGGCGGCGCGGGCACCTTGTTCGGCCCGCTGCTGGGCGCGGTGCCGCTGGTGCTGCTGTTCGAGTTCCTGTCGGCGAATTTCCCCAACCATTTCGCCATCCTTGTCGGGCTGGTGTTCATGGTCATCGTCTATGCGGTGCCGCATGGCATCTCGGGCTGGCTGCGCCGGCGCAAGCACAACGGAGGCACGCCATGAGCCTGCTGGAACTCAAGGGCCTGACCAAGCGCTTTGGCGGCCTGGTCGCGGTCAACGACCTGTCTTTCGAGGTGCATGCGGGCGAGGTCGTGGGCCTGCTCGGGCCGAACGGCTCGGGCAAGACCACGGCCATGAACCTGGTCTCGGGCGCGCTCGCGCCCAGCGCCGGCGAAGTGCGCTTCGCGGGCCGCACCATCAGCGGGCTGGCCAGCCACCGGATCGCGCGCCTGGGCGTGGCGCGCACCTTCCAGCTGGTGCGCGTGCTCGGCGGCATGCACTGCCGCGACAACGTCGCCGCGGGGCTGGCATTTCGCCCCGGCGGCCTGCATGGCCGGGCCGCGGAGCATGCCGCGCAGCAGCTGCTCGAGCGCGTGGGCCTGGGCGCCCAGGCCGAGCTGCCCGCCAGCGAGCTGACCTATATCGACCAAAAGCGCCTGGAGCTGGCGCGCGCGCTGGCGCTGGCGCCCCGGCTGCTGCTGCTGGACGAATGGCTGGCCGGGCTCAACCCGACGGAACTGCAGCAGGGCATTGCGCTGATCGCTGCGCTGCGCGATGAAGGAATGACGGTGTTGATGGTCGAACATGTGATGGACGCGGTGCATGCGCTGTGCAGCCGCTGCGTGGTGATGAACGCCGGCACGCGCATTGCCGAGGGCCCGACGCGCGCGGTGCTGGGCGATGCGCGCGTGATCGAAGCCTATCTCGGCAGCGACGAGATCGCGCAGGCTCCCCATGCTTGAAGTGCGCAACCTGTCCCTGGCCTATGGCAAGCACCAGGCGCTGCGCGGCGTGTCGCTGCAGGTCGCGCGCGGCGAGCTGGTGGTCATGCTGGGCGCCAATGGCGCGGGCAAATCCTCGCTGCTCAAGGCCATCGGCGCGATGGTGCGGCCCCAGGACGGCGCCAGCGTGCTGCTCGCGGGTCAGGAACTGACGCGCCTGCCGGCGCACCAGGTGGTGGAGGCGGGCCTGGCGCTGGTGCCCGAAGGCCGTGGCGTGTTTGGCGAGCTCACGGTGCGCGAGAATCTGCAGCTGGGCGCCCAGCCTCGGCGCGCCCGCGCGCTGGAGGCGCAGAGCCTGGCGCGGGTGCTCGAGCTGTTTCCCAAGCTGGCGCAGCGCATGGCGCAGAGCGTGCGTACCATGAGCGGGGGCGAGCAGCAGATGGTGGCCGTCGGCCGCGCGCTGATGTCCGCGCCCGATATCCTGCTGCTGGACGAGCCGTCGCTGGGCCTGTCACCGCTGATGTGCAAGGAGCTGTTCGCGGCGCTCGCCCGGATCCGCACGCTGGGCGTGGGGGTGCTGCTGGTCGAGCAGAACGCGCGCCAGAGCCTGGCCATTGCCGACCGCGGCTATCTATTGGAAACCGGGCGGGTCGTCGGCCAGGGCACGGCGGCAGAACTGCAGGCCAGCCCCGCCGTGCGACAGGCGTACCTGGGCGCAGCCCACTGATTTTTTGTGAAGGAAGATCGATGATTGAGCAACAGATGCTGATTGGCGGCCAGACCCTGGGCGCCACGGGTGGCGCCACCTTCGAGCGCCGCAATCCGCTGGACGGCCAGGTCGCCACGCGCGCGCCGGCGGCCACCGCCGACGATGCGCGCGCCGCCGTCGATGCGGCGGCCAAGGCCTTTCCCGCCTGGGCCGCCATGGGGCCCGGCGAGCGCCGCGCGCTGCTGATGAAGGCCGCGCAGGCCATCGAGGCCAAGGGCGAAGCGTTTGCCGCGGCCATGGCGGCCGAAACCGGTGCCTCGGGCATCTGGGCCGGCTTCAATGTGCACCTCGCGGCCGACATGTTCCTCGAAGCCGCGTCGCTCACAACGCAGATCAGCGGGCAGGTCATTCCCTCGAATGTGCCCGGCAGCCTGGCGCTGGCCGTGCGCCAGCCCGCGGGCGTGGTGGTCGGCATCGCGCCCTGGAACGCACCGATCATCCTGGCCGTGCGCGCCATCGCCACGCCGCTGGCTTGCGGCAACACCGTCGTGCTCAAGGGCTCGGAGCTGTGCCCCGCCACGCATGGCCTGATCATCGAGGCACTGCTCGAAGGCGGCATGCCGCCGGGCGTGGTGAATTTCGTGACCAATGCCCCGGCCGATGCCGGCACCGTGGTCGAAGCACTGATTGCCCACCCGGCCGTGCGCCGCGTGAATTTCACCGGCTCGACGCGCGTGGGCCGCATCATTGGCCAGACCGCGGCCAAATACCTCAAGCCGGCAATCCTCGAGCTTGGCGGCAAGGCGCCGTTCCTGGTGCTCGACGATGCCGACATCGACGCGGCCGTGGCCGGCGCGACCTTTGGCGCATTTGCCAACTCGGGCCAGATCTGCATGTCGACCGAGCGCATCATCGTCGATGAAAAGGTCGCCGACGAATTCATCGCCAAGCTGGTGGCGCGCGCCACGTCGCTGCCACTGGGCGATCCGCGCCTGGGCCCGGTCGTGCTGGGCTCGGTCGTGGACCAGACCACGGTCGAGCGGGTCAATGCGCTGATCGACGACGCGCTGGCCAAGGGGGCCAAGCTGCTGTGCGGCGGCAAGGCCGACAACACCCTCATGCCCGCCACCCTGCTGGACCACGTGACCTCGGAAATGGACATCTTCTACGAGGAGACCTTTGCGCCGGTCAAAGCCATCGTGCGCGTGGCGGATGTCGAGCAGGCGATTGCCGTGGCCAACGACAACGAATTCGGCCTGGCCGCAGCCGTCTATGGCCGCGACACGGCGCGCGCCTGGCAGGTCGCAGCGCGCATCGAGTCGGGCATTTGCCATATCAACGGCCCGACGGTGCATGACGAGGCGCAGATGCCCTTTGGCGGCGTCAAGAGCTCGGGCTACGGCCACTTCGGCGGCCAGGCCGGCATCGATGCCTTCACCGATACGCGCTGGATCACCATGCAGACGGCGCCGCGCCACTACCCCTTCTGAGTCGGGCCTCGAAGACTGCCTCGGACAATCAGCTCGAAGCCGATATCGTGCACCGGCTGGGCCACCGCCCGGCCCTGGGCGCGCTGCATGATGAGCTCGGCGGCCAGCGCGCCCATCCGGCGGCCATCGATGCGCACGGTGCTCAAGCCGGGCGTGGTATCGGCGGCAAACACCAGGTCGCCAAAACCCACCACACCCAGCTGCCGCGGCACGTCCAGCCCGCGGGCCTGGGCTTCCATCAGCACGCCCAGCGCCAGCATGTCGGTGCTGCAGAAGACGCCGTCAAAAGCCTTGCCGCTCTCGATCAGCTGGGCCAGCGCCCGGCGGCCCGCGCCCAGGGGCGCCGGCGCATCGACCTGCGCCACCGGCAGCTCGGAGACTGACGCCAGATAGCCGCGCTCGACAAAGCGGCTGGCGTATCCGTGCTGGCGACGCCGGGCCCGTGGATCGTCCCCGGTGACCAGCGCGGGGTGGCGGATGCCATGCGCGATCATCAGATCCGCCACGCCGGCGCCCACCTGTTCATGGGAAAAGCCGATCAGCATGTCCACCGGATCGGCGCTCAGGTCCCAGGTCTCGACGACCGGGATGCCGCAGCTCGCCAGCCGTTCGCGCGCCAGCGCCGACTGCACCACGCGCGTGAGCACGATCCCGTCGGGGCCGCGGCTGATCAGGTTCTCCAGCAGCTGCACCTCGTCGGCATCGTCGTAACCGCTCTCGCCGAGCATCAGCTGGTAGCCATTGGCGGCCAGCGAACGGATCAGTGACTCGATGGTTTCCTGGAATACCGGCGAGCCCAGCGTCGGCACCAGCGCCGCCACCAGCTTGCTGCGCCCCGACGCAAGCCCGCCGGCCAGGCGGTTGGGCACATAGCGCACCTGCGCGACGGCCGCGCGCACCCGGCTCACGGTGGCGGCCGGCACATTCTCGGGACTGTTGAGCACGCGTGACACCGTCTGCGCCGACACCCCGGCCACCGCCGCCACCTCGGCCAGCGTCACCCGCCCCGAGCCACGCCGCAATCGCCGCGGCGCAGCGGGCATGGCAGGGGGGCGCGGACGGTCGTTCATCGGGGCAAAGATAGCATGTTCCCAGGCATCGGCGGCGCGCGGGCATGCGTGCATTCCCCAATGCATTGAAAAATTGTTAGCGCTAATATTAGCGCTAACAATTTACTTTGGATGCCCCCCTATGACGACAACCTTCAGCGGCCTCTACATCGTCGCGCAGACCCCCTTTGCCGAAGATGGCGCACTGGACCTGGCCAGCATCGACACGTTGACCGATTTCTATCTGGGGCATGGCGCTTCGGGTCTGACCGTGCTCGGCGTGGCCGGCGAAGCGGCAAAGCTGTCGATGGAGGAATCGCTTCAGGTGGTCCAGCGCTTTGTGGCCCGCGCCCGGGGCGTGCCGGTGATTGCCGGCGTGAGCAATTCAAGCATTGCGCAGCTGGCGGCCTTGACCGGGCAGGTCATGGCTGCCGGCGCCGCGGGCGTGATGATCGCGCCGCCCACCGGCCTCAAGACCGAGGAAGAAGTGCTGGGCTACTACGCCGCGGTGTTCGAACGCATCGGGCCCGTGCCCACGGTGCTGCAGGACTTTCCTTTTTCCACCGGGGTCTGGATGTCCGTGCCGACCATGGCCCAGCTGGTCGAGCGCCACCCGCAGATCCAGGCGATCAAGGAAGAAGACATTCCCAGCGCCGCCAAGATCACCCGGCTGCGCGCCGCCGTTTCCCGCCCCGTCGCGATCCTGACCGGCAACAACGGCGTCTATCTGCCGCAGGAGCTGCAGCGCGGCATCGAAGGCCCGATGGCAGGTTTCTCGCACCCCGAAATGCTCTCCGGCGTATACCGCCTGTTCACGGACGGCAAGGTGCAGCAAGCGCACGATCTGTTTGATCTCTATCTGCCGCTGCTCAATTTCGAGAACCAGTCCCAGTGGGGCGTGGCCGTGCGCAAGGAGATTCTCCAGCGCCGCGGCGCCATTGCCTGCGCGGCCATGCGCACGCCCGGCCCGCGCCTGACGGCCCAGGATCTGCAGGATATCGACCGGCTGCTGGCCCGCCTGCAACAGGCACTGTCCCAGGCCCATTGAGCCACGGCAGGGCCGCCGCGCTGCGCTTCGGGGCGGCAAATGCCCGCCGCGGCCTGCCGAGCTTGGCGGTCATGGGAAAATGGCGTCACAAGGCTTTCGCCGGCCGTCCGGAATTCGGGCGGCTTTCCTTTTTCCCCTGCGCGCAGGGCTGACTGCACAAGGCTGCATACCCATGGAAATCAAAGAACAATGCGTGGTCGCTCTGACCTGGACCCTCAAGGACACCCTGGGCGAGGAGCTCGATGTGCTCGAAGAGCCGGTGGATTTCCTCGTCGGCGGCGATGACCTGCTCAAGGCCATCGAGCGCGCGCTGCAGGGCCACAGCCCGGGCGCGACCATCGACCTGCATCTGGAGCCCGAGGATGGATTTGGCGACTACAACGAAAAGCTGATCTTTCTCGAGCCGCGCGCGCTGTTCCCCGCGGAAATCGAGGAAGGCATGAGCTTCGAGGGCCAGGCACTGCCCGAAGGCACCAACCCCGACGCGCCCAAGAATGCGCTGTATACCGTGACCGACATCTATCCCGAGCATGTCGTGCTCGACGGCAACCACCCGCTGGCGGGCATTGCACTGCGCCTGCACCTCAAGGTGGAAGGCGTGCGCGAAGCAACCGAAGAGGAAATCGGCCGCGGCAGCGCGGGCACGGGCTTTTTCCGCATTCAACCCCAAGTGCCAGGCAACGACACCTTGCACTGAAAGCAATGCAGAGGGCTGACACGGCCCTGTGCATTTCCGGACTCAACGCACCAGCTGGTCGCCTTCGATGCGCACGCGGTCGCCGATGTTGAGCTGCGGCGGGTTCGGGTAATCAAACGAACGCAGGCCGCCGTCGCGCGCTTCCACGGTGACGCGGTAGATGTCGCGCACGCTGCCGCCACCCGCGTGGTTCTGCACGGCGCTGCCGGCCAGCGCGCCGCCGACCACACCCGCCGCGGTGGCCAGCGTGCGGCCCGAGCCGCCGCCGACGTTGTGGCCCACCAGGCCGCCAAGCACGCCGCCGATGATCGCGCCGCCCGCGCCCACGCCGCCCGAATCCTGCATGCGCACGGTTTCAATATTGACCACGCGGCCCTGCTGTACCTGCACCGGGTAGCTTTGCGGATAGGCCCCGCTGGATGGATAGCCTGCAGCGGGATAGGTCGGCTGGGCTACGGCCGGATAGCTCGGCTGGTTATAGCCGCCGCCCTGCGGGTAGCCCGCGCAGGCCGTCAGCGCGGCGACAATGGCGCCCGTACCCAAGACCCGGCTCCAACGTTGAATGTTTTGCATGGATATCTCCTGTAGCAACATGCCGATGGAAGCTGGGGTCGATGGACACCCGTCCTCGGCATGGACCGACCCATTTTGAGCGGTTGGTCAAGCCATGAAGGTAGGCCATCAGCCAATGTCGAGAGGTTTGACACTTGCTCACAGATGGAGCTTCCCGATACGTTCAGGGCGCTTTCAGCAGGCGCAGGGCCTGTGCCAACGTCTCGGCTTGCGGGAACAACAGATCGCAGGCAACTCCCAACGCAACGGCCACCAGCAGCGCGCCGAGCACCGGTTTCCAGCTCAGGCGCAGCGCCACGAGCAGCCAGCCTTCACGCTCCACCACATAGAGGGTGCGCGCCATCAGCAGCGCAAACGCCACCTCGACCGTCACCGCCAGGAACAGCTCGGTGCCAAAGACCAGCCACAGCAGCGAGCCCGCGCCGGCAAAGGCCAGCAGCAGCAACCCAAAGACCAGCAGCACGGGCAGCAGCACCAGACCTTCGCCATCGACGGCATCCAGAGCGGGTGAAAGATCGACACTTTCGGCGCCCTGGGTCAGTGCGTCAACGGCATTGCCCAGTGGCTCGGCCGCTTCACCCCAATCGCCCGAAGCGCCGCCGCCGGCAAAGCTGCCGCCCTGCCCGCTTTCCATCGGCACCTGGCTGTCCGCGCCCCCACCGCCCGGCCATGGCAATTGAGCAGGTACTTCGGCGGGGGTATCCCAGGAGCGGCGCAGCATGGCTTCGGCCCATAGCCGCACGAGTACAAGGTAGACGCCATAGCCCGCCGCCAGCACCAGCGCGTAGCGCAACCCCATGCTGCGAACCCCGGCATGCAGCAGCGCGGCGCTGACCACGCTCATGACGGCCAGCGTGAAAAGCGCCGTCAGCCAGGCATGCAGGCGCAGCCAATGACGGCTTTGCAGCTGGCGGCGCAACTGCGGCTCGGCCGACAAGGCCAGGCGCGTCCAGGAACTGCGTCGCTTCGGTTTTTCTTTTCTGGATGTTTTCCGCACGCTGCCCTCCCTTGCTGTTTGGCTTGCCATTTTCCGGCAAGCCGCATCCATCAGGCCGGGTGAAAACGTGCAGAAAAGGCGGCAGCCTCAGGCCTTGCCCGTGGAGCCGTAGCCGCCCTCGCCGCGCTGCGATACCTCGCCGAATTCCTCGACCAGGCGAAAGTTCGGCTGCACCACGGGCACGATCACCAGTTGCGCGAGCCGGTCCATAGGCTGCAGCGTGAACGCCGTGGTCGAGCGGTTCCAGGCGCTGACCATCAGCTGGCCCTGGTAGTCGCTGTCGATCAGTCCGACCAGATTGCCCAGCACGATGCCGTGCTTGTGGCCCAGGCCCGAGCGCGGCAGGATCATGGCGGCATAACCGGGGTCGGCCAGATGGATGGCCATGCCCGTGGGCACGAGCTGCCATTCGCCGGGCGCGAGCGTCAGCGGCGCGTCCAGACAGGCACGCAGGTCCAGGCCGGCGCTGCCGGGCGTGGCATAGGCGGGCAGGTTGTCGCGCAGGCGCGCGTCGAGGATCTTCAGGTCAACGTTCATGGGAATGGCCCCGCCGCCCGGCAAGGGAGCAGGCGGCAAGGGATCTGTAGCAAAGGAAATGAGCGCCGCGCAGGGGCCGCAGCAAGGAGGGCCGCCATCATCGCCGAAATCGCCGCGCCTGATCGGGTTTCAGCGCTTTTTGCCGCCCAGCGCGCGGCGCACGGCGTTGAACCCGATGGCGCCGGCAATCAGCAGGCCTGCCAGCGCGACCATCGTTCCCTGCCAGAAAAACAGCACGACGGCCAGCAGCAGCCAGATGGCCAGCGCAAGGGGCCAGCGCAGGGGCGACAGTTGCGCACTTGCGGCGCGGGCCGCCACTGCACGCGCGCGCAAGGGCGCGGCCGTGCGGCGCGCGCCGGCGTCCGCCGCGGCGGGCGTGGGCACATGCGCGTCGTGCTGCGGCCGGCGCTGGTGCTCGGCCTGCGCCAGCAGCTGCTCCACATAGCGCGCGAAGTCACCATCGGCCGGGCCGCCGTAGCCGACATCGGTGGTGCGCTGCGAGGCGTCCAGCCAGGCGAGCGTGCTGCGCCGGGGGCCGTTGAAAGTGTCAATCCAAGCTGTCATGCGGGCACCTGTGATGTGAGGTTCGACGCGCGCAGACGCTGCGCGATCTCGGCCATGAGTTGCTGCGCGAGCACCCGCTTGGACGCCCGCGGCAGTTCGCGGTGGCCCTCGGCATCGACCAGCAGCAGCGCGTTGTCGTCCTGGCCGAAGGTGGCCGGGCCGATGTTGCCGACCAGCAGCGGCACCTGTTTGCGCAGCCGCTTGGCCGTGGCATGGGCCAGCAGGTCGTGGCTTTCGGCCGCGAAGCCCACACAGTACAGCTGGCCGGCGCGCGCGCGCGGCGACTGCGCCACGCGCGCCAGGATGTCGACGTTCTCGACAAAGGCCAGCGTCGGCACCTCGCCCGAGCCGTCCTTCTTGATCTTGTGCTCCGAGGCCAGCGCCGGGCGCCAGTCGGCCACCGCGGCGGTGGCGATGAAAATGCTGGCGGCATCGACCGAGCGCTCCACGGCCAGCAGCATCTGCGCGGCCGACTGCACGTCGATGCGGCGCACGCCGCGCGGCGTGGCCAGCGAGACCGGGCCGGCGACCAGCGTGACCTCGGCGCCGGCCTCGCGCGCCGCGCGCGCAATCGAAAAGCCCATCTTGCCGCTCGAGCGGTTGGTGATGCCGCGCACCGGGTCGATGGCCTCGAAGGTCGGCCCCGCGGTGATCAGCAGATGCTGGCCCGCCAGCGTCTGCGGTGTGAAGAAGGCACTGAGTTCCTCCATCAGCTCGGCCGGCTCGAGCATGCGGCCGTCGCCGGTCTCGCCGCAAGCCTGCTCGCCCGTGCCCACGCCCAGCACCACGGCGCCATCGCGCGCGACCTGGGCAAAATTGCGCTGCGTTGCGGGATGCACCCACATCTCGCGGTTCATGGCCGGCGCGAGCAGCAGCGGCACGCGCTCGGTCGGCCGCGCCAGGCACAGGAGGCTCAGCAGTTCATCCGAGCGGCCCTGCGCCAGCCGCGCGGCGAAATCGGCGCTGCACGGCGCGATCAGGATGGCGTCGGCCTCGCGCGAGAGGTTGATATGCGGCATGTTGTTTGCCTCGCGCGCATCCCACTGCGAGCCGTAGACCGTGCGCCCGGACAGCGCCTGCAGGGTCACCGCAGTGATGAACTGCTCGGCCGCTTCGGTCATGACGATTTGCACCGTAGCGCCCGCCTTGATCAGCAGCCGGCACAGCTCCGCCGACTTGTAACAAGCTACGCCCCCGCTGAGGCCCAGAACCAGATGTTTGCCAGCGAACTCTTTCATGGGGAGAATTTAGCAGACAAGGCGGCGCCCGGCAGGGTATATCGGCGCCGGGTCGGACGCGGCGCAAGGCCTCGCATCTATAATCCTTCTTTACCAACACCTGTAAAGACATGACCAAATTTGTCTTCGTCACCGGCGGTGTGGTGTCTTCCCTTGGCAAGGGAATCGCCTCCGCCTCCCTTGCTGCGATCCTCGAATCGCGCGGCCTCAAAGTCACTCTGATCAAGCTCGATCCCTACATCAACGTGGATCCGGGCACCATGTCGCCGTTCCAGCATGGTGAAGTGTTCGTGACGGACGACGGCGCCGAAACCGATCTGGACCTGGGTCATTACGAGCGTTTCATTGAAACGCGCATGAAGCAGTCCAACAACTTCACCACCGGCCGCATCTACCAGAGCGTGCTCGAGAAGGAACGCCGCGGCGACTACCTCGGCAAGACCGTGCAGGTCATCCCGCATGTCACCAACGAAATCCAGGACTACATCAAGCGCGGCGCCGGCATCGGCACCCCGGATGCGGTGGACGTGGCGATCTGCGAAATCGGCGGCACCGTGGGCGACATCGAGTCCCTGCCCTTCCTCGAAGCCGTGCGCCAGCTGAGCCTCAAGCTCGGGCCCAACAATTCGGCCTTCGTGCACCTGACCTACCTGCCCTGGATCGCCACGGCCGGCGAGCTCAAGACCAAGCCGACCCAGCACACGGTGCAAAAGCTGCGCGAGATCGGCATCCAGCCCGACGCGCTGCTGTGCCGCGCGCTGCACCCCGTGCCCGCCGAGGAACGCGAAAAGATTTCGCTGTTCACCAACGTGCCCGAATGGGGCGTCATCTCGATGTGGGACGTGGACACCATCTACAAGGTGCCGCGCATGCTGCACGAGCAAGGCCTCGACGGCCTGGTCTGCGACAAGCTGCGCCTGAACACGCCGCCCACCAGCCTCAAGCGCTGGGACAACCTGGTGCACGAGACCGAGCATCCCCAGGGCGAGGTCAAGATCGCCATGGTCGGCAAGTATGTCGACCTGTCGGACAGCTACAAGTCGGTCAACGAAGCCCTGCGCCATGCCGGCATGCGCAACCATGTGCGCGTGAAGATCGACCACCTCGACTCCGAGACCATCGAAGGCCATGCGCCCGAGAAGCTCGCGCAGTACGACGCGATCCTGGTGCCCGGCGGCTTCGGCTCGCGCGGTGTCGAAGGCAAGATCAGCACCGCCCGCTTTGCGCGCGAGAACAAGGTCCCCTACCTGGGCATCTGCCTGGGCATGCAGGTGGCCACCATCGAGTACGCGCGTCATGTCGCCGGCCTCGACAAGGCCAACTCGACCGAGTTCGACCCCTCCACCCCCCACCCCGTGATCGCGCTGATCAACGAGTGGAAGGACGCGGACGGCACGATCAAGACGCGCGACGCGAACTCCGACCTGGGCGGCACCATGCGCCTGGGCGCGCAGAGCTCCGACGTGCAGCCCGACACGCTGGCGCACAGCATCTATGGTCCGGTCGTGACCGAGCGCCATCGCCACCGCTATGAAGCCAACGTCAACTACCTGGACCAGTTGCGCGACGCCGGCCTGGTCATCTCGGCGCTGACGCAGCGCGAGAACCTGACCGAAATCGTCGAGCTGCCCACGGCCGTGCATCCCTGGTACATCGGCGTGCAGTTCCACCCCGAGTTCAAGTCGACACCCTGGAACGGCCACCCACTGTTCAACGCGTTCATCAAGGCGGCACTGGTGCATCAGCAGCAGCGCGCCAGCGCCAAGGCCTGAGCGGCCGCGACACAAGGAAAACCCATGAAACTCTGCGGCTTCGACATCGGTCTGGACCAACGCTTCTTCCTCATTGCCGGACCCTGCGTGGTCGAGTCCGAACAGCTGCAGATGGATGTGGCCGGCCAGCTCAAGGAAATCACCTCGAGCCTGGGCATCAACTTCATCTTCAAGAGCAGCTTCGACAAGGCCAACCGTTCCTCGGGCGCGAGCTTTCGCGGCCCGGGCATGGAAAAGGGCCTGGAGATCCTCGCCAAGGTGAGGAAGGAGCTCAACGTGCCGATCCTCACCGACGTGCATACCGTCGAGGAAGTGCCCTATGTGGCCAGCATCGTCGACATGCTGCAGACTCCGGCCTTCCTGTGCCGCCAGACGGATTTCATCCGCGCGGTGGCCCAGTCGGGCAAGCCGGTGAACATCAAGAAGGGCCAGTTCCTCGCGCCCCATGACATGAAGCATGTCATTGCCAAGGCACGCGCCGCGGCGCGCGAAGCGGGCCTGCCCGAGGATTCGTTCACCGCCTGCGAACGCGGCGCGAGCTTCGGCTACAACAACCTGGTCAGCGACATGCGTTCGCTGGCCATCATGCGCGAGACCAACGCCCCGGTCGTGTTCGACGCCACACACAGCGTGCAGCTGCCCGGCGGCAACGGCGAGACCAGCGGCGGCATGCGCGAGATGGTGCCGGTGCTCGCGCGCGCGGCCGTGGCCGTGGGCGTGTCGGGCCTGTTCATGGAAACCCACCCTGACCCGAGCAACGCGCTGTCCGACGGCCCGAACGCCGTGCCGCTCAAGCACATGCGCGCGCTGCTTGAAACGCTGGTCGCGCTCGATGACGTGACAAAGCGCAACGGCTTTCTCGAAAACCAGTTCGGAGCTTGAAGCATGCCCAGCGGTTACATCATTGCATCGGTCGAAGTCACCAACGCCGAGCGGTACGCGCAGTACCGCGAATGGAGCACCAGGGCGATGCAGGCCCATGGCGCCGAAGTCTGCGTGCGCGGCGGCAAGGTGGAGGTGCTCGAGGGCGACTGGAACCCCGGTCGCACCGTCGTGCTCAAGTTCCCGAGCTTCGAGGCCGCCCTGGCCTTCTATGATTCGCCCGAATACCTGCAGGCGCGCGAGGCGCGTGCCGGTGCGGCCATCATGCGCATGGTCTGCGTCGAAGGCGTCTGAAGCCTTGGCGCCACATGCCTTGCCTGTTCCATCCACAGCCCCTGCCGCGCCTTGGCGCACAGGGGCTTTGGCCAAGCCGCGGGCCGCTGCCCCGCTTGGCCGATGACCTGATTCAAAAACCTCCAAAGGAAAATCATGAGTGCGATTGTTGACATCGTTGGCCGCGAAGTGCTGGACAGCCGCGGCAACCCCACCGTCGAATGCGACGTGCTGCTGGAATCGGGTGTGATGGGCCGTGCGTCCGTGCCTTCGGGCGCGTCCACCGGTTCGCGCGAAGCCATCGAGCTGCGCGATGGCGACAAAAGCCGCTACCTGGGCAAGGGCGTGCTCAAGGCCGTGGAGCACATCAACACCGAAATCTCGGAAGCCGTGCTGGGCCTCGACGCCTCGGAGCAAGCCTTCCTGGACAAGACCCTGATCGACCTCGACGGCACCGACAACAAGGGCCGCCTGGGCGCCAATGCCATGCTGGCCGTGTCGATGGCCGTGGCGCGTGCCGCGGCCGAGGAAGCCGGCCTGCCGCTGTACCGCTACCTTGGCGGCATGGGCGGCATGCAGCTGCCGGTGCCGATGATGAACGTCATCAACGGCGGCGCGCACGCCAACAATTCGCTCGACCTGCAAGAGCTGATGATCATTCCCGTGGGCGCTCCGACCTTCCGCGAAGCCGTGCGCTGGGGCGCCGAAGTGTTCCACGCGCTCAAGAAGATCATCCACGACAAGGGCATGAGCACGGCCGTGGGCGACGAAGGCGGTTTCGCGCCTTCCGTGGAAAACCACGAAGCCGCGATCCAGCTGATCCTCGACGCCATCGAAGTCGCGGGCTACAAGGCCGGCGAGCAGATCGCGCTGGGCCTGGACTGCGCCGCCAGCGAGTTCTACAAGGACGGCATGTACGTGCTGACCGGCGAAGGCAACATGACGCTCACCGCCACGCAGTGGACCGACATGCTGGCCGGCTGGTGCGACAAGTACCCGATCATCTCGATCGAAGACGGCATGGCCGAAGGCGACTGGGACGGCTGGAAGATCCTGACGGACCGCCTGGCCGCCAAGGTCCAGCTGGTGGGCGACGACCTGTTCGTCACCAACACCAAGATCCTCAAGGAAGGCATCGACAAGAAGATCGCCAATTCCATCCTGATCAAGATTAACCAGATCGGCACGCTGACCGAAACCTTCGCCGCCATCGAGATGGCCAAGCGCGCGGGCTACACCGCCGTCATCTCGCACCGTTCGGGCGAGACCGAGGACTCGACCATTGCCGATATCGCGGTGGGCACCAACGCCGGCCAGATCAAGACCGGCTCGCTGTCGCGCTCGGACCGCATGGCCAAGTACAACCAGCTCCTGCGCATCGAGGAAGACCTGGGCGAGATCGCCTACTACCCCGGCCGCGAGGCGTTCTACAACCTGCGTTGAGTGCAGGCGCTGCGCCCGGGCCCCGGCCCGGTCGCAGTCTGCGCCACGTTTTGAACTGACTGTCCATGGTCAATCGCATTGTTCCGCTGGTCTTGCTGGTGCTGCTGGGCGCCGTGCATGCGCAGCTGTGGCTGGGCCACGGCAGCGTGGCCTATGTGCAGGAGCTGCATCGGGAGATCGCCGAGCAGAACGCCGCCAATGCGGTGGTGCGCAATGCCAACGAGCGGCTGCAGGTAGAGGTCAACGACCTCAAGCACGGCCTGGAAATGGTCGAAGCCAAGGCCCGCAGCGAGCTGGGCATGCTCAAGCCCAACGAGATCTTCGTGCAGGTCATGCACCGCTGAGCTTGGCAACCGAAACACGGGCGGCCGCGGTGCATGTGCTGGGCGCATGCCACAGCGGCGCCGACGCGCTGCGCGCCGATCTGGCGCTGGCCCTTCCCTTTTACGACGTGCGCGACGCAAGCCCCGAGTGGCTTGCTGCGCGCCCGTGCGCCTTGCCGGCGCAGGGCCGGCATTGCTGGCTGCTGTGCGGGTTGGACCTTGACTGCCCTGCATCGCAGCAGGCGCAGCAGCAGCGCGAGGATGCGTTTTTGCGTGAACAGCTGATGCGCTCGGGCGTGGTGTTCCGCGTGGTCTATGGCGCTACAGCGCCGCAGCGGCTGTCGCAGGCGCTGCAGGCGATCGATGCCGTGGCGCCGTGTGCGGTCACGGCGCTGCACCGGGCCAGCGAGGCCAGCCAGCGGTTGCGGCCGATGTGCGAGCAGTGCAGTGATCCGGAGTGTGAGCGGAAGTTGTTCAGTAGGTTGGGCAACTGATCCAACTACTGCGCGCTCTTTGACGCGCCCGCTGTATTTCCATGAAGTGGGGCCGCTCATCCTTCGACGGGCCCGCCCAGGGAGGCTCAGGACAAACGGATATGGAGTTCAGTGCATCTTCACAAAGGTTGCGCTGCCCCTGGAACAGGTCATGAGCGCGTTTACCGTTCGTCCTGAGCTTGTCGAAGGATGGACGGTCAATACCCAAAAACCGTTCCTTCTTGATTCTGAGTCTGCCTCGGCGGCCCGTCGAAGGATGAATGGCCGCGGCGCAACGGCGCCGCGAAACTTCTGGCGAAGTTTTACTGCACCGCCTCCGAACTCGGCGGCTGCTTCCCCACTTCGGTGAACAGCTGCGCCGCATCGATCGGATCGAACTGGTACTGCTGCCCGCAATATTCGCAGCCCACTTCGATCTGCCCGCGTTCGAGCACGATGCTCTCGATCTCATCGAGGCCCAGCGTGCGCAGCATGCCGGCCACGCGTTCGCGGCTGCAGTTGCAGGCAAAGCGCGGCGCGGTGTCGCCTTCCTGGGGCGCGAAGCGCACCAGCTTCTCTTCCCAGAACAGCCGGCGCAAGATGGTGTCGACGTCGAGCGTGAGCAGCTCCTCGCGCGTGAGGCTCGAAGCCAGCGTGGCGATGCGGTTGTATTCCTCGTTCAGGCCGATCTGGTCGTGGCCGGACTCCGCGCTTTCGGTGGCGGAGGCCAGATTGGCCTCGCCCTTGACCGGCATGCGCTGCACCAGCAGGCCCGCGGCCACCTGGTCGTTGGCGGCCAGCACCAGCACCGTGTCGAGCTGCTCCGACTGCAGCATGTAGAACTGCAGCGCCTCGGACAGGCGTTCGAAACGCCGGCCCTTGGCATCTTCGAGCGGCACCACGCCCTGGTAGGGCTGCTGGCCCGGCTGGCGGTCCTTGGGGTCGAGCGTGATCGCGCAGCGCGCGCCACCCGCGACATTGAGCAGGTCGGCAAGGTCGGCATCGTCGGCCACCGGGCGGTCGCTGCGCACCGTGGCGGTGGCGCGCACGCTCAGGTCGGGCTGGACTTCGGTCACGGCCAGCTTGACCGGGCCGTCGCCAAACACCTGCATGACCAGCGCCCCGTTGAATTTGATGTTCGACTGCATCAGCACGCCGGCCGCCGCCATTTCGCCGAGCAGCGCCTGCACCGGCGGCGCATAGGCGCCAGTGTCGCTGTTGCCGGCGCGGCGCGCGAGGATTTCGGTCCAGGCATCGGTCAGACGCACGATCATGCCGCGCACCGGCAGGCCGTCGAAGAGGAATTTGTGGAGTTCAGACACGCAGGAGTTCCTGAAAAAAGCCCGGGTTTCAGCCGAGCTTGCGCAAGCCGTTCTGGTAGCGGCGCGCGTTGTCAATGTAATGCTGCGCGCTCTGGCGCAGCCCGTCGATCTGCTCGGCAGTGAGCTCGCGCACCACCTTGGCGGGGCTGCCGATGATCATCGAACCGTCGGGAAATTCCTTGCCCTCGGTGACCAGCGCGCCGGCGCCGACCAGGCAGTTCCTGCCGATCTTCGCGCCATTGAGGACCACCGCCCCGATACCGATCAGCGACTCGTCACCAATGGTGCAGCCATGCAGCATGACCTGGTGGCCCACTGTCACGCGCTCGCCCACGACCAGCGGCTGGCCCGGGTCGGCGTGCAGCACGCTGCCGTCCTGGATGTTGGTGCCGGCGCCGATCCGCAGGTTCGAGGTGTCGCCGCGCAGCACGCTGCCAAACCATATGCTCACGTCCTCGCCCAGCGTCACGTCACCGATCACCTGGGCACTGTCGGCCACCCAGGCGGAGGCGGCCAGCTGCGGCGCGCGGCCCTCGAGTTCATAAATCGCCATCGGGTTTGTCTCCGGTTGTTATGCAAAACCTAGAATTGTAGGGATGGAGTTACGTCACCACGCCCTTGAGGCCTTATGCCTTGCCGACCCCGCGCTCAAAGCCCGCCAGACGCTGCATATGCATGCGCAGCAGGATTTTTCAATAGACCCGGCGGTGCAACTTGCACCCGCGCCGGGCACCACGCTGCCCGGGCACCCCGAGCGCCCCGAGCTGCGCCCGCACACCGAGATGGCGCGGCGCTCGCCGGCCACGCCGCTGGGGCGGTCGGTGCTGATCCACGCGATCGCGCACATCGAGTACAACGCCATCAACCTGGCGCTGGATGCCATCTGGCGTTTCCCGCGCATGCCCGAAGCCTTCTACCGTGACTGGCTGCGGGTCGCGGCCGAGGAAGCCAAGCATTTCAACCTGCTGCGCGCGCATCTGCGCGGCCAGGGCCATGACTACGGCGACTTTCCCGCGCACCAGGGCCAGTGGACGATGTGCGAGAAGACCCAGGACGACATCGTGGCGCGCATGGCGCTGGTGCCGCGCACCATGGAGGCGCGCGGGCTCGACGCCACGCCGCAGATCCAGGCCAAGCTGCGCCAGGTCGGCACAGAGGACGCGCTGGCCGCCGCCGGGATCCTCGAGGTGATCCTGCGCGAGGAGGTCGGCCACGTGGCGATCGGCAACCACTGGTACCGCTGGCTTTGCGCGCGCGACGGTCTCGATCCCGAGACCCACTATGCCGAGCTCACGCGCCGCTACGCGGCCCCGCGCATGCGCCCGCCCTTCAATATCGCGGCCCGGCGCGCCGCGGGCTTTAGCGAAAGCGAACTGCGCTGGCTGGAGCAAAGCTGACGGCGCGGCCGGAAATGCACGCAACCTGCCCGTTGTGGCCGCAATCGATGCGCGCGGTCGCCGGCTCTGTTAGATTGGCCTTCATGATTCCAACGACGACCGTTCCCGTCCCAGCGCCGGCGCTGATTGCCCGGCAGGCCATCGTCAACGACCTGCAGCAGGTGGTTGGCTACGAGCTGTTCAACCGCTCGCGCACGGCCGCCCTGCACACCGCAGCCTCCGACGTGCTGCTGGTGTTCACCGCGCTGTCGCATGTGGGCGCAGAGGAGATCGTTGGCACCAAGCTGCTGTTCGTCAACTGCACCCATGAAAGCCTGGCCGGCGGGCATCTGGACCTGCTGAATCCGACGCAGATGGTGCTGGAGATCCCGCCGCTCGGGCATGCCGCCCAGAACGAGGTCAGCGCCCGCCTGCCGATCCTCGCCCAGCTGCGCGCCCAGGGCTTTCGCCTGTCGTTCGACCACAGCGTGCTTGACTCCACCTATGCCCCCTGGCTGCAACTGGCCGACTACATCAAGTTCGACCTCTCGGTGCTGCCGCTCGAGCAGCTGGCAGTGCTGGTGCCCTACGCGCGCCGCCACACATCGGCGCAGCTGATTGCCGCCAAGGTCGAAAACGCGCAGCACTACCAGACCGCGAGCCGCCACGGTGTCCAGCTGTTCCAGGGCTATCTGTTCGCACGCCCGGCCGAAGTCCACACCCAGCTGCTGGCGCCCGCGCAGACCCACATCATCGAGTTGATCAACCTGCTGCGCCAGCAGGCCAGCACCGAGGCCATCGAAGAGGTGCTCAAGAAGGACGCGGGGCTGGCGTTCAACCTCATGAGGCTGATCAACTCGGCGGGCTTCGGCCTGCGCCGCCAGGTCAACTCGTTCCGTGAGGCGGTCATGATCCTGGGACTGCGCAAGCTGTTCCGCTGGGCGGCGCTGCTGTTCACGGCCACGCGCGATGGCGGCCCGCCGCCGCAGGTATGCCAGACGGCCGTGGTGCGCGGCCGGCTCATGGAGCTGCTGGCGCTCGAGGCCGGCATGGATGTGGACCAGGCCGATCAGGCGTTCGTGACCGGCTTGTTTTCGCTGCTCGATGTCATGCTGCCGCTGCCGCTCGGCCAGGCGCTGGCGCTGGTCAACGTGCCCGAAGCGGTTTCCAGCGCGCTGCTGCAGGGCGAGGGCCCGCTGGCAATGCTGCTGACGCTGGCCCGGGCCTGCGAATCCAGCGATGACGCCGCGTTCGACCACGCTGCGCGCAGCCTTGCGCTCAGCAGCATGCAGATCAATGGTGCGCACCTGCAGGCATTGGCCTGGACGGACCACCTGACCGATCCGCTCTGAGCCCACTGCGCCACACGGTCCCCCTTCTTGACAAAGATCAGCCCATAATTCCCCCATGAGTATTCCAGCCGCCGGCATTCCCGCTACCCCCACCTTGCCCGCAGGTGTCGATGATGAAAATCTGGCCGTCATCGCGCGCCAGGCCATCGTGAACGAGAACAGCGAGGTCTTCGGCTACGAGCTGTTCGACCGCTCCACCGCACGCGACGCCCATACCGCCGCCAGCGATGCAGCCCTGCTGTTCAACGCGCTGTCCTATGCGGGCGCCGAGGCGCTGGTCGGGCAGAAGACGGTGTTCATCAACTGCACGCAGGAAAGCCTCGCCGGCGGCCATCTCGAGCTGATCCATCCCGACAAGGTGGTGCTGGAGGTGCCGACCCTGGACGAAGGAGCGACCGCGGCCGAGATCGAGGCGCGGCTGCAGATCTTCCAGGGGCTGCGCGAGCGCGGTTTCCGGCTGGCGTTCAACCAGCACCTGCTGCGCCGCGCCTATGCCAGCTGGCTGCCCATGGCCGCGTTCATCAAGCTGGACCTGCAATCCTTTGCGCTCAAGGACGCGGGCGCGCTGGTGAAGTTCGCGCGCACCTACACCAACGCCCGCATCGTCGCCGAGAAGGTCGAAACCTCCGAGCAGTTCGAGCACATGCGGGCATTGGGCGTGCACTACTTCCAGGGCTACTGGTTCGCCAGGCCCGACCTCGTGCGGGCCCAGACCATCCGACCTTCGCAGGCCACCATCCTGCAGCTCATCAACCTGGTGCGCAAGCAGGCCGGCACCGCCGAGATCGAAGACCTCCTGAAGAAGGACCCGACGCTGTCCTTCAACCTGCTGCGCTTCATCAATTCCTCGGGCTTCGGACTGTCCTGCGAAGTCACGTCGTTTCGCCACGCGGTGATGATCCTCGGGCTGAAGAAGCTGTTTCGCTGGGCCGCGCTGCTGATGACCACCTCGCGCGCCGGGGGCTCGCCGCCCGCGGTGGGCCAGACCGCCGTGGTGCGCGGGCGGCTGATGGAGCTGCTCGCGGCCGAGCTGCTGCCGCCCGAGGAAGCCGACAACGCCTTCGTGGTCGGCGTGTTCTCGCTGCTCGACGTGATGCTTGGCGTGCCCCTGGCCAAGGCGCTGGAATCCGTGGCCCTGCCCCAGGCCGTGATCGATGCGCTGCTCCACGGCAAGGGAGTGTTTGCCCCGTTCCTGGAACTCACCAAGGCCTGTGAAAGCGGCGATGACGCGGCCTTCGCGCGCAATGCCAATGCCCTGCAGCTGACCAACCACCAGGTCAACTGGGCGCATCTGCAGGCGCTGGCGTGGGCGGAAGAGCTGGAATCCGAGAAATAACGCCCCCACGCTTGCTCGCTGCGCGTAGCTGCGCTGCCCCCCAAGGGGGCTGATTTGCCTTGGGGCGGCCCGGCGGCAAATCGCAGCCCCCACGCTTGCTCGCCGCGCGTAGCTGCGCTGCCCCCCATCCCGGTTTTCCGTTCGTCCTGAGCTTGTCGAAGGATGGACGGTTTCGGCCCGAGCCCAGGGCCCTGCCAAAGATCGAAGAATGAGTCGCCTTTCTCCAACCTGAGCGCAATAAAAAAGGCCGGCAGCCCCCCAAGGGCAGCC
>JBEVDH010000137.1:0-8388 GCA_040514115.1 Comamonas sp. | reverse complement strand
CGCCTGAAGACGGCGGACAACTACACCTACATGCATTCGGTGGCGGTGTGCGCACTGATGGTGGCGCTGGCCAAACAGATCCACCTGGATGAGGAGCACACGCGCATTGCCGGCATGGCGGGCCTGCTGCATGACCTGGGCAAAGCGGCGATCCCGCTGGCCGTGCTCAACAAACCGGGCAAGCTGACGGCGCAGGAGTTCGCCATGGTGCAGAACCATTCCGTGCGAGGCCACGCCCTACTCAAGGAGGGCGGCAATGTGGAGGATGCGGTGCTGGACGCCTGCCTCCACCACCACGAGAAGATGGACGGCACGGGCTACCCCGACAAGCTCAAGGGCGAGGAGATCACGCTGATCGCGCGCATGACGGCCATCTGCGATGTGTACGACGCCATCACCTCCGAACGCGCCTACAAGCGCGGCTGGGACCCGGCAGAGGCGCTGCACCGCATGGCCGATTGGACCAATGGGCACCTCGACCCGCGTCTGTTCCAGGCATTCGTCAAGAGCCTGGGCATCTACCCCGTGGGCTCGCTGGTCCGGCTGGCCTGCGGCCGCATCGGCGTGGTGACCGAGCAGGGCCAGCAATCGCTGATCTCACCCAAGGTCAAGCTGTTCTTTTCGACCAAATCGAATTTGCGCATTCCACCCACGATCATCGATCTGGCCGAGCCCGGCTGTACCGATAAGATCGCGGCCCGCGAGGACCCGGAAAAATGGAAATTCACGGATCTCGACGCGTTGTGGTCGGAGCTGAATCTTCCCGCTCGCTGAGAGCGATGGATCACACCGGGTTGGGTGGAGGCTTCAACTCTTGGAATGAGAAACCATGCGGACGTCCAACAAGTTACCACCTGAGGCCCGTGAGCGCGCCATCGCCGCCAAGTTGGACGCGCCCTCCAGGCCCACGCCGGGGTGGCCCAGCGCCTTGAAGGTGTGCAGGTCGCGCCCGGGACTGCAGCCGAAATCCAGTAGGTCAAAGGGCGCTGGCCCGGCTATGTGCCTGAGCCGCGCCGCGATGTTCTGGCTGACGTCGTGGTCGCGCGTGCCTTCCCAGAAGCTTTGGGCGTTCTGTTCATAGTGCGCCAGTGCGCGCGCGGTGATTTGTTGCAGGTCTTAAGAACGGCGAGCCGGCCTGCACGATCCGCGCGGGCAGCATCAGCCGCCTCTGCCACTGGCCGCAGGCCTGGTCGCCAAACACTTTGAGCGCCAGCGCGTGCCTGCCGCGATCGTGAAAATGCCTCCCCCAAGCCCGTGCACGACGGCCAAGAGACGGGTTGCAGGGGGCGGTCGCTGTCTGGAAATGGGCGAAGCTCTTCACGCAATGTGAAGAGGGGGTGCAGTTGACCGCCTTTCAGCGCGCCCGGGGCCTGCCGACAATTCTCCCAAGCCATCCCATCGAGCCTGCGGGAGGCGAGGAAAAACGACAGGAGACCCCGATGACATCCCCCGACTTCAAGCCCTTGCGCATCCCTTCGATGCGCGACCAGTGCTCGGCTGCCGAATGGCAGGCGCGCGTCGACCTGGCAGCCTGCTACCGGTTGATAGAGCACTACGGCATGGCCGACATGATGGCCAACCATATCTCGGCGCGCGTTCCCGGTGAAGACGGTGCGTTTCTGATCAACGCCTACGGAATGATGTACGAGGAGATCACCGCCTCGAGCCTGATCAAGGTCGACCATGAGGGCAACGTGCTGTCCAAGCCCGATTTCGGCGACCTGGGCTACGGCGTCAACAAGGCCGGCTACGTGATCCACAGCGCCGTGCATGGAGCCCGCCCCGAAGTCGACTGCGTGATCCACACCCACAGCTGGGCCTCCATGGCGGTTTCCTCGCTGGCCTGCGGCCTGTTGCCGCTCACACAGACGGCAATGCGCTTTCTGAAGATCGGCTACCACGACTACCAGGGCGTGGTCCTCAATCTCGATGAGCAGGCATCGATCATTCGCGACCTGGGCCAGGGAGAGGCCTTGATCCTGCGCAATCACGGTGCCATGACCGTGGGCCGCTCGGTGGGCGAAGCCTTCAACTGGATGCACCGGCTCGAGCTCGCCTGCCGCGCGCAGCTCGCGGCCATGGCCTGCAACACGCCGTTCACCGCCGTCGCGCCCGCCGTTCTCGAAGAGACCTGGAACAACTACCAGCCCGGCACGCGCCGTCCCTACGGGCTGATGGAATGGCCCGCGCTGCTGCGCAAGCTCGATCGCATGGACGCGAGCTACCGCCTCTGACGCGCAGCGCAAAAAAACTACAACCAGGAGACAAACCCATGGATTTCGCATCGAGCAACCCACGTTCCACCCGCCCTCCCCTGCGCGCCCTGCGCCGTGCCCTGTGCACCGGCCTGGGGCTGGGGCTGGCGCTGGCCCTGCCGTTCGCGGCGCAGGCGCAGCCCGCGGCCTATCCCGCCAAGCCGGTCAAGGTCATCGTCGCGTTCACCGCGGGTGGCACGACCGACCTGCTGGCACGCAGCGTGTCGCAAAAGCTCTCGGAAAAGCTCGGCCAGTCGTTCGTGATCGAGAACCGGCCGGGCGGCGGCGGCAATATCGGCACCGAGTCCGTGGTGCGCGCCGCGCCCGACGGCTACACGCTGATCGTGAACTCGGTGGGACCGATCTCGGTCAACCAGTCGCTCTACAAGAAGATGACTTACGACCCCTTGAAGGATCTCGTGCCGATCGTGCAGATCGCCGATGTCCCCAATGTGCTCGTGGTACACCCCTCGGTGCCAGCCAATACCTTCGACGAGTTTCTGGCCTATGCGAAGACGCGCCCCGCCAACTTCAACTACGGCTCCACGGGCGTGGGCACCTCGTCCCATCTGTCGAGCTTCATGCTGATGCAGAACCTCGGCGTCGAAGCCTTGCACATTCCGTACAAGGGCGCGAACGCGCTCAACGATCTGCTCGCGGGCCGGCTGCAGTTCATGTTCGCGACCATTCCGTCGGTGGTCTCGCAGATCCACGCCGGCAAGCTCAAGGCGCTCGCCGTGTCGAGCTCCCAGCCGTCGCGCGCATTGCCCAAGGTGCCGACGGTGGCCAGCCGCATCGCGGGCTTCGAGGCTGGCTCCTGGTTTGGCTTCTTCGCGCCCAAGGGCACCAGCCCTGACGTCGTGCAGTTGCTCAACAAGGAAGTCAACGCCATCTTGCCCCAGCTCAACGACCAGATGGTGCGCGAAGGTGCCGACCCCGTCGGCGGCTCGGCGGAGCAATTCGCCCGCATGACCCAGCGCGAGTTCGTCAAGTGGCAAAAGATCGTCAAAGAGTCGGGCGCTACGGTCGATTGAAGAAGGACTTCGCATGACGCCTCTTTGCATTCTGGTCTCCGAGGCGGCGCGTGCCGCCCACGGCGATGCCATTGCCCAGGCCGTGGACGGGCGCGCGCATGCGCTTGTCACGCCCGGTGAAGACGCGGCGCTGGCCGCGGAAATCGCCTTTGTCTCACGCGACGTCACCGGCCTGTCGACCAAGCACGAGATCTTTCCCGAGACCCAGCGCTTTTACGACGCGATGGCGGCGTCGCGGCGTCTGAGGTGGGTGCAGGTGCACTCGGCCGGTATGGACCGCCCGATCTACGGCCAGCTCCAGCAAAAGGGCGTCGTGCTGAGCACGTCGGCGGGCAGCAATGCCGAGGTCGTGGCGCAGACCGCGGTCGCGGGCCTGCTCGCGCTCGGGCGCCGGTTTCCGGAGCTGATCGCGGCCCAGCGCCGCGGTGAATGGTCACCGCTGATCCAGAGACCCCTGCCGCCCGACATCCACGGCCAGACCGCGACTGTCGTCGGATGGGGCGAGATCGGCCAGGCCATAGGCCGCATCCTGACGGCCATCGGCCTGCACATCCAGGTGGTGCGCAGCAGCGACGCGCCCACCGCGCAGGGCTTTGCCTCCTGCGCCTACGAAGATATCGCCCGGATGCTGCCGCGCAGCGACTGGCTGGTGCTCGCCTGCCCGCTGACATCGCGCACCGAGCAGTTGATCGACGAGGCGGCAATGCGTGCCTTGCCGACAGGCGCGGGCGTGATCAATGTCGCGCGCGGCCCTGTGCTCGACGAAGCCGCGCTGATCGCGGCCCTTGAAAGCGGACATCTGGGCGGCGCCTACCTCGATGTCTTCGCCCATGAGCCGCTCGCGACGGGCTCGCCGCTTTGGTCCATGCCGCAAGTGCTCGCAACGCCGCACAGCGCGGGCTTTTCCGCAGGCAATGCCGAGCGCGTGGTGAAGATCTTTCTCGACAATCTGCGCCGCTACGCCCAGGGGCAGACGCTGGCGCGGCTGGCTCCCACTGTCTGAAACACGATCAAGTCTGAAAAAGCAGCGCGCCTTTCCAGCGCCCTTCGCGCACGGTGGCGCGCACGACCTCGGCGATGACCACGCGCGCCGCGAGCGCGGCGGGTGACAGATCCTCGTCGGACAGGCTGGCCAGCAGGTTCTGGCGGCCCATCCCGTCATCGGCGATTTCCAGGTGCAGCAAGCCCGCGTCGGCATGGCGCGTGGTCGCGGCGCCGGGCTGTATCGAGGCCGCGCGCCCCTCCATGACGATGTCCATCAGCAGCGCCAGGCCGTCGACCTCGAGCGCGATGTCGGGAATGACGTTGGCACGCATGAATCCCGCGTCCACCAGCGCACGCAGACCATGCGTCGCGCTGGGCAGCACCAGCGGCACATCGGCCAGCTCGGACAGGAACACCCGGTCCCTGGGAGCCAGCCCCTGCATGGCGGGCGCGGCAACCAGAAACAGCTTCTCCTCGAGCAGCGGCGAAGTGTGCCAATGCCGGTGCGCGTCGGCCTTGAAAATGATGCCCAGGTCGATGCGCCGCGCATTGAGCATGCCGGCAAGATTGCCCGACAGCGCTTCGACCAGGTGCAGGCGGATGTCGGGATAGCGCTCGCGCATGACTTTCTGGAACGGCAGCCCGAGCACCGAGGCCGTGGTCGGCGCGAAGCCCACACTGACATGACCCGAAAGGCGCGCCTGCTTGGCGGCCTGCGTGGCATTGTCAAGATTGCGCAGCGCCAGCAGTGCATGGTGCATGAACGCCATGCCGGCCTCGGTGGGAATGACACCGGCGGGCGAGCGCTGCAGCAGCCGCGTCGACAGCTCGCTTTCAAGACGGCTGATCTGCTGGCTCAGCGCTGAAGTGACGACATCGAGCTCGATCGCGGCACGGCCCATGCTGCCGAGCTCGCAGATCTTGATGAAGTAGCGCAATTGCCTGATTTCCATGGCGGAGTTCCCTGTGTTGCGGGCATCAGGTGCGGGGCAAGCCCCGGGAAGTCCGGAGCTTCAAGACCGGGATACCGATGCTGAAAAGTCAAGAAGACTTTTAGCATTGCCTTGCGGCCCTGAGGCCTGCGACCACCTCAGGGCCGGCGGCAGGCGGCCTTCAGTTCCCCGTGAGCTTGCGTTCGCGCACCACCTTGCCCCACTGCTGGTATTCTTTTTGCATGAAGGCCGCGAGTTCCTGGCGTGTGGTCGGCTGCGGCGTGAGGCCGTGGTGCTGCAAGGCCTTCTTGACTTCCTCGTCGTTCAGCACCTTGACGATCTCGCGGTTCCAGCGGTCAAGAATAGCCACGGGCATCTTGGCCGGACCGACAAAGGCATACCAGTTGAGGGCTTCGAAGCCGGGGTATCCGGCCTCGGCCACCGTGGGAATGTCGGGCATGTAGGCCGGGCGCGTGAGGCCGGTGGTGGCCAGCGGAACCAGTTTTCCGGTCTCGATATGGGGCAAAGCCGTGGGTGGCGCGGCGAAATAGCTGGCCACGCGCTCGCCCAGCAGGTCTTGCAGCGCGGGCGCGCCGCCCTTGTAGGGCACGTGCACCATCTCCACGCCCGCGCGCTGGTTGAACAGCTCGCCCGCAAGGTGCGAGGCCGAGGCCGCACCCGACGAGGCGTAGTCCACGCTGCCGGATTTCTTCTTGGCCAGCGCGACGAACTCCTTGAGCGTTTTCACGCCGGTGCCCTTGTGCACCACCAGCACATTGGGGAAGTTCACGCCGCCCGAGATCGGCGCCAGGTCCTTGAACGGGTCGTAGTTGAGCTTCATCAGGTGCGGCGCGATGGTCAGCGGTCCGACCGAGCCAAACAGGATCACCGAGCCATCGGCCGCGGCATTGGCGACCTGGCCGTGGGCGATGTTGCCCCCTGCGCCACCCTTGTTTTCCACCACCACCGACTGGCCGATGTTTTCGCTCAGCTTCTTGGCGATCAACCGCGCGGCCGCGTCGGCGGCGCCGCCGGCGGCAAAACCCACGACCATGGTGACGGCTTTCTTCGGCGGGAAATCCTGGGCCTGGGCCAGGCCGCCCAGGGAGAGTGCGGACGAGGCCAGCAAGGTGGTTTGAAGAAGGGTGCGACGATGCATGTGGGATGTCTCCGTATGGTTATGTGGAAATCGCAGGGGGCAGCGCAGAGTCAGCGCAGGACAGGGCGCTTCAGTCGGCGCCCAGCCCGATCGGGTTGGGCTGGCGTTTTTCGGTGTTGTGGCGCAGCAGCGCGGCGGTGCGGAACACGCCGTGCGCGAACTTGCCGTAGGGCCGCGTGGCAAACAGCGCCAGCACCGCGCCCAGGTGCAGGCACAGCAGCAGCGCCAGCGCGGGCGTGCCGCGCCCCAGCCACAGGGCCAGGCCGCTGGCGCTGACCAGGAACAGCAGCGCGATGAAGCCCAGGTCCATCGGCTTTTGCTGCAGGTCGCCATGCTCCGGATGGCGCCGGCGGTTCAGGCGCCACAAGCCGGCCGTGCCCAGCATCAGGGCCACGCCGCCGACCGCGCCCAGCAGCTTGGGCAGGCTCGGAAAGTCGTAGGGCGCCACCCAGCCAAACACATAGTGATAGACCGTGGCCAGCGAGGTCGCGGCAAAACACAGCATGAAGCCGTAGAAGGTCAGGTGGTGGCAGCGCCGGCGCTGCAGGGTGTAGGCGTCGTCCTCGTTGTTGCAGCCGTTGCCGTGACCCCCGCCGAGGTACTTCAGGCGCAGCACGTCCGAGGCGGCTTCGGCGGCCGCGGGCCGGCTCACGTCGGCGCCACTGGTCGCGGGCTTGACTTCCTTCCAGAAGCGCCGCACGCCCATGGACAGGGCAAACACCACGAACAGGAACACCGGCGCGAACATGCCCACCAGCAGGTTGTGCGGGACCAGGCGGTAGAAATTGCCGCCCAGCTCGGCGCCCCAGAGCGCGCCCAGGCCATTGCCCTGCAGCACCACGGCCAGCACCAGGAACAGCGTCAGCGCCGCGACCAGCGCCAGCGACAGCGTCAGGCCGTTGCGCTGGTAGAGGCTGCCGAGCGCGGGCGGCCAGGCATAGTCGGCATAGGTCTTGCCGCGTACCTCGGCCATGGCCTTGGGGATGTTGACGGCGAATTCATGCGGCGGCGCGTACTGGCAGGCATGCAGGCAGGCGCCGCAGTTGTGGCACAGGTTGGCGAGGTAGTGCACGTCGGCGGTACCGAACTCGAGCCGGCGCGTCATGGCCGGAAACACGGCGCAAAAGCCCTCGCAGTAACGGCAGGCATTGCAGATCTGCAGCGCGCGTGCGACTTCAGCCTCGGCGGAGATGGCCTGGATGGGAATGACCTTGTGGGCCGTCTGGCTCGCGCCCACGGGCAGGCCATTGGCCAGCGCCTTGGCGTCTTCGGACAGGGATTGCAGGGTTTGCATGGATCGGTTCCTAGTCTTGAACGGCGCCGGCAACGGCCGGCAGGCCCTGTGCGGCCAGGGCCGCGTTGCGCCCGGCGATGCGGCCGAAGGCCGTGCCGATCGACATGCCCACGCCGGCCGTGTAGCCCTTGCCCAGCACGTTGCCGGCCATCATTTCGCCGGCCACGAACAGGTTGGGGCTGGCCTGGCCGGCAAAGCGCACGGCCGCGGTGTCGTCGACCTTGAGGCCCAGGTAGGTGAAGGTCACGCCCGGGCGCAGCGCATAGCCGTAGAAGGGCGCGGTGTCGATCGGCCGCGCCCAGTGGGTCTTGGCCGGGGTGACGCCCTCGGTGTGGCAGTCGTCGAGCGCCGTGTGGTCGAAGCGGCCGACGCGGCAGGCCGCGTTGTAGCTGTCCAGGGTCTGCATGAAGGTCGCGGCGTCGAGGCCGAGCTTTTGCGCCAGCTCGGGCAGGCTGCCTGCCGTGATGCCCGGAAACACCGGCGGCATGAAGCGGCCGATGGCCTTGGCATCGATGATCGAGTACGCCACCTGGCCCGGCTGCTGCGCCACGAGCCGGCCCCAGATCGCATAGCGCTTGGGCCAGAAGTCCTCGCCCTCGTCATAGAAACGCTCGGCCTCGCGGTTGACCACCACGCCGAGCGAGACGCAGTCGATGCGCGTGCAAATGCCGCCGTCGTAGAGCGGCGCGCGCGCGTCGATGGCCACCATGTGCGCCTGCGTCGGGTCGCC
>JBEVDH010000067.1:0-14676 GCA_040514115.1 Comamonas sp. | reverse complement strand
TCGGGAAAGACGGTGATCAGCACCACGCAGACGATCAGGCAAAGGAAAAACGGAATCGCGGCGCGCGCAATGGTGTTGCTGTCCTTCCCCGTCATGCTCTGTAGCACGAAGAGGTTGAACCCCACCGGAGGCGTGACCTCGGCAATCTCCACCAGCAGCACGACAAAGATGCCGAACCAGATCAGGTCGAACCCCGCGAGCTGGATCATCGGCAGCACGACGGCGCTGGTCAGCACGATCATCGAGATGCCGTCCAGTGCCGTTCCCAGCACCAGATAGACCACCACCAGCGCGCCGATCAGCGCGTAGGGGCTCAACTGCATCGCATCGACCCATTCCGCCAGCGCGCGCGGGATGCCGGTGAAGGCCATGGTCTTGGTCAGGAACGCGGCCCCGGCCAGGATGAACATGATCATGCACGACAGCCGCGTGGCGCCCATCAGCCCGGCCTTGAAGTTGCTCCAGGTCAGGCTGCGCCCGGCCGCGGCAATCGCCAGCGAGCCGAGCACGCCGTAGGCCGCGCATTCGGTGGCCGTGGCCCAGCCCGCGATCAGCACCCACACGATGAACACGATCAGCAGCGCGCAGGGAATCAGCGAGGCGCTGGCGCGCATCTTCTGCGCAAACGTGGTCGCGGGTTCGGGCGGCGGCATCAGGTGCTTGTTGCGGATGCTCCACCAGGCGATGTAGCCGCAAAACAGCGCCATCAGCAGAAAGCTCGGCAGGAACCCGGCCAGGAAGATGCGGATGATCGAGGCGTCGGCCGCCACCGCGTACACCACCATGGTGATCGACGGCGGAATCAGGATGCCCAGCGTACCCGCCGTGGCCAGCGAGCCCAGCGCGAGCTGCTCGTTGTAGCCGCGGCGCTTGAGCTCGGGCAGCGCGACCTTGCTGATCGTCGCGCAGGTCGCGGCCGAGGAGCCCGAGACCGAACCGAACACGCCGCAGCCCAGCACGGTGGTGTGCATCAAGCGGCCCGGCACGCGGTTGAGCCAGGGCGCGAGGCCCGAGAACATCTGCTCCGACAGCTTGGTGCGAAACAGGATTTCCCCCATCCACACGAACAGCGGCAGCGCCGCGAGTTCCCAGGAGACGTTCGACTCCCAGAACGCCGAGAACAGGTTCATGCCCGGCGGCGTGTTGGTGAAGAAGGCCTGCCCGATCCAGCCCGTGATGCCCAGCGTCATGCCGATCCACACGCCGCTGGCCAGCAGCACCAGCATCGCGACGAGCAGCATCGCTCCAATGGAAACTAGCATGTGCGTGGCGTCCTGTTAAGCGCAGGCAGGCCTGCATTGCCGACCCGTGCGGCGGATTGTTGGGATTTCATGGGAGTCCTCATACATCGCTGGAGAAATCGCCCGCCGCATGGCGCTCTTCGACCACGGTGACATAGCGCGGCTTGAAGCCGCGCGCCACGCGCTGCAGCTCGTCGACCACCGCCAGCCACAGCAGCGCCGCGCCGACGACGAAGGACAGCTGGGGAATCCACAGCGGAATCACCACCAGCCCCCCGGCCATATCGTTGAACTGGTAGCTGTCCCAGGCCGAGGCCCCGGCCCACCAGGCCAGATACCCGGTGCTGACGGCGGCAATTGCCAGCGACAGCAGCTCGAAGCCGCGGCGCAGCGGCGCCGGGAGCTTTTCCAGCAGCAGCGTCACGCGCACGAAATCCCCCTCCTTGAACGCATGCGCCATGGACAGGAAGGCGGCGCCGGCGCTGAGCCAGGCAACCACGTCGTTGAAGCCGCCCACGCGCCAGCCGAGCATGCGGCCCACGGAGGCGGCGATCATCAGCGCGAAGATGGCAAACACGCAAAAGGCCGCCAGCCCACAGGCCGAGGCGAACACCCGGTCGAGAAAACGCCGTGGCATGCTTACTTCCGGTAGGCGTCAACGATGGCCTGGCCCTCGGGGCCGGCCTTCTTGAGCCAGTCGGCCAGCATGGTGTCGCCCATCTTCTTGAAGTCGGCGTTCAGCGTGGCGCTCGGCTCGACGATGTTCATGCCGCGCGACTTGAGCTGGTCCAGGTACCAGGTGTTCTTTTCCTGGCTGGCCTTCCAGCCGCGCTCCTCCGCTGCGCCGGCAGCCTTCATCACCGCTTCCTGCGTGGGCTTGTCCAGGCCATTGAAGGCGCGCAGGTTGACCATGACGATGTTCTTGGGCAGCCAGGCCTGCACGTTGTAGAAGTACTTGATGTGCTCGTAGGTCTTGGAGTCATAGCCGGTCGAGCTCGAGGACATGTACGAGTCCACGACACCGGTGGCCAGCGCCTGCGACAGCTCGGCGGCCTGGATCTGCACCGGCTGGGCCTTGGCCAGTTCGGCCAGGCGCAGCGTGGCGGGGCTGTAGGCGCGCCATTTCAGGCCGACCATATCCGCCGCGCCATTGATCTGCTTGTTGGCATACATGCCCTGCGGCTGCCATGGCACGGTGTAGAGCAGTTTGATATTGCTCGAGGCCAGCAGTTTCTCCAGCGCCGGCTTTTGTGCCTGGTAGAGCTTGAATGCGTCGGCATAGCTCTTGGCGAGAAAGGGCACGCCATCGAGGCCGAACAGCGGATTTTCATTCTCGAAGTTGTTGAGGATGATTTCACCGGCCTGCACCTGGCCGCTTTGCACCGCGCGCTTGATTTCCGGGGCCTTGAACAGCGAAGCGTTGGGATGCGCCTGGATTTTCAGCTTGCCGGCGCTTTGTTTGTCGACGTCGGCGATAAACTGGATCAGATTTTCGGTGTGGAAATTGGAAACGGGATATGCCGAAGGCAGATCCCACTTGGTCTGGGCCGAAGCGCCCGTGGCAACAGCCACCAAAGTTGCAGCCATCCAGTATTTTTTCAACATACCAACTCCCTGTTCATGAATAAAAGAAGAGAACAAAACCAGCATTGCAAATTACGTGCCATTGTATTTTGTTGAACAATGTGGCTGATACTAGTAGAAACACCGAGTTACTAAACTTTGCACGCACCAAGCCAGGGCAAAAAAAATATCCGATTGGTGCATGCAGGAAAATGCACCATTTCAGGCCATGCAACGACTTTGCGCGCCAACCGGCTGAGCGGCCTGAAAAGCCCGGATACTAGTGCCGTGTCAAATCCGTCCCGCACCATGTCCATTGCCCGTCCATTCATCTCCGAAAGCCTCAGCGACCGCATTGCCGAACAATTGCGTCTGAAAATCGTGCACGGCGAGCTGTCGCCGGGCCTGCGCCTTTCGGAGCAGGCGCTGGCGGACGATCTGAGCGTTTCCAGAAATACCCTGCGCGAAGCTTTCCGCATCCTGACCAAGGACGGGCTGGTCAAGCACACGCCCAACCGCGGCGTCTTCGTCTCGGTGCCGACGATCGCGGCCATCATCGATATCTACCGCGTGCGCCGGCTGATCGAATGCCAGGCGCTGCGCAACGCCTACCCGCTGCATCCGGCCAAGCGGCACATGCGCCAGGCCGTGGAGACTGGCGTGCGCGGGCGCGAGCAGACCGACTGGTCGATCGTCGGCACGGCCAACATGGACTTCCACATGGCCATCGTGGAGCTGGCCGACAGCGAGCGCCTGAACCAGATGTTTGCCCCGGTGCTTGCCGAGCTGCGCCTCGCCTTCGGCTTCATGAAGGACGCGCAATTCCTGCATGCGCCCTATGTGGACATGAACCGGCAGATTCTCGAGCTCTCCGAAGCGGGCGACTACGCCAAGGCCGCGGATGCGCTGCACGAATACCTGGTGCATTCGGAGCGCATCGTGCTGGCGGTTTATGCGCGCAGCCTGTCGAGCGAAGGCATGCGGGAGAACTAGGGCGTGTTGACACTATTTCTTTACCAGTGCGAACAGGATGAAAACCGCGCCAATCTAGGCGCGTGACGACGCCAAGGCCGGGGCCTTGGCTAGGAGTGCAACGACGAGTGGCGCGGTTTTCATCCTGTTCCCTACGGGTTGCGATCAAAAAGGGCCACCCGCGGCGTTGCCAAGCCTCGCTGGGGCCGCACCCCAGCTTCGTTTGGCGCCTAGCGCTTGGCCCTTTTTGATCGCAACGCATCTGGTAAAAATAGTGTCAACACGCCCTAGGACGGTGGTGCGGCGCCTGGTGGCCCGGGCGCCGCAAGCTGGCGCAAGGCCAGCGCCGCATCGACGCGCGGCAGCTCCTCGGTGCTGAACAGCTGCTGGCGCAGCGCGGCGCTGTCGCTGCCGGGCTGCGCCAGCGCCTGGCCGTAGTCGCTAAGCCGTTGCTGCCAGTCGTGCTCCTCCCGGTCCAGCACCGCCAGCGCCTGCGCCGCGGCAGCGCCGTAGCTGGCCGTGCGCGCGGCAAGTCGCGTGGCGGCGTCGGCGTGGCGCGCATCGAACTCGGCGGTTTGCGCCGCGGCCGCGAGATGCGTGGTGATGGCGCTGTATTGCGCCACCTGCTCCTGGCTCAGCAGACCGTCGGCCGACCGCAGCGCCCGGCTTCGTTGCGCTGCATCCAGCCCCGGGGCGTGCGCGGCTTCGAGCCGCGCCAGTGTGTAGCGGTCGAGCGCATCCTCGCGCGCAAACAGCGCGGCGTGTTCGGCCTCATCGAAGAAGTGCCGGCGCAGCGCGTCGCGCGCCTGCAGCGCCTGGCGCAGCGCGGCCGGCTCGCTGCCATCGTGCGGCGCTTTCAAGCTGCCCAGCGCCACACGGTAATCGACATAGCGTTCGGCCAGCGCCAATGCGCGCACCGCCAGCGCAGCCGGGAAATGCGCGCCGATCGTGCCGGCCAGGCGCTGCTTGAGCTCGGACGGATCGCCGGCCTCCCCGGCTTCGAGCAGCAGCTGCTCCAGCGTGTGGCGCAGGCCCGCAGCCAGCAGCGGATCATCGGCGGGTGCCGAGTCCGTGGGCGCTTCGGCAGACGCCGCCGGTGCAGGCTGCGCAATGGCCGTCGCACCCACTCTGGACAACCGCACCCCGGCGGGCGCCGCCGGACGCGGCTGGCGCCACAGCGCGGCAGCCAGCGCCAGCACCAGGACCATGGCGACAACCGCCAAGGCAGGGGGATGCGGGGCCACCCTAGAGCCCCAGCAGCTTGAGGCGGTTGGCATGCCGGCGGTACAGCGCCACCGGATCGACCGAGAACCAGCCGCGCAGGCCGAGCAACTGGTTGATCAGGTCCAGATGGTTGTGCGGATAGTCGCCCAGGTGCGTGCCCAGGCGCGACGAGCACGTGGTGACCATTCCGTCATTGGGCTCGTCAAAGGCCAGGCTCAGCAGCGCCAGCGGCAGGTCGCTGGGATCGAGCGGGTTGGTCAGCAGCCGGTTGCCGGTCCACGAGTAGTAGCGCACGCCATCGACCAGCGCCTCGCCCTGGCCGCAGCCCACCGGGACGGCCTGCGGGAAGCGGCGGTTGAAGTCGGCCATGCCCGCCGTGGTGAAGGAGTTCAGCGCCCCGGCCGGCATCTGCGGCAGCTGACTGGTGCCGGACAGCAAGCTGGTCAGCGTCACCAGCGCCTTGGCCGCGCCGTGGGCCAGCACCTGCGCCGCCGATCCTTCGGGCGTTGCGTCGCGCACCTTGTCCGCCAGGCGCGAGCCCTGGTTGGGCGCACCGATCGCGGTGACCGAGGCGACGAGCCGCGGGGCCACCGCCGCGACGTAGCGCACCGTCAAGCCGCCGTGCGAATGCCCGATCAGATGCACCTTGTCGGCGCCGGACAGCGCGAGGATGTTCTTGACCTGGGACAGCAACTGCTCGCCGCGCACCTCCGTGCTGTGCATGCCCGATACCTGCGCCACATGGACCCGCGCCCCGCCCTGGCGCAGGGCATCGGGAATGCCATAGAAATAGTCCAGCCCCAAGGCCGAGTCGAAGCCGAACAAACCGTGCACCAGCACGATCGGGTAGCGCGTCTGCGTGTAGCCGGACTGCGCCTGCGCGCCGCTTGCGGCAAGCACCAGCGCGGCCATGGCCGCCCACCACAGTCGACGCAGGAAACCATAGAAACATCCAGTCATGGGCCTGTCTCGGTTGACGCCAACTATTTTAGGAGCCATGTGGACTCGTTGCCTCAATGACAGGACTGGGTGTATTGCCTATAAGCCGGGCACGCGATTCACATCCCGACTTCTTGCCAGCCGCGATCCACGGCCTTTTCGCCGGCCTGGCCCAGCAGCGTCGCCGCCGCCTGGCGGGTACTGGCGGCAAACCCGGCCAGGTCCACGCCCGCGGGAAGTTGCGCGCGGGTCATGGCGTGGTACCAGACCTGGCCCACGCTGTCCCAGCTGGCGCCGCCGATGCATTGGCAGGCCGTGCAAAAAGCCCGGTTCGGTGGGCCGCTGCGGTCGTAGGGGCCCATGCCCGGGCGCAGGTCGCGGCGATGCGCGGGCTGGGGCGCAAGGCAGTGCGCTGCTGCGGGGTCGGCCAGGTCGCGCACGCAGCGCAGGCCGCGCTGGCGCAGGGCCGGCCCGAGGACGTCGTGGCCGATCATCCAGGCGTCGCGGGGGTCGGCGCGTGGCCCGCGCCACTGCGCGAACATCGCGCCAAAGCAGTCGGCCAGGTGCTCGCCCAGCCACCCGGGCGCCGCGCCCGGCCCGTGCCGCAGCGCATGCTGCACCACGCCGTGGGTCAGCTCGTGGCCGATCACATCACGGCCCAGCGTCATGTCGACAAACAGCACGCCGTCGCCGTCGCCATAGACCATCTGCTGGCCGTTCCACAGCGCGTTGTTGGTGTTCTTCCCGTAGTGCACCGAGGACACCAGCGCCATGCCGGCGTCGTCGAGCGAGTCGCGCTGGAACACGCTGCGCAGAAAGCGCATGAATTGCACGCTTTCCCCATGTGCGCGTTGAACGGCGCCGTCGCCCGAGTCCTGCGGCTGCGCCACCCGGGCACCGGGCAGGTCCAGCGTGTGCTTGCAATCGAAGACCGTCACTCCGGGTGCTGCGCCGCAGGGCTCCGGTAGCGAGGATGGTGCGGCGAACCCGTCGGCCTGCAGGCGCGTAGCGCGCAACTGCCGGCTCAGGCGGGCACTGCGGCCCGCGGCGTTCGGGATGCTGCGGGATTCGCCGGCCAGGCGTTCGAGCACGGCATCCGGGATGAAGTGACAGCGCTGCATCTTGAGCTCCTGCGCACGCGCAAGGGTTGGCCATGTCCGCTGCCATTATGTTCCTGGCGCCACGAGCCAGGAAAGCACCTTGAAGGCGCCGCCGGGTGGCATCCCCGGACCGGCGCGCCGCAGCGCTTAGAGCGGCTAACACGACCCAGCAAATCTCAGATTTGCGGTTGAGACTAGGCGTGTTGCCGCAGACAGTGCAAGTAGCACGGCAAGGCAACACAACGACGTCTCAAGGGTCGTGTTGGCCGCTCTTATTCCGCGCGGATGTTCCCGTCGCGCATCACCTTGCCCATGCGCTGCACCTGCAGGTCGATGAACTTCTTGACTTCGGCGGTGCCGCCGGTGAAGGGCTCGCCGCCCACGCTGGTGATGCGCTCCTTGACATCGGGGGCCTCGAGCGCGGTCTTGAGCGCCAGGTTCAGCTTGGCAGCGACTGCCGGGGGCACGCCCGCGGGCATGAACATGCCGTTCCATTCGTAGGCTTCGGCGTTGGGCACGCCGGCTTCGGCCAGCGTCGGCACGTCAGCCAGCAAAGGCGAACGGCGCGCGGCCATGACGGCCAGCGGGCGCAGCTTGTTGGCCTTCATGTTCGACAGCGAGGAGCCGATGTTGGCAACGTAGACCGGCACATGCCCGCCCATGACGTCGGCCATCGCCGGGGTGCCGCCCTTGTAGGGAATGTGCACCATCTTGGCCTTGGCCTGCTGCAGGAACTGCTCGGTCGCCAGATGCTGGGTCGAGCCCGTGCCGGGCGAGGCATAGGACACCGAGTCGGGCGCGGAGCGCGCCATCTGCACCAGCTCGGCGGTGGTCTTGGCGGGGTGGTTCGGGGTCACCACCAGCACCAGCGGGAACACGCCCAGGATGCCGACCGGCGCGAAGGCCTTGGCCGGGTCGTAGGGCAGCTTGGGGAACAGCGTCGGGTTGATCGCGTAACCGCCGCCGTCCACCAGGATGGTGTAGCCATCGGGCTTGGCCTGCGCCACATAGCCGGCGCCGATCTGGCCCGCGGCACCGCCGCGGTTCTCGATCACGATGGGCTGGCCCAGCACGGCCGACATCTTGGGCGCGACCAGGCGCGCGAGCATGTCGGCCGCGCCGCCGGCGGGGTAGGCCACGACCATGGTGACCGGCCGGGTCGGCCAGTTTTGCTGGGCCGAGGCCGCGAAGGACGCGGTGCACAGTGCCGCAACGGCAAGAGCAGACAATTGGATGCGAAAGGCCATGGCTATATCTCCAGTTTTTTGAATTGAGTCATCAGTGCGGCTCTGCGGCTGCATCGGGCGCGGCGCGGGCGATCTCCAGATCGAGCCCGGCTTCGCGCATGCGCTGCGCTGCCGCTTCGGACAGCGTGTCGTCCGTGACGATCAGATCGAACTCGCTGAGCGCCGCGACGCGGTACGTGCCGTAGGTGCCATATTTGGCGCTGGTGGCCAGCAGCACGCGCTGCGAGCCGATGCCCAGCGCCGCGCGCTTGACCTCGACCTTCGGCGCCGAGGGCGTCGTGACGCCGCGCTCCAGATCCCAGGCGCTGGCCGAGAGGAAGGAAATGTCGGCCACGAGCTGGCGCAGCGTGGCCGCGGCCAGCGGGCCGATGCTCGAGCCATTGCGGTGGTCGAGCACCCCGCCGGTGTGCACCACCGTGACCTGGGGCGCGTCGGACAGCATCAGCGCGATATGAAAATCGTTGGTGATCACCGTCATGTCGGTCAGCGCAACGATGCGCGGGACCAGGCAAGACACCGTGGTGCCGGCGTCCAGGTAGACCGTCATGCCCGGCTTGAGCAAAGCGGCGGCCTGGGCGGCGATGCCGCGCTTTTGCGGCAGCTCGGTGACCGATTTCGCCTGGTGCGTGGGCTCCACGGTCTGGTGGCTGGCGATGCGCACGCCGCCGGGCACGGCGTAGACCCGGCCCTGGTCCTCGAGCGCCGCCACATCCCGGCGCACCGTCATGTGCGAGCAGCCGAGCAGTTCGGTGAGCTGGTGCAGGCTCAGCACCTGGTGCTTGTGCAGCTGGCGCACGATGGTCTCGCGGCGCTGCTCGGGAATCATCCCCGCAGCGCGAACGCTGGAATGTGTGGCGGTCTCGTTCATGGGGCCGCGCTTCAGTCTTTCAGACCGGCGAGCCAGGCCGCGCGCAGCGCCGGATCGTCGCCCGAGATATCGGCCAGCGTGATCAGTTCGCCGGCCTGGATCTCGCGCGCCGTCGTGGCGTGCGCGGCCAGGTACAGCGGCGCGACGTCGGCCGCGGCCTCGGCACGTGCCAGCAACACCGGCTTGACGCCGGTCACGTCGTGGTGGTGGCCGCCCATGCGCAGCACGGTGCCCGCGGGAATGCGCTCGATCGCGCGGCCGGCGAGGATCGCATGCTGGGCCGGTTTGTCGCTGCCAGAGGCGCGGCCGTGCAGCACGGCGTTGAGCAGGCTGATCGGCGTTTCCACGCCCATGAAATGGTAGGGCAGGTACATGCAGGCGTAGCGGCCGTTGCGGCTGACCACATGGCCCTTTTGCGCCAGCAGCTGCCACGTCGGGGCGTCGCCAGTGCGCACGATCACGAATACGCCGCCGCCAAAGCTCGCTTCGTCGGGCAGGCGCAGCACGTTGAACACGTCGATGACGCCGGTACGGCTCAGGACGCCGCCGTCTTCGCGCAGCGCGTAGATATCGGCCAGCTCGGCGGTGCGCGCCACGGGGTAGTGCATGGCTTCGACATCGGCCGTGAGGCCGGTGTTCGAGGCGACCACGGCCATCTCGCAATAATCGGCGGTGGCGTTGGTTTTCCAGCCCTTGAGCGCGGCGCGGCGCGCGGCCAGCGTCGCGGGAATGTCGTCGCCCAGGCTCAAGAGATCCGCCATCTCGGGGATCGAGCGGGTTTCGTCGAGCTGGCGCACGTTGCCGGTGCGCGGATCGAACACCAGGTCGTATTCACCCGACTTGCCGGCGGCCACGATTTCCAGGCCCAGCACGCGTGCCCAGCTGACCCAGCCGATCAGGTTCGCGGGCTGGTCGCCGTCGGCGGTGGTGTAGACCACGCCCCGGGCCTTGGCCAGGCGCGACATGGTGATGCCGGCGACGGTGTCGACTTCCTTGCTCACCATGGCGACATGGCGGCCGGCCTCGATGGCCTCGCAGGCCACGCGGTAGCCGACCTTGGGATTGCCCGTGGCCTCGACCAGGATGTCGTGCGCCACGTGGCGCAGCAGGCCGGCGTCGGCCACCAGGCAGATCGCATCGGCGGGCAAGGCGGCGATATCGGCAGCGCTGTGGCATTCGACCAGCTGACCAGCGGGATATCCCAGTTCTTCACACATGGCGCGCAGGCCGGGCACATCCAGGTCGCACAGCGCGGAGGGGATCAGGCGCGGCATCAGGCGCGTCTGCGCCAGCAGCGTGCGGGCAAAGCCGCCCTTGGCGCCGGTCAGGCTGTAGCGCACCTTGCGCTCGGGTTGGTCGGCAAACAGAAGCTCGAAATTCATAGTGGTCCAGTGCAGTGAAGGCAGCGCGTGCGTCTATTATTCACAAAACATCACATGAAATCACAGGGATTCCCCTTGGTTGTTCAAATTTGTGAAGTCGCGTACCATTTATTCACACTTTCACAAGACCTATGAACAAGCTTCCACCCTTGCTGGGTTGCATCGCCGACGATTTCACCGGCGCCACCGACCTGGCCAACATCCTTGTGCGCGGCGGCATGCGCACGGTGCAGACCATCGGCGTGCCTTCGGCCGCGCTGGCGGCCTCGCTCGATGCCGACGCGATCGTCATTGCACTGAAGTCGCGCACCGCCCCGGTGGAAGAAGCCGTGGCCCAGAGTCTGCAAGCACTGCGCTGGCTGCAGGCCCAGGGCTGCACCCAGTTCTTCTTCAAGTACTGCTCGACCTTCGACTCCACCGCCGCGGGCAACATCGGCCCCGTGGCCGAGGCGCTGCAGCAGGCCTTGAGCGCCGATTTCGCGATTGCCTGCCCGGCCTTTCCCGGCGCCGGTCGCACCGTCTACCAGGGCCACCTGTTCGTCAACCAGCGCCTGCTCAATGAATCGGGCATGGAAAACCACCCGCTCACGCCGATGCGCGACCCGGATCTGGTGCGCGTGCTGCAGTCGCAAAGCCAGGCCAAGGTCGGGCTGATTGCCCAGCCCGCCGTGGCGCAGGGCGCGCAGGGCGTGCGCGAGCGCATTGCCGCGCTGCGTGCCGACGGCGTGCGCCTGGCCATCGCGGACGCGATCAGCGACGCCGATCTCGTCACGCTGGGCGAAGCCTGCGCCGACGCACAGCTGATCACTGGCGGCTCGGGCGTGGCGCAGGGCCTGCCGGCGAACTTCCGCCGGCTGGGCAAGCTGCGCGGCAGCGACGCGGGCCAGTTGCCGCGCATCGACGGCCGCGCCGTCGTGCTCTCGGGCAGCGCTTCGAAGGCCACCAACGGCCAGGTCGCGGCCTGGCTGCGCAGCGGCCGCCCGGCCTACCGCATCGACCCGCTGGCGCTGGCGCGCGGCGAGGACGTCGTGGCCGCGGCGCTGGCGCTGGCCCGCGTCGGCGAGACCGCGCTGGTCTATGCCACCAGCAGCCCCGAGGAAGTGCGCCGCGTGCAAGCCGAGCTGGGCGTGGCGCGCGCAGGGGCCTTGATCGAAGAGGCGCTGGGCCAGGTCGCGGCGCAGCTGCGCGCCTCGGGCACGCGCCGCTTTGTGGTGGCCGGCGGCGAGACCTCGGGCGCGGTGATCCAGGCGCTGGAGCTGCAGGCGCTGCGCATCGGCCGCCAGATCGACCCGGGCGTGCCCGAGACGCAATCGCTGGGCGATGACCACGCGCTGGCCGTGGTGCTCAAGTCGGGCAACTTCGGCAGCGAGGACTTCTTCGACAAGGCGCTCAAGCACCTCGATGGAGCCGGCGCGTGATCAGCTATCTCGACGACGAAGCGCGGCTGCGCGAGGAAATCTGCGAGGTCGGCGCGAGCCTGCACGCGCGCGGCTACACCACCGGGACCGCGGGCAATATCAGCGCGCGCCTGGACGATGGCTGGCTGATCACGCCGACCGACGCCTGCCTGGGCAAGCTCGACCCCGCGCGCCTGGCCAAGGTCGATTCGAACAACGAATGGATCTCCGGCGACAAGCCCTCCAAGACGCTGGCGCTGCACCGCGGCATCTACGCGCGCAACGCCAAGGCACGCTGCGTGCTGCACACGCATTCGACGCATCTGGTCGCGCTGACGCTGGCCGGTGTCGCCGCGCCCGAGGCGGTGCTGCCGCCGATCACGCCCTACCAGGTGATGAAGATCGGCCGCGTGCCCTTGATTGCCTATGCGCGCCCCGGCGCTCCCAGCGTGGCCGAACAGGTCGCCGCGCTGGCATCGGACGTGCGCGGCGTGCTGCTCGAACGCCTGGGCCCGGTGGTCTGGGCGCCGAGCGTGACGCAGGCCTGCCATGCGCTCGAGGAACTGGAGGAAACCGCGCGGCTGTGGATGATGCTGGCGCCGCGCCCTGCCCCGCTGACGCCCGAACAGGTGGCGGAGCTCGAAGGCGCGTTTGGCGTGCGCTGGTAGGCACAGCCGGGTTCGGGCCGCGCGCGGCGCCCGGATTTACGGGTGGCCGGCGGTGGCCACCCAGCCGCGAAAGGAAAAGGCGGCATAGAACAAGCCGACCTCCACAAAGCCGGCCTCGCGCAGCAGTTCTTCTTCCTCGGCGGGAGTGAGCAGCGGCAGCCGCTCGGTCATCACCGCGGCGCGGGCGCCGGCCTGGTCCCAGTCAGGGCCCGCATGGTCGCCAAAAGCAATCGAGCGCGCCATCCATTGCACGGCATCGGGTGGCACCGCCGTATGGCCCGCCACCACGAGCCGCGCCCCCGGCTTGAGGCGGCAGTGGATTGCCCGCAGCGTCTGCAGCCGCTCGCGTCGATCGAGGTGGTGCAGCGTCAGCAGGCAGGTAGCCCCATCGAAGGGCCCGGCCGGTGCCTGTGGCGCCGTTCCCTCCCGCAGCTCGATCCGATCGGCAAAGGGCAGCACCGTGCGCCGCGCCAGCTCCAGCATCGCAGGCGATGGGTCCACTCCAATGAAGCGCCAGCCCGGCTGCGCCTCGGCCATGGCGCTGGTCTCCAGTCCGCCGCCAGCGCCCACCACCAGGATGCGGGCGCAAGCAGGCGCGTGCTGTGCCAGAAGCAGCATCGTCATGCGGTGCAGATCGGACAGGCCCGGTACCTTGCGTGGAGTGCCCTGCGCATAGGAGGCCACCGCCTGCGGGTTGGCATAGGGTGAAGGAATAGGTTGCATCTGCTCTCCTTTGACTGCACGTTGCCGGACGGCGGAACTCGCCACTCAAGTATCTTTTAATGATACGTGTTGGCCTGGGGTCCGTCAAAGGCAGTGGCCGGGGCAGCCGGATCGCCATGAAAAAGCGCCGGCCGCAATGGCTCGCGGCCGGCGCTTTTCAGCGGACTGACACTGTCTCAGGGCTGAAACGTATCCCCGAGCACCACGCCTTCGCGGCGCGGATCGGCGCCGCCTTGCAGCACGCTCTGGCCATTGCGCTGCACGCGCATGATGGTGCCGATGCCGCTGGACTGGGCACTCGTGGACACCGTGTGGCCCAGCGCGCGCAGGCCGGTGATCAGCGGGTCGTCGGCGCCGCCGTTGGCGGTGTTGATGCTCGGATGCTCACCGCCGAGCGAAGTGGTGGCGCTGTTGCTGGCGCCGAAATCCACCAGCGAGGTGGCCTGCTGTGCGTCCAGCCCCCAGTCCAGGGCGCCGACCACGGTCTTGACCACGTACTGGATGATGGTGCCGCCACCGGGCGAGCCCGTGCCCATCACGAACTCGCCCCGGCTGCCATCCGTATTCTTCCTGAACACCAGCGTCGGCGCCATCGAGCTGCGCGGGCGTTTGCCGGCTTCGACGCGGTTGGCCACGGCCGCGCCGGTGCTGTCGGTGGGCGTGGCCGAGAAGTCGGTGAGCTGGTTGTTGAGCAGGAAACCCTGGGTCATGTGGTAGGAGCCCATGCCGGCTTCCACCGTGGTCGTCATCACGACGGCATTGCCCTGCTTGTCGACAATGGTGAAGTGCGTGGTGCCGCGCTCGTCGATCGCGCTCACGCCCGCGGGCGTGCTGCCGAAGACGCCGGCGTTGGCCGTGCCCATGCTGCGGGTGGTGCTGATCAGGGCGGCGCGGCTGCGCAGATAGGCCTTGTCCAGCATCGCCGCCGGCGAGCCGCCGGGCAGCGCCACGAAGTCGGTGTCGGCCACGTACTTGTCGCGGTCGGCATAGGCCAGGCGTTCGGCTTCGCTGACCAGATGCACGCCCATCACCGTGGGCTTGCCGCCTTCGAGATCGATCTGGGTGGGCTTGTGGCTTGCCAGGTCGAAGTTCTCCAGAATGCCCAGCGCCGAGGCGACCGCAATGCCGCCGGACGAGGGCGGCGACATGCCGCAGACCCAGTACGCGCGGTAGGTGCTGCAGACCGGCTCGCGGCGCTTGGCCTGGTAGTTGGCGAGATCGCTCAGCTCCGTCAGGCCCGGGGTGATGGCGACGGCGGGCGTGCCGCCGCTGGTGGCCTTGATCTTGTTGACGATGCCCTGCGCCACCGGCCCTTTGTAGAACGCGTCGGCGCCGCCGTCGGCAATGGTTTT